>NZ_JAHBCX010000014.1:0-105679 GCF_019955895.1 Pseudomonas sp. GL-B-12
GGCTTGCTCGCGAAGGCGGAGTGTCAGTCAACTTCTCAGTTGAATGATCCGACGCTTTCGCGAGCAAGCCCGCTCCCACAGGGTGTTGCATGTATCCAGGGATTTAGAGGTTGAGCAGTTGCAGGCGCTCGCGGATCGAAGCCTCGATCCCGGCTTCATCCAGGCCGCACTCAGCCAGCATTTGCGCAGGCTTGGCGTGTTCGACGTAAATGTCCGGCAAGCCCAGGTGCAGCACCGACTTGAGGATGTTTTCGCGGGCGAGGAATTCGCTGACCGCGCCACCGGCGCCGCCCATGATCGCGTTTTCTTCGACGGTCACCAGCAGCTCGTGGCTGCCAGCGATTTCGCGAACCAGCGCTTCATCCAGCGGCTTGACGAAACGCATGTCGACCACGGTCGCGTCCAGCGTCTCGGCGACTTTCAGGGCTTCGGCCAATTGCACGCCGAACACCAGCAGGGCGACTTTGCTGCCTTGGCGGCGGACTACACCTTTGCCGATCTCGATTGGCTCGAGGTCTTTCTCGATGGTCGCGTTCGGGCCGTTGCCGCGCGGGTAACGCACCGCCGCCGGGCCTTCATACAGGTGACCGGTGGTGAGCATCTTGCGCAGCTCGTTTTCATCGCTCGGGGTCATCACCAGCATGCCGGGAATGCAGCGCAGGAACGACAAATCGAAGCTGCCGGCGTGGGTCGGACCGTCTTCGCCCACCAGGCCTGCGCGGTCGATGGCGAACAGTACGTCGAGATTCTGCACTGCGACGTCATGCACCAACTGGTCGTAGCCGCGCTGCAGGAAGGTTGAATAGATGGCCACCACGGGTTTGGCGCCTTCGCAGGCCATGCCGGCCGCGAGGGTGACGGCATGCTGCTCGGCAATGGCCACGTCGAAGTAGCGCAGCGGGAAACGTTCGCTGAAAGCGACCAGGTCCGAGCCTTCCTTCATCGCCGGGGTAATCCCGACCAGACGCGGATCGGCAGCCGCCATGTCGCACAACCATTCACCGAACACACCTGAGTATTTCGGCCCACTGGCCTTTTTCGGCGCGGCAGCCGGGGCGTCCAGGGGTTCGAGTTTGGTGATGGCGTGGTAACCGATCGGGTCGACTTCCGCCGGGGCGAAACCTTTGCCTTTCTTGGTGACGACGTGCAGGAACTGCGGGCCTTTCAGATCGCGCATGTTGCGCAGGGTGGCGATCAGGGTCGGCAGGTCGTGGCCATCGATGGGGCCGATGTAGTTCCAGCCCAGCTCTTCGAACAGCGTGCCGGGAACCAGCATGCCCTTGGCATATTCTTCGGTGCGACGGGCGATTTCCCAGGCACCGGGCAGGCGCGACAGCACTTTCTTGCTGCCTTCGCGCATGCTCGCGTAGGTGCGGCTGGAAAGGATCTTCGCCAGGTAGTTCGACAAGCCACCGACGTTGCGCGAGATCGACATGTCGTTGTCGTTGAGGATCACCAGCATGTTGGCGTCCACTTCCGGCGCATGGTTCAGCGCCTCGAACGCCATGCCCGCGGTCAACGCGCCGTCGCCAATCACCGCGATCGCTTTGCGCTCGCTGTTTTGCAGGCGGGCGGCAATCGCCATGCCCAGCGCGGCACTGATCGAGGTGCTGGAGTGGCCGACGCCAAAGGTGTCGTACTCGCTCTCGGAGCGGCGCGGGAACGCAGCGACGCCGTCCTTCTGGCGCAGGGTGCCCATGCGCTCGCGACGACCGGTGAGGATCTTGTGTGGATAAGCCTGATGACCCACGTCCCACACCAACCGGTCGTCCGGGGTGTCGAAGACGTAATGCAGCGCGATGGTCAGCTCGATCACGCCCAGGCCGGCACCGAAATGCCCACCGGTCTGGCCGACCGTGTAGAGCAATTCCAGGCGCAACTCATCGGCCAGGGTTTCCAGCTCGGCTTCGCCTAACCGGCGCAGGCCGTCCGGCGTGTTCGCGCGGTCGAGCAGGGGCGTGGTCGGGCGCTTGCGGGGAATCTCATGAAACGTCGTGGGCATCAGGCGAATCGTTATAGGTATAAAAGATGCGGCAGTTTACCTGATGCATCGGTCCCTGCCCACGCGTTGGTTTTTTTTGGCGGATTCGCCGTCAGCTGCGGCGATCGACGATATACCGGGCCAGATCGCGCAACGGCTCGGCCGCTGCGTCAAACGGTCGCAGGGCGTGCAGGGCCTGGTCGCGCAGTTCCAGGGCATAGGCCTTGGCAGCGTTGAGGCCGAGCAGGGCCGGGTAGGTCGGTTTGTCCCGGGCAATGTCGGCGCCCTGGCGTTTGCCGAGGGTTTCGGTATCGCTTTCGACGTCGAGAATGTCGTCCTGCACCTGGAATGCCAGGCCGATGGCCTGTGCATAAGTCTGCAGGGACTTGAGTTCGTCTTTCTCGGCACGGCCGCTGGCCAGGGCACCGAGTTTGACGCTGACCGCGATCAACGCGCCGGTCTTGTGCCGGTGCATGTACTCCAGGGCTTTCTGATCAAGCTTCAGACCGACCGAGCCGAGGTCGATGGCCTGACCGCCGACCATGCCCGCCGGGCCTGCCGCCAGCGCCAGGGCGCTGACCATTTGCAGGCGGATTTCGGCATCCGATGCGTTCAGGCGTGGATCGACCAGGGCGCTGAAGGCCAGGCTCTGCAAGCCGTCGCCGGCGAGGATCGCGCAGGCTTCATCGAATTTCTTGTGGGTGGTTGGCTGGCCGCGACGCAGGTCGTCATCGTCCATCGCCGGCAAATCGTCATGCACCAGCGAATAGGCGTGGATCAGCTCCACCGCACAGGCTGCGCCGTTGGCTTGCTCGGCCTTGCCGCCCAACGCTTCGCACGCGGCGTAGGCCAACAGTGGACGCACGCGTTTGCCGCCATTCATCACGCTGTAGCGCATGGCCTCGTACAGCCGCGCCAGCTCGGGGCTCGGCGCGGTGAACAGGGTTTCCAGGGCTGCATTGACCCGGGCCTGGCTGCTTGCCGAATACGCTGCAATCATTCTGGCTGATCCGCGTCGAAGGGTTCCTCGGCCAACTCGCCATCACGCTCGAGCAGCACCTGAACCTTTTGCTCGGCCTGGGCCAGCGCCGCCTGGCAATCGCGAGTCAGACCGATGCCTTGCTCGAAAGCGGCCAGCGAGTCCTCCAGCGACAATTCGCCATTCTCCAGACGCTCCACCAGCGTTTGCAGGTCGGCGAGGGACTGTTCGAAATCCAGTGCAGCTTTTTTGCGGGCCATGGCGGCGATTTCCGGTTGACGTTAAACCGGCGCGACACTAGCAGATAGGGGGGGCATGGGCAAATGAGCGGGGTGTTTGACAGGCGAAAAGCGGAGCCCTGTGGCGAGGGAGCTTGCTCCCGCTGGGGCGCAAAGCGACCCTAAATTCATCTGGCAGGTTTTTCAGGAATACTGAGGTCAATTGATTGGGCCTGCTTCGCAGGCCAGCGGGACGGTGCGGCGATCCGACAAGCTCCCTCGCCACAAAGTTAGTGGTCCTAAAGTGTGCTGAGGATTATTCGGCTCACGTTATGAGCCGAATAACATCGCTATTCGGCTCACCGTCCACCCATTACCGTGACTCCCACCGCAATTTCGGAGCCATCCGATTGTTAAAAAACACCCAAATGGCTAACCTTCGAGCCCTATACGACCTGGCAGTTACGGGTCTTTCAGACGAAACGCAGTATCCACATCTGTAACGCGCCCAGGATCAGGCGCAAGGTTTCGTCATGCATGGCAGGAGGCGTCGCATGCGCTCATTTCTTTTGCTGCTGATCGGGTTGGCTATCGTGCCCGTGATTCTGGCTGCGCCGAATGCCGAGCTATCGGAGCCGGTGGGCGGCTGGCGTTACAACGGTTTGCTGGACCGTAGCGAAAACCCGCAAGTCGCCTATCCCACGCCCCCCATCGACCGGGGTGTGCAGCGCAATCGCACGATGATCGAAGGCCAACTGAAGGCCCTGGGCACCCAGCGTGGGCCGCACACCTTGGCGGTCAACGGCAATCCGCTGAATCTCTATACCGACGAGCAAGGGCGTTTTGCCCGGCCCTATGCGTTTGGCGCCGGCTCCAACAGCGTCGAAGTGCGCAGCGCCGAAGGCCAGTCCCTCAAACGTGTTCAATTCTATGAAGCCAACAACCTGCGTACCCCAGCGCGGATTCGCGTGGTGCTGGGTTGGGATGATCCGAAGGCCGAACTCGACCTGCACATCGTCACGCCCGATGGCCAGCATGCCTTCTGGGCGCACCCGGCCTTGACCAACGGCGGCGGCCTCGACCCTGACGGCGTCGATGGCCCGGGTCCGGAAATGTTCACCATGACCGCGCCGCTGCATGGCACCTATCTGGTTTACGTGAACTATTGGGGCAACTTCGGCAGCGGCGGCTATAACTTCGATGAGTCCAGCAACCAGAACGAGGTCATTACCTCGCAGATCAACCTGGTGCTCAACGAAAACACCGTCGATGAAAAACGCGAGACGTTCATCGTGCCCCTGCGCGCAATCGGCGACCTGCTGCTGGTCAAGACTTTCAACTACTAAGCATCCCCGCTCCACGGATGAACATCGGGTTTTGTGAACATGAGTGATAGCACTGTTACTCCGGCCGCTGGCGCACCAGCGACCAAACCTTCCCTGCATTGGCCGACGCTGCTGATCGGGATATGCCTGGTCATTGGCGTGGCCGGTGGGTTGGGGTGGTTCATGCACAAGCCCAAGGCCCCGGCGCCTGTATTGGCCAGTGACAAATTGGGCATGAGCCGCCCGGATGGCCTGCTGGAAACCCATTCCCTGAGCCAGTTGCCCAAGGACCTGCTGGCGGTGCCGTTCCTCAAGGAAACCCTGACCGAAGATTTCGTCTTCTATTACGAAACCCATGCCGACCGCCTGGGGTTGATCGGCAGCTTGCGGCGAATCATCTACGAACATGACCTGAAACTGCAGGACACCTTGATCGAGCAACTGTTCGATCAACCTGCTGACGTAGCGTTGTGGCGCGGGGCGGATGGGCGGCTCAAGGATTTCCTGCTGGTGATGGATCGCGGCGGGCTGGCCAAGGTGCTGGAGCCGCTGGCCAAAGTGGCGCTGGACGACTCGCAGTTGAGCAAGGTCACTGACGTGAAGGTCGGTACCGACGACGTGGCGCTCTATCAACTCAGTTACAACGCGAGTAAGGCGCTGCTGTTCGCGTCCCATGGCGACAAACTGGTGGTGCTGTCCAATCCGGCGAAACTCTACGATCCGCAAAGTGGTGCAACGGAAGAGTCGGGCAGCGTGTCGACCACGGCCATTGCGGCGCTGCTCAATGGCGACAAACTGTTCCCCGAAGCCTTCGGCCTGCCGCCTCGTGCGCCGGAGGTGAAACAACGCCTGTCGGTGAATGCCAGCGTGCTGGCCATGGGTTACCAGCGCTTCATTCCGAACTTCGCCGGCCTGCGTTTCGACATGGACGACAAGGGCTGGCACAGTTTTCTGGCGATGGATGAACTGGAGAATCAGCCGGACTTCGAATTCAAACCGATCTGGCAAGCCATGCCCATGGGGGCCAGCGCTTGCGTGGCGTTGCCGCTGGCTGCCGAACAACAGAAACCACTGCTGGTGAAACTCGGTGCCGAGGAGAAGGTGGCCCAGGCATTGACCGAACACATGGCCGGTGCGGCGGGCCTGTGCTGGTATGCCGATTCGCGGTTGTATACGCCCTTGCTGGTGGCCAGCCTCAACGATGACGACAGCGGCAAACTCGATGGGGATTTGGGTAGCCTGTTCGGCTCGATGGTCGGCGCCTACGAGAGCAATGTCGAAGACGGTGCCTTCCCGGTGGTGGAAAAACAGGAAGGCCAGAGCCACCAGTGGCAACGTCAGGTCAGCTCCAGTTTCGGTCCCTATGCGGCCAAGGAAGCCGAAGTCCCCGACGCCATCACCGGCAAGGCGTTCATGAAAGTCAGCCTGGCGCGGCATGGTTCGACGCTGCTGTTTTCCCTCGACGACAAGCTGGTGGACAAGGCCCTCGGCACCCTCGACAAACGCTTCCCGCCGATGGCCGACGTGGTACCGAAAGACCTGTTGATGCCGGTCTATTTCGGCCCGGATTCGATGGCGCAACTGATGCAGCAGGAAACCCTCGACAGCCTGCCCCAGGACATGGAGCCGGTGTTCTACAACGCCGCGCAAACCTACCTGATCCCGAAACTGCGCAAGCTCGGCGGCTACGGCAAATACGCCCTGACCTTGCCCGAAGGCAGCGAGCCAGACGGCCACTGGCAGTGGCTGCCGCTGGAGTGGAAAGCCCTGTGACGACATTGATCCGAAGTCTCGGCCTGCTGGCGTTGTTGCTGAGCGCGGGTGCCCGCGCTGTCGAGGCACCGTCGCTCGACCCACAGCAATCCCAGGTGTTTCGTGCCTGGTTCGTGCGCATCGCCCAAGAGCAACTGAGCCAGGGCCCGAGCCCCCGTTGGTATCAGCAAGACTGCGCCGGGCTGGTGCGCTTCGCCGCTAACGAAGCGTTGAAGGTCCATGACGACAAATGGCTGCGCAGCAATGGACTGTCCAATCGCTACCTGCCGCCGGAACTGCAACTGAGCGACGCCCAGCGCGGTCTTGCCCAGCAATGGCAGCAGGGCGGCGGCAAGATCGGGCCATACGTCAATGCGATCAAATTGATCCAGTTCAACAGCCATCTGGTCAGCCGCGATGTGTCTCAAGCACGCCCTGGCGACCTGATGTTTTTCGATCAGGGCGACGACCAGCACCTGATGATCTGGATGGGCCGCTACATCGCCTATCACACCGGCACCAGTACCCCCACCGACAACGGCATGCGTTCGGCAAGCCTGCAGCAACTCATGACATGGAAGGACACCCGATGGATACCCGACGCAGCCAACCCCAACTTCATCGGCGTCTATCGACTGAATTTTCTTTCCCAATGACCGGTGCCCGCATGCTGCGTTTTCTGTCTCTGATGTTGGTATTGGTGCTGCCGTTCTCGGCGGTTGACGCCGAAGACTCGGTCCCGTCCAGCGGCTATGCGCCGGTCGCCGGCGAGAGTTTTTTCCTGCTGGCCGACAGCAGTTTTGCCAGCGATGAACCGGCGATGGTGCGCCTCGAAGCGCCGGGCCGCGACTATCGCCGGTTTCGCATGGAGCCCTACGGCGGTGCCGATATTCGGGTGTATCGCATCGACAAACCGCTGGATTTCCTCAAGCGCCAGAAGAACCTGCATCGGGTGGTCAGCGATGGCCAGTTCAAGGGTGAAGGCCTGTCCAATACCCTCGCTTACCTGTGGGACAACTGGTATCGCAAATCCCGTCGGGTGATGCAGCGGGCGTTTTCCTACGAGTCGCGTAAACAAGTCACCGAGGAAGTGCCGGAACTGAAGATGGGCAACGCGATGGCCGCACCAACGCCCTACGATGCGCAGCCGCAATTCGCGCTGATACCGGGTTTGCCGGTGGTCAGCCAGTTCCGTTATCCGTTGTGGCAGGCCAAGCCGATCCAGCCACCTGCAGGGGTGAACCTGGCCGGGTCTTCCAGCGAATTCGTCAGCGTCGCGCCGGGCAACGTGTACATCCCGTTGGGCAATCTCAAACCGGGTCTTTATCTGGTGGAGGCGCTGATCGGCAAGTACCGCGCGACTACCATGGTGTTCGTCTCCAACACCGTGGCGGTGAGCAAGATCGCCGGTGACGAATTGCTGGTGTGGGCCGCGCGCAAACACGAAGGCAGTTCGGTGCCGAAGGTCAATGTGTTGTGGACCGATGGCCTCGGCGTCATGAGCAGTGGCGCCACCGATACCGACGGCTTGCTGCGCCTGAAACACGTCAGCCCCGAGCGCTCGTTCGTGATCGGTGAGGACGAAGAGGGCGGGGTGTTCGTCTCCGAGAATTTCTACTACGACAGCGAAATCTACGACACCAAGCTCTATGCCTTCACCGACCGGCCGCTGTATCGGCCGGGGGATTGGGTGTCGCTGAAAATCGTCGGGCGTGAATTCAAGAACGCGCGGGACTCGGTGCAGCCAAGCGCGGCTGACGTCAATGTGACCGTGCTGGATGCGACCGGCACGGCGCTGCAATCCCTCGATCTGAAGCTCGATTCCAAGGCAGGCACTCAAGGCCGATTCCAGTTGCCCGATAACGCCGTGGCCGGTGGATATGAACTGCGTTTCAACTACAAGGATCAGGCCTACAGCAGCGCCTTTCGCGTCGCTGAATACATCAAGCCGCACTTCGAGATTTCGCTCAATCTGGCCAAGCAGGATTACCGTACTGGCGAGCCGGTCAAGGGCAACCTGGTGCTGCTGTACCCGGACGGCAAGCCGGTGGCCAATGCGAAATTGAGCCTGAGCCTGCGCGCCCAACAGCTGTCGATGGTCGACAACGAACTGCAATACCTCGGGCAATTTCCGGTGGAGCTGACCAGCACCGAATTGACCACCGATGCCAAGGGCAACGCGTCCCTCGACTTGCCGGCTGCGGACAAGCCAAGTCGCTACATGCTCACGGTGTTTGCCAGCGACGGCGCGGCGTATCGGGTCAAGACCACCAAGGAAATCCTCATCGACCGTGGCGCGGCGAATTTCCGCTTGAGCGCGCCCTGGCGCTTCAGCGCGGTGGGTGACAAGGTTGCGTTCAGCTACGCCCGCGAAGGCGAGCAGGCCGATGCCGTTACGCCGGGCAGCTATGGCTGGGTGCGACTGGAAGACCAGAGCACCGGCGAAGGCAAACTCGCGGCAACCGACAAGGCGTTCACCCTGGCCTTTGACCGGCCGGGGACCTACAACCTGACACTCAAGGATGATCATGGCCGGGTGGTTGGCGCCACCGGCCATTCGGTAACCGGCGAAGGCGTCAAAGCCGTACCCGGCACCGTGGAGATCGTCCTCGACAAGCCCGAGTACATCGCAGGCGATGAAGCGCTGGCACTGATCACTTTCCCCGAGCCAGTGAGCGATGCGCTGCTATCTCTGGAGCGGGACAAAGTCGAAGCCACTGCGTTGCTTTCCAAGGGCGGCGACTGGCTGAAGATGGAAAAACTCAGCGATACCCAATACCGCGCGCGCATCCCGGTGAAAGACGGTTTCGCGCCGAACCTGACCTTCTCGGTGCTGTACACCAAGGGCGGCCAGTACAGTTTCCAAAACGCCGGCATCAAGGTGGTCACGCCACAGATCGACGTGGCCATCGCCACCGACAAAGAAACCTATCAGCCGGGCGAAACCGTCTCGGTGGACCTGACCACCCAGTTCGCCGGCAAAGCGATTCCTGCGCACCTGACGGTCAGCGTGGTTGATGAAATGGTCTACGCCCTGCAACCGGAAGTGGCGCCGAGCATCGACCAGTTCTTCTATCACCCACGCCGCAACAACGTACGCACCAGTGCCAGTTTGTCGTTCATCAGCTATGACGTCGCCTTGCCGGGCAGCCCCGGTGCACCGGGCAAAGCCAATCGCAGTGAGCGCGGCGTGAAGGTGCTGGAGCGACCGCGTCGCGAGGACGTCGACACGGCGGCGTGGCAACCTGAATTGCTGACCGATGCCAACGGCAAAACCCGCTTCACCTTCAAGATGCCTGACTCCCTGACCCGCTGGCGCATCACCGCCAGGGCCATCGCCGATGGCGGGCAGGTCGGGCAGAAGAAGCAATTCGTGCGCTCGGAAAAACCGCTGTACCTGAAGTGGAGCGGCCCGACTCGATTCCGCGCCGGCGACAAACCGGACCTCGGTGTGTTCGCCTTCAGCCAGGCCGAGAAACCGGTCAAGGCCGAACTGGTGACCCATTTCGCCGGCAACGAACAGCGTGTGCCTGTGACCCTGAACAGCGGCATCAACTACATCCCGTTGCCGAACTTTGAACTGGCCAATGGCGAGTGGAGCGCCGAGCTGGTGCAGGATGGCAAAACCGCTGATGCTCTGGCGGTGCGCCTGAGCGCGACCGGTGAAGGCTGGCAGGTGACTCAAACCCAGAGCCTTGATGTGGGTGAGGGCGATACGCCGCTGACATTACCGACTGACGCCAGTGATATCCGCCTGCATCTGGACGACAGTCCGCAAGCGTTGTTCCGTTCTGCACTCGACGATCTGTTGAGCTACCCCTACGGTGGCGTCGAGCAGACCGCCAGCCGCCTGCTGCCATTGAGCATCGCCTACCCGACGCTGGCGGCGAATCCGCAGACCCGTGATCGCCTGCGCCTGATCATGCAAAACAGTCGCTTGCGCCTGGTACAAATGGCCGGCCCTTCGGCGTGTTTCACCTGGTGGGGCATGGACGGCGAGCCGGATGCCTTCCTCACCGCCTACGCCTATTACGCCGACTGGCATGCCAGCCAGGTGCTGGAACTGAGCCTGCCGCCGGAGCATTGGCAGCGGGTGCTGGAGGTCTACGCCAAGCAGGCGAAGAGCACGCCGCTGTTGCAGCGGGCGCTGATCCTGTCGTTCGCCAAACAGATGCAGTTGCCGGTCAACACCTTGCTCAGTGGCTTGATTGACGACCTGGCGAAAGCGGGCGAGGGCACTGCCGCGAACCTGATGGAGGACGGCGAAGACAGCCTCGTCATGAGCGATCCGGATTCCGCATTGGGGCTGGCGGCCGCACGAGTGCTGACGGCATCGCTGGCCAGGCAAGCGAAGGTCGCTTTGCCGGATGCGTTCAATCGGCAACTGGCCGACGCGCAGCAACGTCTGGCGGTCAGTTCCCAGCCGTTTGCCGAAGCGCTGAACCTGTCGCTGCAACCCTTCGATCAGGCTCACGGCCAGGCCTTGTTGCAACGTTTGCTGCCACAGCAATCGACCCTGGAACGGGCGTTGGCATTGACCTGGCTGCAACGCAGCATCGAGCAGGCATCGCCCACCATTGCATTGGCGCCGGGTGAAGGCTGGAAGAAACAGTACGGGGTTTCTGGTGAGATGTATTGGACGTGGCAGGGGGCTGCGCCAGTGCCGACGGTATTGACGCTGACCGGGGTACAAGAGCGTCCGCTGCGCGCTGCATTGAGCTACCGCAGCCAGCAGCCGGCGGTCGATCCGATGGCCGTGACCATCACCCGTCGCCTGTCGCGACTGGTGCCGGGGGATGAGGCCTTCACCTTCAAACTTGAAGCGATCGGCAACGCGCCGCTGTCCAGCGACAACCTCTATCTCGACGAAGTGATCGTCACCAGCAAAGCCGCCAAACCGTTGCGTTACGGGATGCTGGAAGTGCCGCTACCACCGGGCGCCGATGTCGAGCGCACCACCTGGGGCATCAAGCTCATGGGCAAGGCTGGCACCGAACCGACATCGCTGGAGAAGGCGCGATTCGAACCGGGGCAAATGGCTTACGCCGTTCCGGTCGATGCCTTGAGTGGCGAGTTGCGTCTGCGGCATTTGGTGCGTTTCTCGCAGAAGGGGCAGTTCAACTTGCCGCCGGTGCGTTTCACTCAGATTTATGCGCCGCAACATCAGGCGCTTGAACAAAAGGCAACCCTTGGCCAAGTCACGGTTCACTGACGTGCACAGGCTGCTGATAGGTTGGTTGCTGTGTTTGATCCCTGTGCTGGCAACGGCGCAGGACGAACCTCTGCGCCTGGCCTTCAAGGGAGACTTGTTGTCGCTGAGCCGAACGCAGGTGATCACCCGCGAGCCGTTGCCGCAGACCTTGCAGACGCCGCTGGGCAGTGTGTGGAAGTTGTTCGTCTACGCCTGGCTGGTGGACACCGGCGCGCGTGAGCCGGCTTATGAATGCCGCGGCCAGTCGAAAGAAGAGGTTTATTGCTGCACGGCGGGTGGCAGGATCGAGCGTGATCAGGCGTTGGTGAAATCGTGCGGTCTGTATTTCGAATCCGCGCGGTTGGGCATCGGCGATGCCGACTGGCGAGCCTATTGGCAGACGCGGCAGGCGCCGCAATGGTTGCTGGATTTGCCTTCGTTGCAACCGGCTACCCGGGTTTCGGTGGCGGAACTGTTGAAGGTGTTGGCCGTGCTGCCGGCGCAGGATCAAGCCCGGCGTGTGTTGCTCAATGTGGTGCTCAATGCCGCTGATGGCCAAGTCGTCGGCGAGCTCGGAAGCCGCCTGCGAGTGAAAACCTGGAGCTGGCTGGCGGATCAGGATGCAACATCGCGTCAGGGCGGGTTTGCCGGTTGGACGGCGGATGGCACACCGGTCTGGGCTGGAGGACGGGGCACCAGTCAGCGGGTACTACGTGATTACGCACCGGCACTGTCTACGGTGATTCCTGTTGCATGGCCTGCGGATGCAGGGCAGTGCGTAGAAGTCGACCTGTTCTCCCGCTATCCACTTCGGCGCGTGCTGTCGGGGGGCAGTGTGGTGACTTCCGGGGCATTGCAGGGTGACTACCGCGTTGAATTCGCCAAGGGTAATGCGCTGGATATTCACAGCGACGGCGAACTGTTTCTGCTGAACGATAAGCTCGTGGCTCGTCTGGATCGCGAAGAGTACGTCGCCCGAGTTCTCCAGCGTGAAGCCAGTGCCGAACCGGTCGAGGCCGCCAAAGCCCTGGCCGTGGCCATTCGTACGTACCTGCTGCAAAACGCCACGCGCAGCGGAGACTGCCTGAGCATCGACGACAGCAGCAGCCGTCAGCGGGTCGCACCGCGTCCGGCGTCATCCGAGTCTCGCGACATCGCCGCCTGGACCAGCGACCTGGTGCTGGCCGGCAGCACCGTCACCTACCATTCCGATCAACCCGGCCCGGACAAGCTGTCCTGGCAGCAAGCTGTCGAACAGGCCCGTGCCGGCCAGCGATACGACGCCATCCTGCTGCACGCCTACCCACGCGCCAGCCTCAGCCGCTGGGACAACCCGGTCGCGTCCTGCGAAGCGTTGCCCGCCGCGCAAGCATGGCTGCAGAAACAACGGCGCGGCTGGCGCCAAAAACTTGAAAGCGAAACCGGCTACAACGAGGTCAGCACCTTCGCCGTGTGCCGCCTGGCCTTCGGTCGCCCCTATGTCGACCGCGGACGTCAGCGCATCTACGTACGCGGTGCGCAGACGCTGCAAGAACGCCTCGACCTGACCCACGAATACCTGCACCTGGCCTTCGAAGCACACCCCAATGGCCAGGATGAAACCTACATCGAAGGGCTCGCCCGCCACCTCTTGCTGGAATAGTCCATGAAACTCCGTTATCCACAGGTCTTGCTGTTGCTCTGTTCGCTGGTGGCGTTGCCATCGGTGATGGCGGCTGACAGCGTCAAACTCAATACCCCCGCAGGCGGCTGGCGCACCGGAGCGCCTGAGGGCGAAGGGGAAAACTTCGGGCAGACCGTCAACTACCCGGCCTCGTCGGTGAATACCCCGGCAGGGCAGGCCAATACCGCGCGCATCAGCGGGCAGATCAAAGTCACGCCCAAATCCACAGAGCCCGGCCGGCTGATCGTCAACGGGGTGAGCATGCCACTGAAAATCGACCCGGCCGGCCGCTTCGATCGCCCGTTCTCATTCCCCAACGGCAGCAACAGCGTCGAGGTTCGCAGCCCTGATGGCCAACAACGTCAGCGCACGCAATTTCTCAACAGCGGCGGCGGTGCGACCCCGGCCAAGTTGCGCGTATTGCTGTCCTGGGACAGCGACAACACCGACCTCGACCTGCACCTGATCACCCCCGACGGCGCCCACATCTGGTACGGCGACCGCGTCGCCCCCAACGGCGCAGCGCTCGACGTCGACGTCACCACCGGCTACGGCCCGGAAATCTTCGCCATGCCCGCGCCGATCAAAGGGCAATATCTGGTCTATGTGAACTACTTTGGCGGCGGCTACAGCAGTGATGAAGAGGGGCAGGAAGACGCGGTGCAAGCGCTGACCACGGCGCAGGTGACGGTAATTACCGAGGAAGGCACGCCGAGTGAGAAGATGGAGACCTTCCTGGTGCCGATGCGTGCGGTGGGGGAGTTGACGTTGGTGAAGTCGTTCAGCTATCCGTGAGGTTGAGGTACAACTTGCGCAGCGTTTGCACACGATTGCGACCGTGATCCTTGGCGCTATATAGGGTTTCATCCGCCTGTGAAAGCAGGCTCGAAAGGTCGTAGCCCGACTCGCGGTTGAAAACGAGCGGGACAATATCGACCCCGCCAACTGATCAGCACCACACCCAGCGCCGCCAGCAGCATCATTGCACCCAGATATGCCAGAGGAAGCTCGCCGGTATCACGCCACCAGGCATGACAGGTCAACAAACCCATCAGAATGAAAACGAAGACCGAGACTACCAGCAGGGTCGGGATGTGCAGATCCATTGCGTAGGTTCCCGTTGAGCTTGAAAGCGAAGTCTGACCGGCAGAGCTTCTTCCGGGGTAAGGGGGCGGTTTTTGGACGGGGTGGATTTGGCATCGACCATTTTGGCTTTGCACGTGTTCTCTGGGCGGGATGGAGGCCTATTAGCGTTGTTTCATGCAGACATACATTGTGAATGTTCTTGCGTCGGTATCAGGAGTAATTGAGAGGGCCTCCAACCGACATGGAAATGCCCTGACGTGAATGATCTTCGTAGCGATACCTCTCTCGAATCAGCTTTCAACGAAATCACCCAACTGATTGTGACCGCGCGACAACGCGCCATGCAGGCGGTCAACACCGAACTGATTGAGCTGCACTGGCAGGTTGGGGCCTACATCAGTCGCAAAATTGAAGCGGCGGAGTGGGGTGATGGGGTGGTGGCGCAGCTGGCTCAGCACCTGGCCTATACGCAGCCTGGATTGCGGGGGTTCACCCGTGCGAATCTTTTTCGCATGCGTAAGTTTTACGAGGCTTATAGGCATGACGCAAAAGTCGCAGCACTGCTGCGACAATTGCCCTAGACCCAGAATCTGATCATCCTCAACCAGAGCAAACGCCCGGAGGAGCGTGAGTTTTACCTGCGCTTGGCAATCCAGGAGAAGTGGTCGAGCCGCGAACTGGAGCGGCAGTTCAAGGCAGCTCTGTTTGAACGTTCAGTGGTCAGCCCGGCAAAAGTGTCAGCACCGCTGCGACAAATTCATCCCCAGGCCCTGGATGTGTTCAAGGATGCCTACGTGGTCGAGTTTCTGGCTCTGGAACGTGGTCATGCCGAGACAGACTTGCATGGAGGCCTGTTGCACAAACTCAGGGACTTTCTGATCGAACTGGGCAGGGACTTCTGCTTTGTGGGTTCGCAATATCCGTTGCAGGTAGGTGGGCGGGACTTTGCGCTGGATCTGTTGTTTTTCCACCGCGGGCTGAACTGCCTGGTGGCGATCGAACTCAAGGTCGGACGCTTTGAGCCGGAATACCTGGGGAAGATGGATTTTTATCTTGAAGCGTTGGACCGCAATGTCCGCAAGCCACACGAAAACCCGGCGCTTGGCGTATTGCTGTGCGCGAGCAAAGAGGACGAAATCGTCGAGTACGCCCTGAACCGCTCACTGTCGCCTGCCTTGATCGCGGAGTACCACACTCAATTGCCAGACAAGAAACTGTTGCAAGCCAAGTTGCAGGAGTTTTATGCGCTGAATACGGAAGGGGTTGGGTGATTCGCGAATCACTTTCTTTCAGGCATTAAAAAGCCGGCTTGTGGCCGGCTTCTCGGGGACTGGCTTGGATCATTTTTGGTAAACCGCGCCAGCCTTCAAAACGTACACCCGGATCTTGCGTCCGGCTGTGGGACCTGGTGAGAAAGTCATCTGCCAGGTCAGTGCATCTGAGCCGCAAGGCGGGTCGATGCGCAAATGTGGGGCGCAGCATACGCAGGTTTGACGCAAATTCCCAGCGGGAAGTGCCGGGCAGAGCCGTTCGGCCACCCGGATGGGTGGCCGATGGGCGTTCTGGAGCGCTTAAAGAAACGGCACCGCCGGCCTCCGTTTGTTCAGGGTCGACCACCAGAACACCCAACCCAGCACCCTGATGTTCTGCTCTTCGATTTGTGCGGCCCTGAAGATTTCATCCGGGTACTCGGCGCGGTTGTGGCTGCGCAGTCGCAGGGAGTTGCCCGGCAGTCGGTGCAGGTACTTGATGCGCAGCATGCCGTCATGTTCGATGGCGTAGATCTCGCCATCGATTATCTGGGTCAGGCCACGGTCAATCGCCAGGGTCGAACCGTCTTCAATTTTCTCTCCCATACTGTTACCGCTCATGAAGACACAGATGGCGTCGGCGTGGTTGATTTCCAGGGAGTCAAGGTGGCTGCGGGGCAGGCGGATGGATTGCTCAGGGTCTTCTATGACGTGGGTCTCGTTGGAGCCCGGGGCGATGACAGCTTCTTTGTACAAAGGCAGTTCGACGTCGACAGGCTCGATGACCGTGTAGACACCGCGGATGGTCTGGGCATCGAAGGTGTTGCCGGATTCGTCGAGCAGGCGCAGGTGCTGGGCGTCTTTCGAGCCTTCGCCGGTTTTCAGCCAGTCGCTGCTGACGGAGAGTTTTCTGGCGACTTCTTCCATGCAATGGGCGGGCACACCGCGGGTGTACCAGTTATGTACATTTTGCGGAGCCGTATCCAGGAATTCGGCAAATCCGGTGGTCGTGATGTTCGCTGCTTCGAGGAGCGCTTTGAAGCGTGGGCCGCTAGTGTTCTTTTTCATGAACGCGAGTCTACTGCCGGCTGGTAAGGGTTTGAATAAACGCCTCGTTCAAATTTCGCGGGAAATTTACGACTGGATGTAAGACGCTATTGAGGAATTTTAAACAAGTAAAAACCAAGATAGAACGGTGTTAAACGTCATGTTTGGCGTGCTTATCAAGCACCCACAAAAAACCCCGGATCAACCGGGGTTTTTCTTGCAGCTTGTCGCTTGAAGTTCGCGGCTGCTCTTAACCTTTATAGGCAGCAACCGACTTGGTGATCGCGTCGCGGGCGGCGTCTGCGCCGGCCCAGCCTTCGATCTTCACCCATTTGCCTTTTTCGAGATCTTTGTAGTTCGCGAAGAAGTGCTCGATCTGCTGGATCAGCAGCGCTGGCAGGTCGGTGTATTCCTTCACGTCGACGTACAGCTGGGACAGCTTGTCGTGTGGGACTGCGATGACTTTGGCATCGCCGCCGCCGTCGTCGGTCATGTTCAGGATGCCGACCGGACGGGCGCGGATTACCGAACCTGGAGCAACCGGGTAAGGGGTTACGACCAGCACGTCGAGGGGATCACCGTCGTCAGCCAGGGTGTTCGGGATGTAACCGTAGTTGGCCGGGTAGAACATTGGGGTGGCCATGAAACGGTCAACGAACAGGCAATCGCTGTCTTTGTCGATTTCGTATTTGATCGGCGCGTGGTTGGCCGGAATCTCGATCGCGACGTAGATGTCGTTCGGCAGGTCTTTGCCAGCCGGAATCTTGCTGTAGCTCATTGGGCGTTGCCCCCGTTAGTTGACCAAAAACACTTGGCCGGATTGACCAAAAAGTGGCGGCGATTATAGGCATATTCCTGTATCGACGCCATGGACCAGAAGTCGTATGGCGCTCACTGGTGTGCCTGATAGACAGGATCATGCGCCTGAAGTTGCTTCAACCTCGTCAGCGGGTCCTGGCGATAGAACAGCTTCAACTGTTGGTACACCTGCGGATAAGCCTCGTGCAGCAAATCCGGGGCGCTGAAGAAGTATTCGCTGGTGACGGCGAAGAACTCGGCAGGGTTCTCGGCGGCATACGGGTCGATGGCAGTTTCGGCATCGGGATTGCGTTCCAGTTGCCGGTCAAGGTCGTCATAGGCCTCCTGCATGACGTTGGCCCAGTCGCTGACGCGCATGTCGGCATGCAGCGGCGGCAGGCCGTTGGCGACGCCGTTGAGCATGTCGAGTTTGTGCGCCAGTTCGTGGATCACCAGGTTGTAGCCTTCCCATCCTCCGCTGGCCATAACGCCGGGCCAGGCGAGGATGATCGGGCCTTGCTGCCAGGCTTCACCGCTGTGTTCACCGTCCCATTCGTGCTCGACGCCGCTGGCATCGCGATGGCGCTGGGGGCTGAGGAAGTCGTCGGGGTAGAGAATGATTTCGTGGAAGCCCTGATACCAGTTCAGGTCGCCGAGGTGTAGCAGCGGCAGTTGCGCCTGGGCTGCGAGCAGCAAGCGTTGTTCCTGATGCAGTTCGACACCGGGCAGGGCCGTCAGGTGCTTGTCTTCGAGAAACAGCACACAGGCTTCGCGCAGCCATTGGTCTTCGGCGGCGCTGAGGCCATCGAGAAAACTCAGGTGATGGCGCACCCGTTGCCACATGTCATCGGCAATCGGGTGCTTTGCCAGGGTGCGCCGGCGACGCCAGGCGCTCAGGGACCACATCGTGTCAGCGCGATTCGGCTTTGGAGTTCGAACCTGCAAGGCGGTTACGCACCATGCCAATGATCATTGGCACCAACGACAACAGGATGATGCCGACTACCAGCAGAGACAGGTTCTTCTTGATGAACGGCACGTTGCCGAAGAAGTAACCGAGCGTCACCAGCCCGCCGACCCACAGGACAGTGCCAAAGACGCTGAAGGCGAAGAACCGCGGATAAGGCATTTTCCCAACACCGGCGACGAACGGTGCAAAGGTGCGGATGATCGGCAGGAAGCGCGCCAGGGTCACGGTTTTGCCGCCATGCTTGTCGTAGAAGTCGTGGGTTTGTTGCAGGTAGTCACGACGGAAGATCTTCGAGTTCGGATTGCTGAACAGTTTTTCACCCGCCGTTCGTCCGATGATGTAGTTGGTGCTGTCGCCCAGAATCGCCGCGAGCATCAGCAGACCGCCGAGCAGTACCGGGTCCATGCCGCCACCGGCCGCCACGGCGCCAGCGATGAACAGCAGGGAGTCGCCCGGCAGGAAGGGCATGACCACCAGGCCGGTTTCACAGAAGATCACCATGAACAGAATGGCGTAGATCCATGCCCCGTAGTTGGTTACAAGCATGTCGAGGTAGACGTCGAGATGCAGGACGATGTCGATCGGGTTGAAATCCATGAAAAGCACCTGTGGTAATGGCCCGACTCAGCAGGCCTGTGCGGATGACTTCGCGTAAGACTACGGATAACGGTAGTTTTTCTTACAAGCCGGGAATATCGGGATTATACGAGGCGAGTGGTGAAAATCGCGTCGAGATTGTAGCGGGGAATGTCATGACAGGGTTGATGTTTGATAACGAACAGGTGGGAGCGAGCCTGCTCGCGATGCCGTCGCCTCGTTGGACCAGTGTTATCCAGTCGATGCCATCGCGAGCAGGTGCCGGTGATTCAGAGTTCGTCGCTGATCGGCAGCACATAGTTCTTGAATTCGGTGTCTTCCTTGAATCCGATGGATTCGTAGGTTTTCTGCGCGACTTCGTTGTTGCTGCTGGTGGAAACACGCATGCGCACGGCATTGGTTTCCTTGGCCATTTTTTTTGCGGTGCGGATCAGGTTGTCGGCCACCAACTGGCGGCGGGCGTCCTCGGCGACATAAATATCGTTGAGGATCCACACACGTTTGAGCGAAAGCGAGGAGAAACTCGGGTAAAGCTGGCAGAAACCCATCAGTTTGTTGCTGTCGTCATCGGACAGCGCCAGGTAGATCACCGACTCCTTGCGACGCAGGCGTTTTTCGAGGAACGCCCGGGACGAGTCCGGATACGGCAGGGAACCATAAAACTCGCGATATTTGACGAACAACGGGGTCAGCTGGTCCAGGTGTTCGAGGGTCGCTTGAATAATCCGCATGGTAGGTCTCGTCTTCAAGTGGCTGTCTTACGTCTCTGACGGCGATGGGAAACCCTTGGCGGCCGCGCAACGATCCTGCCTGAAACTGGTACGAATGTGCAATGCGGAGCGGTTCAGGTATTCGGTGGGCCGAGCAGGAAATTATCTTTCATGTCGCCTCCCGAGTCCGACTCCAGTGTCTGAACCTGCGCTTCGTCCTTCAGATTGACCCCTGACAACTGCCGCCGGCAGGCTTCACGCATCAAATACAGCAAACGGTGTGCCGCCATGCCGTAACTCAGCCCTTCAAGCCGGACATTGGAGATGCAATTACGGTAGGCATCGGTAAGGCCGACCTTGGGATTGTAGGTGAAATATAAACCCAGGCTGTCCGGAGAGCTGAGACCAGGGCGTTCGCCGATGAGGATCACGGTCATTTTTGCGCCAAGCAACTCACCGATCTCATCGGCGACGGCCACCCGGCCCTGTTCCACGAGTATGACTGGCGCAATAGTCCAGCTGTCGCCGGCCATTTGCTCTTCCAAGCGCGCCAGAAACGGCAGGGTATGGCGATGAACGGCCAGTGCCGACAGGCCATCGGCGACCACGATCACCAGATCCACGCCACCCGGATGGGCCGTCGCGTAATCACGCAGGGTCTGCGCTGATGCATCACCGAGTTTTCGCCCCAAGTCGGGGCGTTGCAGGTAGGTGTTGCGATCCGTCGCCGCACTGTGCAGCAAAAGACACTCGCGATCACGTTCGGCCAATTGCGCGCTGAGGGAGGCATGGTCAAACGGCAAGTGCACTGCATCCCGCGCCTGAGCGTGGGCGTACTGGAAGTCCAGTTGTGCGCGGGTGGGAATGCTGGTGCCGGTGCGGCCCAGAGCGATTCGCGCGGGTGTCAGGCGTCGTAGTTCCAGCCAAGGGTTGTGTGGATCGAAGAGTAGTTTGTCCATGTCAATGCTCATCCCAGTTGCGCCAAGGCCTGCCGGAAGGCCGACGGCAGGCTGTCGCCGAAGAGAACCCTGCCATCGGCTTGAGTGAAGATGCCCATTTTCGCCAGCCACTGCTCGAATTCCGGTGCGGGCTTCAACCCCAGGGTCTGCCGGGCGTAGAGCGCATCGTGGAACGAGGTGGTCTGGTAGTTGAGCATGATGTCGTCGGAGCCGGGGATGCCCATGATGAAGTTGATCCCGGCCACGCCCAGCAGGGTCAGCAGGGTGTCCATGTCATCCTGGTCGGCTTCAGCGTGGTTGGTGTAGCAGATGTCGCAGCCCATGGGCACGCCCAAAAGCTTGCCGCAGAAGTGGTCTTCGAGGCCGGCGCGGATGATCTGTTTGCCGTTGTACAGGTATTCCGGGCCGATGAAGCCGACAACGGTGTTGACCAGGAACGGGTTGAAATGCCGCGCCACGGCGTAGGCGCGGGTTTCGCAGGTTTGTTGATCGACGCCATGGTGGGCGTTGGCCGACAGGGCGCTGCCCTGGCCGGTTTCGAAGTACATCAGGTTCTGGCCCAGCGTGCCGCGATTGAGGCTTAATCCTGCGTCGTAACCTTCCCGTAATATGTTGAGGTTGATGCCGAAACTGGCGTTGGCTGCTTCAGTGCCGGCAATAGACTGGAACACCAGATCCAGCGGGACGCCGCGATTGACCGCTTCAATCGAGGTGGTGACGTGGGTCAGCACGCAAGCCTGGGTCGGGATTTCGTAGCGCTGGATGATCGCGTCGAGCATCTCCAGCATGGCGCAGATCGAGGCGATGCTGTCGGTGGCCGGGTTGATGCCGATCATGGCATCGCCGTTACCGTGCAGCAGGCCGTCGAGAATGCTCGCGGCGATGCCGGCCGGTTCGTCGGTGGGGTGATTCGGTTGCAGGCGCGTGGACAGTCGGCCGCGCAGACCCAGGGTGCCGCGAAACTGTGTGACCACGCGGATTTTTTGCGCCACCAGCACCAGATCTTGCACGCGCATGATCTTCGACACGGCGGCGGCCATTTCCGGAGTCAGGCCGGGGGCGAGGGCGCGCAGGACCGGCTCGTCGGCGGCATCGCTGAGCAGCCAGTCGCGAAAGCCGCCGACGGTGAGGTGGCTGACGACCGCGAAGGCTTGTTTGTCGTGGGTGTCGATGATCAGTCGGGTGACTTCATCGGACTCATAGGGAATCAACACTTCCTGCAGGAAGTGGGATAGCGGGATGTCGGCCAAAGTCATCTGGGCCGCGACGCGCTCGCCGTCATTGAGGGCCGCGACGCCGGCCAGAAAATCCCCGGAACGCGCCGGACTGGCCTTGGCCATCACATCCTTGAGGCTGTCGAAGCGATAGGTCTGGGCGCCGACGGAATGGGCATATACGGCCATGGGGCGGGGCCTCCTGATCAATTCAAAAATTCGATCCGCTTTTCTGTGGGGAATTGCATGCACTTCAATAATGCAGGCGCCAGGCTCGGGGCCCGGCGCCGGTGCATTCATATACCTTCGAGCATAGCGTCTGCCGGTGCCTCGGAACGTTGCTTGGCGGTCAACTGGAAGTACAGGTAACCGGCAACCATGAAGCCGAGGAAAACCAGGCCGATCAGGGTGTTGAACCAGGCCATCGCCACCAGGCACACCACCGCCAGGAACAACGCGATCCCCGGCACGATCGGATAGCCCGGCGCGCGGAAGGTGCGCTCCAGGTTCGGTTCGGTCTTACGCAGCTTGAACAGGCTCAGCATACTGATGATGTACATCACGATGGCGCCGAATACCGACATGGTGATCATCGCCGCCGTCAGGGTCATGCCTTGCAGGTTGACCAGGCCGTCGCTGTAGATCGCCGCGATGCCGATCACGCCACCGGCCAGAATCGCCCGGTGCGGAGTCTGGAAGCGCGAGAGTTTGGCCAGGCCTTTGGGCAAGTAACCGGCGCGAGCCAGGGCGAAGAACTGCCGGGAATAGCCAAGAATGATCCCGTGGAAACTCGCCACCAAGCCGAACAGGCCGATCCATACCAGCATGTGCATCCAGGTCGAATTATTGCCGACCACGGCTTTCATCGCCTGGGGCAGCGGGTCGTTGATGTTCGACAGTTGACGCCAGTCGCCGACGCCGCCGGCCATCACCATCACGCCGATGGCCAGGAACACCAGGGTCAGAATGCCGCTGACGTAGGCCTTGGGGATCGTGCGTTTCGGGTCCTTGGCTTCTTCGGCAGCCATGGCCGCGCCTTCGATGGCGAGAAAGAACCAGATCGCGAAGGGAATGGCGGCGAAAATACCGGGAATCGAGCCCATCGTGAACTCGTTCGAACCCGACCAGCCATTGAGTACGAAGTTACTGAAGCTGAAGCCCGGGGCGACCACGCCCATGAACACCAGCAATTCGGCGACCGCCAGCACAGTGACCACCAACTCGAAGGTGGCCGCGATGCTGACGCCGAGGATGTTCAGGCCCATGAACACGAAATAGGCGCCAACAGCAGCGATTTTCGGGTCAAGTTCCGGGTATTGCACGTTGAGGTAGGCGCCGATGGCCATGGCGATGGCCGGTGGTGCAAAGACGAATTCGATCAGGGTGGCGATGCCGGCGATCAACCCGCCTTTCTCACCGAAGGCCCGGCGGCTGTAGGCAAACGGCCCGCCAGCGTGGGGAATCGCCGTCGTCAGTTCGGTGAAACTGAAGATGAAGCAGGTGTACATCGTCGCCACCATCAGCGCGGTGACGAGAAAACCCAGTGTGCCTGCGGTGCCCCAGCCGTAACTCCAGCCGAAGTACTCGCCGGAAATCACCAGGCCGACGGCAATGCCCCATAAATGCAGGGTGCCGAGTGTAGGTTTGAGCTGTGTGGAAGAAGTAGTCATAAGTCCTCTCTAATTTTTATTGTTCAATCTTTTGGACTTTCGGGTACGACGGGTTGGGTGCAGTTCCTGAATAACGGGTACGCAAGGCCCGTGCCAGAGCGGCCAGGCCTAGGGGGTTGTTTCATTAAGGACGCCTTCGCGAGCAAGCCCACTCCCACATTGGACTTGTGTTGGTTACCTGATGCGGGTTTACACAAATCCCCTGTGGGAGCGGGCTTGCTCGCGAAAGCGGTAGAAAAGGCGACACAGAAGCACCTGTGTCGCCCCCGGTTTTTAGAAGAAGCCCAGCGGATTGATGTCGTAGCTCACCAGCAGGTTTTTGGTCTGCTGATAGTGGTCGAGCATCATCTTGTGGGTTTCACGGCCGACGCCGGACTTCTTGTAACCACCGAACGCGGCGTGCGCCGGGTACAGGTGGTAGCAGTTGGTCCACACCCGGCCGGCCTTGATGGCACGGCCCATGCGGTAGGCGCGGTTGATATCGCGGGTCCAGAGGCCGGCACCCAGGCCGAACTCGGTGTCGTTGGCGATGGCCAGGGCTTCAGCTTCGTCCTTGAAGGTGGTGATGCTCACCACCGGGCCAAAGATTTCTTCCTGGAACACGCGCATTTTGTTGGTGCCCTTGAGCAGGGTCGGCTGGATGTAATACCCGCTTGCCAGGCTACCTTCGAGTTTTTCCACCTTGCCGCCAGTCAGCAGCTCGGCGCCTTCGCCCTTGGCGATTTCCAGGTACGAAAGGATTTTGTCGAATTGCTGCTCGGACGCCTGGGCGCCGACCATGGTGTCGGTATCCAGCGGGTCGCCACGCTTGATTTGCAGGACCTTCTTCATCACCACTTGCATGAATTCGTCGTAGATCGACTCTTGCACCAGGGCGCGGGATGGGCAGGTGCAGACTTCGCCCTGGTTGAAGAACGCCAGCACCAGGCCTTCGGCGGCTTTTTCAATGAAGGACGGTTCGGCCTTCATGATGTCTTCGAAGAAAATGTTCGGCGATTTGCCGCCCAGTTCAACGGTGGACGGAATGATGTTTTCGGCCGCGCATTTCATGATGTGCGAGCCGACCGGGGTCGAGCCGGTGAAGGCAATCTTGGCGATGCGTTTGCTGGTGGCCAGCGCTTCGCCAGCTTCTTTGCCGAAGCCTTGCACAATGTTCAGCACGCCCGGTGGCAGCAGGTCGCCGATCAGTTCGACCAGCACGGTAATGCCCAGCGGGGTTTGCTCGGCAGGCTTGAGCACCACGCAGTTACCGGCGGCGAGGGCTGGGGCGAGTTTCCAGGCGGCCATCAGGATCGGGAAGTTCCACGGAATGATCTGCCCGACCACGCCCAGCGGTTCATGGATGTGATAGGCCACGGTGTTGCTGTCGATTTCGGCAGCGCTGCCTTCCTGGGCACGGATGCAACCGGCGAAGTAGCGGAAGTGGTCGGCGGCCAGCGGGATGTCGGCGTTAAGCGTTTCGCGCACGGCTTTGCCGTTGTCCCAGGATTCGGTGATTGCCAGCAGTTCGAGGTTCTGTTCGATGCGGTCGGCGATTTTCAGCAGCACCAGCGAACGCGCCTGGGCGGACGTGGCGCCCCAGGCATCGGCAGCGGCGTGGGCAGCGTCCAGGGCCTTGTCGATGTCTTCGGCCGTGGAACGGGGGAATTCGGCAATCGGTTGGCCATTCACTGGCGAGGTATTGGTGAAGTACTGACCTTTGACAGGCGCGACGAACTCGCCGCCGATGTAGTTACCGTATTTGGCTTTGAACGAAACGATAGCGCCTTCAGTACCGGGGTGAGCGTAACGCATGGTGGTCTCTCCTTGCTTTTGTGCTTATAGGGAGTCGCGCATGTGCGCTTGCTTTAAGCGTAGAGCAAGGGCCGGGCCAGTGCCTTGCATGTCAGGTAAATCAAGGCCTTGCGAGGTTTTTGTCGGACAAGCGGGGTTGGCTTGTGGCGCTTTCGGTACAGCACTGGTGACACTTTGTACCGTTTGTGGCACAGCTTGTGACCAACCGGTCTTGCAGGCATTGCAATGCGGGTCAGGCTGGAGGATGCTCGGCATCACCTCATGCACGGGACGCCGAGCCCCGGGGAGAATAATAAGAAATGCACGACAACCATTTGAGTCGCCATGCCCAGCAAGTATTGACCGTGACCCAGGGCAAGACCCACCTGCACGGTCCCGGCAGCGATCCGTCCATCGCCCGTTCCTGGCTGCGCTGCCTTGAGGACTATCACCTCGATCCGGCCCTGAGCATCGCGCCGACGGTGCTGGAACATGGCCGTGTCCTGGAAAGCCGCGAACGCTTGCAGCAAGTGCTGCACATCGCCGGCAATGAAATGACCAGCCTGCATCAACAACTCTCCGGCGCCGGCCATGCAGTGCTGCTGACCGACGCCCGCGGCGTGATCCTCAACTGCGTCACCGCGCCCGCCGAACGACAGATTTTCGAGCGCGCCGGCCTTTGGCTCGGTGCCGACTGGAGCGAGGCCTGCGAAGGCACTAACGGTATTGGCACCTGTCTGGTGGAGCGTCAGTCGCTGACCATCCATCAGGACGAACACTTTCGCGGCCGCCACACCGGCCTGACCTGTTCGGCGAGCCCGGTCTTCGATCCCCATGGCGAATTGCTGGCGGTGCTCGACGTGTCGTCGGCGCGGCGTGATGTGTCGCGGCAAAGCCAGTTCCACACCATGGCGCTGGTCAACCTGTCGGCGAAGATGATCGAGAGCTGCTACTTCCTGCGCTGCTTCGACAATCAATGGTTGCTGCGTTTTCACTTGCAGGCTGAGTCCGTCGGATTGTTCAGTGAAGGGTTGCTGGCGTTCGACGGGGAAGGGCGAATTTGCGCGGTCAACCAGAGTGCGCTGAACCTGCTGGGACATATTCGCGGCGGCTTGCTGGGTAAGCCGGTGGAGGCGTTTTTCGATTGCTCGCTCGATGAGTTGCTTGGCCGCGCGAGCACCAATGCCGCCGCCAGTTGGCCGTTGCGCACCCGTGATGGTCGCAAGCTGTTCGCGGTATTGCGCGGTGAGGCACGGCGACCGCTGCCAACTCCGTTGGTGCCAGCGACCAAGGTTGCACAAGCACCGCGTCTGTCGGGCATTTGCCTGGATGACGCGACGTTGCAGGCGGACTTCCGCAAGGCTTTGCGTGTGTACGAGCGTGACGTGCCGCTGCTGATCAACGGTGAAACCGGGTCCGGCAAGGAGGCCTTTGCCAAAGCGGTGCACCACGCCAGCCAGCGGGCGGAAAAAGCCTTTGTCGCCCTCAATTGCGCGGCCATTCCCGAAAGCCTGATCGAAAGCGAGCTGTTCGGATATCGCGGCGGCAGCTTTACCGGTGCGCGCAAAGAAGGCATGCGCGGCAAGTTGCAACAGGCCGACGGCGGGACGTTGTTCCTCGATGAAATCGGTGACATGCCACTGGCCTTGCAGACGCGCTTGCTGAGGGTGCTGGAAGACCGGCAGGTGGTGCCGATCGGCGGCGAGCCGGAAGCGGTGAATGTGCGGATCATCAGTGCCACTCACCGTAACTTGCTGGACCGTGTGCAGGACGGCAGCTTCCGCGAGGATTTGTATTACCGGCTCAACGGGCTGGAAGTCGCGTTGCCGGCCTTGCGTGATCGCAGCGACAAATCCCGGTTGCTCGACTTTCTACTGGCCGAGGAGGCGGGCGGAGAAACCGTGTTGATCGACGGCCCGGCGCGGGAGGCCTTATTGGGGTTCGCCTGGCCGGGTAACGTGCGGCAGTTGCGAAATGTGCTGCGTACGTTGGCAGCACTGTGTGAGGACGGGCGGATCGGCCTGGAGGATTTGCCGGCGATGATTCGTTCGGCCAGGCCAGCGGTGGCGCAGGTTATCGAGGAGCCATCGGAGCATCCGCTGGAAGATGCCGAACGGCTGGCGTTACTCAATGCGCTGGAGCTGACGCGCTGGCATATGACCCACACGGCGGAGCAGTTGGGGGTAAGTCGCAATACCCTCTATCGGAAGCTGCGTAAACACGGTATCGCCCGGTAGACCACGTCGCGCCCTTCGCGAGCAGGCTCTCCCACAGGGTCTGCGCAGGCCTTGTGGGAGTGAGCCTGCTCGCGAAGGTGTCTTCATATACTGAAACACAAGGTGCGATTTTTCCTACCCTAAGCTAACCTGCGGCCATGTTTTACGAGGTCGACTAATGCACATTCATATTCTTGGTATCTGCGGCACTTTCATGGGGTCAATGGCGGTTCTGGCCAAGGAGCTCGGCCATCACGTGACGGGCTCCGATGCCAACGTCTATCCGCCGATGAGCACTCAGCTGGAAGCCCAGGGCATTGAATTGACCCAAGGCTACGACCCGGCGCAACTCGATCCGGCGCCTGATCTGGTGGTGATAGGCAACGCCATGTCCCGGGGTAACCCGGCTGTGGAGTACGTGCTGAACAAAGGCCTGCCCTACGTCTCCGGCCCGCAATGGCTGGCTGATCACGTGCTGCAAGGTCGCTGGGTGCTGGCGGTTGCCGGTACGCACGGCAAGACCACCACCAGCAGCATGCTGGCTTGGGTGCTGGAGCACGCGGGCATGGCCCCGGGTTTCCTGATCGGCGGCGTGCCGCAAAACTTCTCGGTGTCCGCGCGCCTTGGCGATACGCCGTTCTTCGTCATTGAAGCCGACGAATACGACAGCGCGTTCTTCGACAAGCGCTCCAAGTTCGTGCACTACCGTCCGCGCACGGCAATCCTGAATAACCTGGAGTTCGATCACGCGGACATCTTCCCGGACCTGCCAGCCATCGAGCGGCAATTCCATCACTTGGTGCGGACTATCCCGAGCGAAGGCCTGGTGATTCATCCGACCACTGAGCCGGCCTTGCAGCGCGTGATCGAGATGGGTTGCTGGACTCCGGTGCAAACCACCGGTGCCGGCGGTCAGTGGCAGGTCAAGCTGCACAGTGAAGATGGCTCGAAGTTCGAAGTGATGTTCGAAGGCATCGCCCAG
This sequence comes from Pseudomonas sp. GL-B-12, assembly GCF_019955895.1. Classification (NCBI taxonomy): domain Bacteria; kingdom Pseudomonadati; phylum Pseudomonadota; class Gammaproteobacteria; order Pseudomonadales; family Pseudomonadaceae; genus Pseudomonas; species Pseudomonas sp. GL-B-12. Next base: position 28,382 of record NZ_JAHBCX010000014.1, read on the forward strand.
GGCGTGGTCGAGTGGGACATGACTGGCCAGCACAACGTCGCCAACGCCCTGGCGACCCTGGCTGCCGCACGCCACGTCGGCGTGGTGCCGTCCATGGGCATTGCCGCATTGAGCGCCTTCAAAAGCGTGAAGCGCCGGATGGAAAAAGTCGCGGAAGTGGGTGGCATCACCATTTATGACGACTTCGCTCACCACCCGACTGCCATCGCCACCACCCTCGACGGCCTGCGCAAGCGCATCGGCGATGCACCACTGATTGCGATCATCGAGCCGCGTTCCAACTCCATGAAACTTGGCGCGCACCGTGACGGATTGCCGGAAAGCGTGGTCGATGCCGATCAGGTGATCTGGTACGCACCGGCCAACCTCGGCTGGGACCTGGCGGGCACTGCGGCGCTGTGCACCGTGCCGTCGATTGTCAGCGATTCCCTGGAAGGCATCATCGAGCGTGTGAAGAGCCAGGCCCAACCCGGCACCCACGTGGTAATCATGAGCAACGGCGGCTTCGGCGGCCTGCACGGCAAACTGGCCGAGGCGCTCAAATGAACAACGGCCCGGACCGCATCACCCTGGCAATGACCGGCGCTTCAGGCGCTCAGTACGGCTTGCGCCTGCTTGACTGCCTGGTGCGGGAAGATCGTGAAGTGCACTTTCTGATTTCCAAGGCTGCGCAGTTGGTGATGGCTACCGAAACCGACGTCACCCTGCCGACCAAGCCGCAGATGATGCAGGCGTTCCTCACCGAATACACGGGGGCTGCCGCCGGGCAGATTCGGGTGTACGGCAAGGAAGACTGGATGTCGCCAGTGGCTTCGGGCTCCGGCGCGCCAGCGGCGATGGTGGTGGTGCCGTGCTCCACGGGCACGTTGTCGTCCATCGCTACCGGCGCCTGCAACAACCTGATCGAACGGGCCGCCGACGTGACGCTCAAAGAGCGTCGGCAGTTGATCCTGGTACCCCGTGAGGCGCCGTATTCGAGCATTCACCTGGAGCACATGCTCAAGTTGTCGAACATGGGCGTGACAATCCTGCCGGCATCACCGGGCTTCTATCATCAGCCGCAAACCATCGACGACCTGATCGATTTCGTCGTGGCGCGGATCCTTAACCTGCTGAATATTCCTCAGGACATGTTGCCGCGCTGGGGCGAGCATCATCTGACCAGCGATGAATAAGTTGCTGGTGGTTGTGCTGGCACTGCAGTTGGCCGGTTGCGCGACGGCGCGCACCCTCGATGCAGCCAAGCCGGGGGCGCCGGTGGTGTACTCGGGAACTCGTCTGGATTTGTACGCGATGAACGGCGGGTGCTGCGCCAAGGACCGTTTCGGAGCCGAAGCACCGAGCTATCCCGGTGTCGACCTGCCGGCCAGTGCGTTGCTCGACACGCTGCTGTTGCCGTTGTCGTTGTTGACGGTGATAGGGGTGAGCTTTCAGGCGACGGGTGGGTTGTAGATATAGCGCTTTTGTGGCGAGGGGGCTTGTCGGAACGCCGCACCACCCCGTTCGGCTGCGCAGCAGTCGTAATCCGGTGCGACTCAGTGTTACTGAACAAACGAAGAGGGCCGCTTCGCGACCCAACGGGGGCAAGCCTCCTCGCCACAGGTCCGTGGATTACTTGCCGAGTTTGCGCAGCTCATCCGACTCGACAACCCTGACCCCGTCCTGCTCTTCCAGCGCCAGACGCCACATCGCGCGAGCCAGTTGGCAGGCCTCGATACCATGGTATTTGCCAGGGATCAGCCGAGACAACGGGCCGGCGACTTTCTCGCCCAGTCGCGGCTCAACGCGATCACCCAGCAACAGCGAAGGGCGGCAAATAGTCAGCTGCGGCCAGTCCTGCGCGCGCAATGCGTGCTCCATTTCGCCTTTGACCCGGTTGTAGAAAATCGAGGATCTGCGATCGGCTCCCAGAGCACTGATCACGATCAAATGCCGTGCGCCCATCTCCCGGGCACGTTTGGCGAATGCCACCACCATGTCCAGGTCCACCGCGCGAAACGCCTGTTCCGAACCGGCCTGCTTGATCGTGGTGCCGAGGCAGCAATAGGCGATATCGACCCGCCCGTTCAGCTGTGGCAGGAACGCCGCCGGGTCGCCGACCGGGTTTTCAAGGTGGGGATGCTTGGCCAAAGGCCGGCGTGACGGCGCCAATACCCGCGAAATCGTTGGCTCGTTAAGCAGGCGATCAAGCAGATGTTCACCGGTCAATCCGGTGGCTCCGGCGAGCAGCACGTGCTGAGGCGTCAAGTACATAGTGTTTCTCCCTTGATACTATTCAGCTTAGTTGCTGTTTGCATCCTTGCTTTCGATGGACGCACTTTGCAGGGCTTTTCGTGCCTGCTGTTTGCGCAGTAGTTGCCAATGCGAGAGGACGGTTTTTGGTGCCCAGATCTGTGGTTCGGACGCTTCGAAACTGTCCGCCAGCTCACGTTCGGCGACAGTGGCCTTGGCCAATTTGAAGGCTTGCTCCAGATCATCGGTCTGGTTCAGGGCCTGGGCGAACAGGGCATCGCCGAAGTAAGTGAAGTTGGCTTCCTCCGAGCAACCGAAGGACACTCGGTCGGCCCGTGAGGCTGTCATGATCAGGGTCCGTTCATCTTTGAGGGCGGGGATGAAACCTCCGGAGTAGCAGGACGAAATCACGATGATCTTGTCGCGATTTTTCAATGGGGCGAGGACCGCAGCCATTTCGTCCGCTGGCAGATCGGCCAGCTCCATGCGCGGCTGGTCCAGCACCAGCTCGTGTTCGCTGGTGCCATGGCTGGTCAGGTAGATGAAAATCAGGTCTTCCGGACCGCTGCGTTCGGCCAGCGTCAGGGCAGCCCGGCGCAGGTTTTCCCGGGTAGCCATAGGGCGGTCGGCGAGGTGGTCACGATGGTTCACCAGGCGGATCTGACCAAAGGTGCCGAACCGGGTGGTGAGCATGTTGGCAACGTAGTCGGATTCGCGCAGAAACACGCTTTGCTTGCCATCACCACCCAGGGTCAACGAATACAGCTCTACCGCCGGGGTCGAGGGTGGAACGTTGGCCAGCGCTGCGTCGAGCAAGCGCCCCTGGGCCAGCAGGCCGAGTTCCAGGGTGTCGGGCAACAATTTGCCCTCGGCGTCGCGCACGCGCTGGCCGTTGATCCAGGTGCCGCTGAGCACGGTGCCATCGGTCAACACCAATGTGCCGCGCCCCTGGTAACTGTCGTTGTCGAACTGGCCGGTGTAAAAGCTGCCGTCGGACAGGTTCAGCCGGCCCTGGCCGGAAAAGCGCCAGTCATTGAACTGGCCGATGTAGTGGCTGCCGTCAGTGCCGATCAACTCGCCCTTGCCGTTCAGCGAGCCTTCCTTGAACTGGCCCAGCCAGACATCGCCGTCGGCGTTTTCGTAGCGGCCCTTGCCGTGCAGTTGATTGTTCTTGAAGCTGCCGACATAGATGTCGCCATCGGCGCTGTTGAAAGTTCCGTTGCCTTCCAGCTGGCCGTCGACGAAGTGCCCGGTGAACTGATTGCCATTGCCATCGCCGCGCTGGCCTTCGCCATTGGGTTTGCCGTGGGCGAACTGGCCCTGATAGGTGCTGCCGTCTTCGAGTTCGAGGCGACCCAGGCCGGCGTATTGATCGGCCTTGAACTCGCCGCGATAGCTCATGCCGTTTTCTTTGAGGGTGCCTTCGCCGTTGCGCCGGCCGGCCTTGAAGCCGCCGCTGTAGCTGCTGGAGTTGGTGGTCAGTGCCCCCTGACCATCGAACAGTCCCTGATTGAACTGCCCGCGATAGACTTCGCCATTGCTGCCATGCCATTCGCCCTGGCCCTGCCACTGGCCCTTGTCGAATTCGCCGGCGTACCAGCTGCCGTTCGGGTAGTCGATACGCCCCTTGCCTTGCAGCAAGCCATTGACCAGGTCACCGCGATAGCGTCCGCCGTCCGGCAGGCGGGCGTCGGGGGGCAAAGGCGATTCGCCATCGCCGCAAGCGGTGAGCATCAGGGTCAAGGCAAGGAGTGCAAGTGGGCGCATAGCGGATTCCGGGCAATTAGGCGAGGGAGTATGCCGCAGCTATGTGTCCATAAATAGGGTGAGGTACCGCGTGAGGGCGCGAAACAGCATGAGCTGCTTCGCATCCGGCAAGGTTTATACGAAACACAGGGACAGGGGTTCGGCGATGTACGCCGGTTTGTCCGAACCTTCGATTTCCAGGGTGGTGGTGGCCTTGAGCAGCCATTGGCCGGGTTTCTTCTCGATGACTTCGGTCAGGTCGACCTTCAGGCGCACTTTCGAATTGACCTTGACCGGCTGGATGAAGCGCACGCTGTCGAGGCCGTAGTTGACCACCATCTTCAAGCCTTCTGGCATGACGAGGATGTCTTCCATCAGTTTCGGGATCAGTGATAACGACAGGAAACCATGAGCGATGGTACTGCCAAAAGGCGTTTGCGCGGCTTTGACCGGGTCGACGTGGATGAACTGAAAATCCCCTGTGGCTTCGGCGAACAGGTTGATGCGCTCCTGGTCGATGGTGAGCCATTCGGAACGTCCAAGTTCCTTGCCGACATAATCTTTGAGCTCTGCAACTGGAACATAGGGCATTGAGACTCTCCTTGGGTTCATCGGTTTTATAGTTTTGGCTTGCGGGGATCTAACCTCCCGGCTTACCACTTTAGATCAACATGACCAAACGCTCCGGTCAACTGACCATGCTTTTGGCGAATGCCGGTCTATAGCACGAGCATGCTTATAATGCCCTGCCAATGCGGGTGACGGATTTTGCGGGAGATCTTTGATGTTGTTACGCGGCCTGACGTGGCTGGTGCTGTTCCAATTGCTCGGCACTGCGATCAATCATTTGTTCTTGCCGGTGCTGCCGGGGCCGATTGTGGGGTTGCTGCTGTTGCTGGTGTACCTCATCTGTCGCGGACAGGTCGGCGAGCCGCTGAACCTGGCGGCCAGCAGCCTGCTGCGCTACCTGCCACTGTTGCTGGTGCCGCCGGCTGTGGGCGTGATGGTCTACGCCGCTGACATCGCGGCGGATTTCTGGGCTATTGTCGGTGCACTGGTGTTGTCGCTGCTGCTTTCCATGGCCTTCGCCGGGGTGCTGATGCAGCGCATGGTCAAGCGTCACGCTCACTCCGAGGACAGCCAATGATCTTCGACTGGCACGGCGCCTGGACGTCGGTAATTCATCATCCCTTGTTTGGTATCGGCATTACGCTTGGCGCCTATCAACTCGTCCTGGCGGCATTCGAGAAAACCCGCTGGATCTTTTTGCAGCCGGTGTTGGTCTCCATGTTGTTGGTTATCGGCGTGCTGGTGGGCTGCGGTCTGACCTATGCCGAGTACCGCAAGAGCACCGAGATTCTCAGCATCCTGCTCGGCCCGGCCACTGTCGCCCTGGCGGTGCCGCTTTATCTCAACCTGCGACGGATTCGGCAGTTGTTCTGGCCGATATTTACTACGCTGGTGATAGGTGGGGTGGTGGCCACGGGGATGGGCGTGTTGCTGGGCTGGTCGTTCGGTGCCGAGCACATGATCCTGATGACCATGGCGCCGAAATCGGTGACCTCGCCGATCGCTATGTTGGTGGCCGAACAGATTGGCGGTGTCGCGGCGTTGGCAGCGGTGTTCGTGTTGATCACCGGTGTGATTGGCGCGATCTTTGGTCCGAGTCTGTTGACCCGGCTGGGCGTCTACAGTCCCGAAGCCCGAGGCATGGCGCTGGGCATGACCGCCCACGCGGTCGGCACGGCGGTGGCGATGCAGGAAAGTGAAGAATGCGGCGCCTTCGCGGCGCTGGCGATGAGTTTGATGGGCGTGGCCACGGCGGTGTTGCTGCCGTTGGCGGTGTCGATGGTGGTGTAAAGGAAATGTCTATGAGTCTGCCGCTTTTCCCTCTGAACACAGTGCTGTTTCCCGGTTGCATCCTCGACTTGCAGATTTTCGAGGCGCGCTATCTGGACATGATCGGCCGCTGCATGAAGCAGGGCGGCGGTTTCGGCGTGGTGTGCATCCTCGATGGCGAAGAAGTCGGGATCGCCCCGGCGGGTTACGCCCTGGTCGGGTGTGAGGCGCTGATCACCGATTTCAAGCAGCAGGACAACGGCTTGCTGGGGATTCGGGTTCAGGGTGGACGGCGTTTCCATGTATTACGAACAGAAGTCCAGCGCGATCAGTTGACCGTCGCCGAGGTCGAGTGGCTGGAAGACGAGCCGGAGCAACCGTTGCAGGACGAGGACGCCGATCTGGTGGCCTTGCTCAAGGCCCTGGCGGAACACCCGATGGTTGAAGCCTTGAACATGGGCACCGAAGCGACCGGCCAGCAGTCGCTGGCCAATCAGTTGGCGTACCTGTTGCCCTTCGCTGAACTGGACAAGATCGACCTGCTGCAACTCGATGATCCGCAGCAACGGCTGGATGCGATTCAGGCATTGCTGGATGAGTTGCAGGGGGAGTTGTTTGCCTGACGAGCGTTTTTACTCATACGCATACCGCAACATCGTATGCGGCAAATGCCGCAAAACGAAGAAGCCGAACAATGCCACCAACGCCGGCAACACCAGCCACCAGACCTTGGGTGGTAAGGCGTTCAGCGGTTCCTTGCGCTGGACCAGCCACAGGCTCGTCGCACAGACGCACGCTGCCAGCATCGCACCGGCCAGTACATCCGTCGGCCAATGCGCGCCGAGGTACACCCGTGACAGCGCAATAGCCATCGCTGGCAGGCTGCCCACTAATAGCCAGGTCAGGCGCATCCGCGGCGGCTGTCCGCGGCCGGCCAGTACGGCGAGGGTCAGGAACAGCGCAAAAGAGCCAGACGCGTGGCCACTGGGCATGCTGTAGCTGGTCAGCGGATCGCTCAGCACTTCGGGGCGCACGCGGGCAAAGAATTGTTTGGTCGCGGTGTTCGCCAGTGCCGTGCAGAGCAGGGTGCTTCCAGCGAAAATCGCCGGGCGCCATTGGCGCATCAGCAACAGCAAACCGGTCAGCAGCGCGCTGAAAAACAGCATGTTGCGGAATTCGCCGATCAACGTGAAGACCACCGCCACCTCATCGAGCATCGGGCTGCGATGCTCCTGCATCAGGGTCATCAGCCCTTGATCGAGGGCGCTCAGGTGCGGATAGCCGATGAACACTCCCGCCAGAATGAGAAAACTCATGCCGGCGATTAACGCTGTAGCCCTGCGATGCTGGCGCAAGCTGCTGGTGGTGCTCAATCCCACCATGACCGCAATGCTGCCGGCAACGATCCCGGCCTGAGTCCAGAAACCTTCGGGTAGTGGCAAGCGAATCGCCGCACCGGTGGCCCAGCCAGGCAACAGATAGGCCACCGACCACCCCGCACCGGCCAGCAAGCTGACGGCGATGAAGCGTGGGAAGGGCATGTCGCACATGCCGGCGACCATGGGCAGCATCGGCCGCAACGGCCCGATAAAACGCCCGACCAGCAGGCTGGCGATGCCATAGCGCTGGAAATAGGTCTCGGCCCCGGCAATCCATTCCGGGTGATGGCGCAAACCGGGCAGGCGCCGGATGTTCTGATGAAAGTGCCGTCCAAGGAAGTACGACACCACGTCACCCAGCACGCCGGCGAGGAAACCCAGCAGCAAGGTTTCACTCAGCGGCAACGCACCGCTGCCGGCCAGCACCGCAACGGTGAACAGTAAAACCGTGCCGGGGACGATCAGCCCGGCAATCGCCAGGCATTCCACAAAGGCCACCAGAAATATTGCCGTCGCCAGCCATTGCGGGTTGACCGTCAACCAACCGGTCACGCTATCGAGCCATTGGCCCATAAAAACCACTCCATCAAATGTTCAATTTTCTACTTGTAGGAGCGAGCCTGCTCGCGATAGCGCACGATGAGTCAAAAGTGATGTTGATTGTGCTGACCTCATCGCGAGCAGGCTCGCTCCTACAGGGGATTCCTTCAGTTTCAAAATCCGGATCAATCTCAGGTCAGCACAAAATAATCGCGACCTTCGACCTGGCCCCGTCTTAGCGGGTTGCGAGTGCAATACGCCGCGTAGGCGCCGTCGACAAAGCGATACATCAAGTGCTCGTCGCGCCCGTGGGGGATGCCCAGGCGCGTGGTCTGGAGGATGTGGGCGGGTGACTGGCCGACGTCCTCCACCAGCAACACCTCGTGATCGAACCGCTTGGCGTCCCAGACCGGCACTTTCAAGCCCAGAGACTTGCACAGCAGCGTCTGTCCGGCGCAGAGCTTTTGCGACGGGCGAGGGTGGCCCTGGGCATCGGGATTGTTCAATAGCATCTGTGCCAGGCTGGCCGGCCCGCTCAATTCATCGACCCATGGGTAGGCGGACTTGATCAGCACGGCGTTACCGGGCCCCTGGGCGCTGAAGTTCAGGGAATCGCCACCCCGGGCGTAATACATATAGATGTGGCCGCCATCCAGAAACAAAGCCTTACGCTTTTCTGTGTAGCCGAGGGAGGCGTGGCTGCCTTTTTCTGCGCAGTAATAGGCTTCGGTTTCGATGATCCGGGCGCTGAGCCACAGGTCGCCAACCCGATGGCGGATGACTTTACCCAGTAGCTCCCGGGCCAGAATTTGCGCGTCACGGTCGAAAAACGCGTCCGGGAGGCCCGTGGGCAGGCTCAAGGCGGACGCTCGAACAGTCAGATTGGACATGATGACCGGCATTTGTCAGGGCTGAATGAGTCGTGATGATAACAATTTGCAGCTTAATCCCGGCTGAACATCGGCAAATTGCCCTCCATTTCGACCATCCGCCCGTCACCGCTGTTAGTCGGTGGGCGCGACAGCTATAATCTGTCGCTTTACTCTTTACCAAGACCTTATCAAAGACCACGCCAGACCATGACTGAGTCCGTTCTTGACTACATGACCCGCCTGGGTCGCGCTGCCCGCGAAGCTTCCCGCGTGATCGGCCGTGCCAGTACCGCGCAGAAAAACCGCGCCCTGCAGGCCGCCGCCAATGCGCTGGACGCTGCCCGCGCCGAGCTGACGGCGGCCAATGAACAGGATTTGGCTGCCGGTCGCGCCAATGGTCTGCAGCCAGCCCTGCTTGAGCGCCTGGCACTGACCCCGGCGCGTATCGACGGCATGATCGTCGGCCTGCGTCAGGTAGCAGCGCTGCCGGACCCGGTTGGCGCGATCCGCGACATGAGCTTCCGCCCGTCCGGTATTCAGGTCGGCAAGATGCGCGTGCCATTGGGCGTGATCGGAATCATCTACGAGTCGCGACCGAACGTGACCATCGATGCCGCGAGCCTGTGCCTGAAGTCCGGTAACGCGACCATCCTGCGTGGCGGTTCCGAGGCGATTCATTCCAATCGCGCCATCGCCGCCTGCATTCAGCGTGGCCTGGCCGAGGCCGATCTGCCGGCCGCGGTGGTGCAAGTGGTCGAAACCACCGATCGCGCAGCCGTCGGCGCGCTGATCACCATGCCCAAGTACGTCGATGTCATCGTGCCGCGCGGTGGCCGAGGCCTGATCGAGCGCGTCAGCCGTGATGCCCGCGTCCCGGTGATCAAGCATCTGGACGGCATCTGCCACGTGTACGTGAGTGAACACGCCGATCTGGCCAAGGCCCAGCGCATTGCGTTCAACGCCAAGACTTATCGCTATGGCATTTGCGGTGCCATGGAAACGCTGCTGGTGGATCAGGCCGTTGCCAAGAATTTCCTGCCGGCGATGGCGGCCCAGTTCCGCGAAAAAGGCGTCGAACTGCGCGGCTGCGAACGCACCCGGGCGATCATCGATGCCGTGCCGGCCACCGAGGAAGACTGGAACACCGAGTACCTGGCGGCGATTCTGTCGATCCGTGTGGTCGACGGACTGGACCAGGCCATCGAGCACATCAATCATTACGGCTCCCATCACACCGATTCGATTGTCAGCGAACACCAGGGCGACACTCGGCGTTTCGTGGCTGAAGTCGACTCCTCGTCGGTGATGATCAATACCCCGACATGCTTCGCCGATGGCTTCGAATACGGATTGGGTGCCGAGATCGGCATTTCTACTGATAAGCTGCACGCCCGCGGCCCGGTGGGCCTCGAAGGACTGACCTGCGAGAAGTACATCGTAGTCGGCGACGGGCAGCTGCGCGGACAGGAGCCGGTCTGACTTGGGCGACTTCGACCTGTCAGCCCCGGTCACCGTCAGCGAGCCAGCCCCTCGCCGCATTGGCGTGCTGGGCGGAACGTTCGACCCGGTGCACATCGGCCATTTGCGCGGTGCGCTGGAAGTCGCCGAAACCCTGGCGCTCGATGAACTGCGCCTGACACCCAGTGCCAGGCCGCCCCATCGGGACAAGCCGCAGGTGTCGGCAAAAGACCGTCTGGCGATGGTCGAGTGCGCGGTGGCCGGTGTGGCACCGTTGGTGGTGGACGCCCGCGAATTGCAGCGGGACAAGCCGTCCTACACCATTGATACCCTGGAACTGATGCGCGCCGAACTGGCCGTATCCGACCAGGTTTTTCTGCTTTTGGGCTGGGACGCTTTTTGCGGCCTGCCCACTTGGCACCGCTGGGAAGAGTTGCTCCAGCATTGCCATATCCTGGTGTTGCAACGCCCGGATGCCGACAGCGAACCGCCGGATGCCTTGCGCAACCTGCTGGCAGCGCGCTCGGTGAGCGACCCGCTGGCCCTCAAAGGGCCGAGCGGACAGATTGCATTCGTCTGGCAGACACCGCTCGCGGTATCCGCCACCCAGATCCGTCAACTGCTGGCCAGCGGTAAGTCGGTACGTTTCCTGGTGCCCGACGCGGTCCTGGCCTACATCGATGCGCACGGACTCTACCGTGCGTCGAACTGAATAGGAGTGCCTCAAGGCACGTGGCAACAACGTGTATTGAAGCGCCCGAACAAACGAGCAAAACGAGTTTTATATGACGAGCAACAACGAAAGCAAAGTAAAACGCAAAGGCACATTCAAGAGCGCCCCGCTGCCGGAAAAGGTCCTCGCCGCCGAGCCGCCTAAAGGCGACGAGCTGGTCAAGATCGCCGTAGCCGCCCTGGAAGACGTCAAGGCCCAGGACGTGCTGGTGATTGATGTTCGCGACAAGCAGAGCATCACTGACTACATGATCATCGCCACCGGTACCTCCAACCGCCAGATCGGCGCGATGCTGGACAAGGTCCGCGAGGCCGTCAAAGCCCTGGGTATCAAACCGCTGGGTGAAGAAGGCAAGGGCGACAGTGACTGGGTGCTGTTGGACATGGACGACGTGATCGTCCACATGATGACCTCCAACGCCCGTCAGTTCTACGACCTGGAGCGCTTGTGGAAAGGTGCCGAGCAGAGCCGTGCGGCCGATGGCAAACACCACAGCCCTGAAGTTGGTCACGAGCACTTCAACAAGCTCAACAAAGACCAGGAATAAGGGACCGCTGTGCGACTGCGACTGATCGCCGTCGGTTCACGCATGCCCAAATGGGTGGAAGAAGGCTGGCATGAATATGCCAAGCGTCTTCCGTCCGAACTGGCGCTGGAACTGGTGGAAATACCGCTCAATACCCGTGGCAAGAACGCCGACGTGGCCCGCTTCATCCGCCAGGAAGGCGAAGCCATGCTGGCCAAGGTCGGGCCGAACGAGCGGATTGTCACTCTCGAAGTCCATGGCAAGCCCTGGAGCACCGAGCAACTGGCGGTCGAGCTCGATCGCTGGCGGCTGGACTCGCGCACGGTCAACTTCATGGTCGGCGGCCCCGAAGGGTTGGCGCCGGAAGTCTGTGCCCGGGCTGACCAGCGCTGGTCGTTGTCGCCGCTGACCTTGCCGCACCCGCTGGTGCGGATCCTGATCGGCGAACAGATGTACCGTGCCTGGACCGTGCTGTCCGGTCACCCTTACCACAAGTAATTCTGCCCTCATGTCCCAGCCGATCCGCATCAAGGACCACGAAAAAGACGCCCGTCTGGTGCGTGGCCGCGTCGTGTTCGGGGCAATTGCCGTGGTGGCGCTAATCTGCGTGCTGATCGCCCGTCTGTATTTCCTGCAGGTGATCCAGTACGAGTACCACTCGACCCTGTCGGAAAACAACCGCGTCCACGTGCAGCCGATTCCGCCGACTCGCGGGCTGATTTTCGACCGCAACGGCGTGGTGATCGCCGATAACCGGCCCAGCTTCAGCCTGAGCATGACCCGCGAACGGTCCGGCGACTGGCAGCAGGTGCTCGACGTGATCGTCGAAGTGCTGGAACTGACGCCCGAGGATCGGGTGATTTTCGAGAAGCGCATGCGTCAGGGGCGCCGGCCGTTCGAGCCGGTGCCGATCCTGTTTGAGCTGACCGAAGAGCAGATCGCCCGGATCGCCGTGAACCAGTTCCGCCTGCCGGGCGTGGAAGTGGTCGCGCAATTGGTGCGTCACTACCCTCAGGGCGCGCATTTTGCGCACTCGGTGGGCTACATGGGGCGGATCAACGAGAAAGAGCTCAAGTCTCTGGACCCGGTCAGTTATAGCGGCACCCATCAAATCGGCAAAACCGGCATCGAGCGTTTCTATGAACCGGAGCTGCATGGTCAGGTGGGTTACGAGGAAGTCGAGACCAACGCTCGGGGCCGTGTATTGCGGGTGCTCAAACGCACCGAACCGGTTTCCGGCAAAGACATCGTCCTGAGCCTGGACATCAAATTGCAGGAAGCCGCCGAAGCCGCGCTCGGCGGTCGTCGTGGTGCGGTGGTGGCCCTGAATCCGAAAACCGGTGAGGTGCTGGCGATGGTCAGTCAGCCGAGCTTCGATCCGAACCTGTTCGTCACCGGCATCAGCTCCAAGGCCTATTCCGAACTGCGCGACTCCATCGACCGCCCGCTGTTCAACCGCGTGCTGCGCGGTCTGTACCCGCCGGGTTCGACCATCAAGCCTGCCGTGGCGATTGCCGGTCTGGATTCGGGCGTGGTGACTGCCTCGACCCGGGTGTTCGACCCCGGCTACTACATGCTGCCCAACTACGATCACAAGTATCGCAACTGGAACCGCACCGGCGATGGTTTTGTCGACCTCGACACGGCGATCATGCGCTCCAACGACACCTACTTCTATGACCTCGCCCACAAGCTGGGGATCGATCGGTTGTCGTCGTACCTGTCCAAGTTCGGTATCGGTCAGAAGGTTTCCCTGGACATGTTCGAGGAGTCGCCAGGCTTGATGCCGACCCGCGAATGGAAGCGCGCGACCCGCCGCCAGGCATGGTTCCCGGGCGAAACGCTGATTCTCGGGATCGGCCAGGGCTACATGCAGTCGACCCCGTTGCAGCTGGCCCAGGCCACGGCGCTGGTGGCCAACAAAGGCATCTGGAACCGTCCGCACCTGGCCAAGACCATCGAAGGCGAGAAACCGGTGGATCAGAATCCGATGCCAGACATCATCCTGCGCGACCCGTCGGACTGGACCAAGGTCAACCACGGCATGCAGCAGGTGATGCACGGCGCCCGCGGTACGGCACGCAAGGCTTCGATCGGTGCGCAGTACCGCATCGCGGGCAAGAGTGGTACGGCCCAGGTGGTCGCGATCAAGCAGGGTGAGAAGTACGACCGCTCCAAGGTTCAGGAGCGCCATCGCGACCACGCCTTGTTCGTGGGCTTCGCCCCGGCGGACGACCCGCAGATCGTGGTGTCGGTGATGGTCGAGAACGGTGAGTCCGGCTCCGGCGTCGCCGCGCCAGTGGTGCGTCAGATCATGGACGCCTGGTTGCTCGACCAGGACGGTCACCTCAAAGCCGAATACGCCAGCCCTACTAGCGCGGAGGCCACGGCCCGTGATGAATAATTTTGATCGCATGCTCTCCAGTGAGGATGTGATGCGTCGTCGCGCGACGCTGCTGCAACGCCTGCACATTGACGGCCCGCTGCTGATCCTGCTGCTGACCCTCGCCGCCGGCAGCCTGTTCGTGCTGTATTCGGCCAGCGGCAAGAGCTGGGATCTGCTGGGCAAGCAAGCCACTTCGTTCGGCATCGGCCTGGTGTCGATGATCGTCATCGCCCAGTTCGAGCCGCGATTCATGGCGCGCTGGGTGCCGCTGGGCTACGTGGTCGGGGTGATGCTGCTGCTGGTGGTGGACATCATGGGCCACAACGCCATGGGCGCTACCCGCTGGATCAACATTCCCGGGGTGATCCGCTTCCAGCCCTCGGAATTCATGAAGATCCTGATGCCAGCGACGATTGCCTGGTACTTGTCAAAACGCACCTTGCCGCCCCAGCTAAAGCATGTGGGCATCAGCCTGATGCTGATCGGCGTGCCGTTCATTCTGATCGTGCGCCAGCCGGACCTCGGTACGTCGCTGCTGATTCTGGCCGGCGGCGCGTTCGTGCTGTTCATGGGAGGGCTGCGCTGGCGCTGGATCCTCAGCGTGCTGGCCGCCGCCGTGCCCGTGGCGATAGCCATGTGGTTCTTCATCATGCACGACTATCAAAAGCAGCGAATCCTGACGTTCCTCGACCCGGAGAGCGATCCGCTCGGTACGGGCTGGAACATCATCCAGTCCAAGGCCGCTATCGGTTCTGGCGGTGTGTTCGGCAAGGGCTGGTTGCTGGGCACCCAGTCGCATCTGGACTTCCTGCCGGAAAGCCACACCGACTTCATCATTGCCGTATTGGGTGAGGAGTTCGGCCTGGTGGGGATCTGCGCGCTGTTGCTGATCTACCTGCTGTTGATCGGCCGCGGGCTGGTGATTACTGCCCAGGCGCAGACATTGTTCGGCAAGTTGCTCGCGGGCAGCCTGACCATGACGTTTTTTGTTTATGTTTTCGTCAACATCGGTATGGTCAGTGGCCTGTTGCCGGTGGTGGGGGTGCCGTTGCCGTTCATTAGCTACGGAGGCACTTCGCTGGTGACGCTGCTGTCAGCGTTTGGGGTTTTGATGTCGATCCATACCCATCGCAAGTGGATCGCGCAGGTTTGAATAAGGTGAAATTTTCAATGCAAGTAATGCGTGGCTGGGCGACTCGATACGCGCCATGGGTCGGCCTGGTAAGCATCCTTGGCACCGTGCAGGAAGCGTTGGCCGGCGACTACGAAGGCTCACCCCAGGTGGCCGAATTCGTCGGTGAAATGACCCGCGACTACGGTTTCGCTGGCGAACAATTGATGGGCGTGTTCCGCGAAGCCGAGCGCAAGCAGTCGATTCTGGACGCCATCTCGAAACCCGCCGAACGGGTCAAGCAGTGGAGCGAATATCGCCCGATGTTCATCACCGATGCGCGCATAGCCCGGGGTGTGGACTTCTGGCGTCAGCACGAAGCGGTGTTGGCCCGTGCCGAGCAGGAATATGGTGTGCCGGCCCAGGTGATTGTCTCGATCATCGGTGTTGAAACCTTTTTCGGCCGTAATACCGGAAATTTCCGGGTGATCGATGCCTTGTCGACCCTGGGTTTCGACTATCCTCCCCGTGCCGAGTTTTTCCGCAAGGAGTTGCGTGAGTTCCTGCTGCTGGCCCGCGAAGAGCAGGTCGATCCGTTGACGCTCAAAGGCTCCTACGCCGGCGCAATGGGCTTGCCGCAATTCATGCCGAGCAGTTTCCGCGCCTATGCGGTGGATTTCGACGGTGATGGCCATATCAACATCTGGACCAACCCGGACGATGCCATTGGCAGTGTCGCCAGTTACTTCAAGCGTCATGGCTGGGTCGCCGGCGAACCGGTGGTCAGCCGCGCCGATGTCCGTGGCGATCAGGTCGACGAAGGTTTGACCGCAGGAATCGAACCGACGAAAACCGTCGGGGAGTTGCGAGCCCTGGGGTGGTCAAGTCATGATGCGCTGCGCGATGATATGCCGGTTACTGCTTTCCGCCTGGAAGGCGACAATGGCTCCGAGTACTGGATGGGCCTGAAGAATTTTTACGCGATCACGCGTTATAACCGCAGCGTGATGTACGCCATGGCCGTACATCAACTGTCTGAACAGCTGGTCCAAGCACGGGGCGTCAAGTAATGCGGGCATTGCCTATCAATAAACCCCTGAAGTTGATGGCATTCGCCGCGTTGGCTGTGTTGGTCGCCAGTTGTTCGACCAGCCGCGCGCCGGCCCAGAAGTCCACCACCGCCGTGCGCTCGACGCCGGGGCTGGACATCAACCGCGCCCACAAGGATGGCGCGCCATGGTGGGATGTCGATGTTGCGCGCATCCCGGACGCCACGCCGACCCTGCACACCGGCCCATACAAGGCCAGCCCGTACTCGGTATTGGGCAAAACCTATTTCCCGTTGCAAGAGTCCAAGACCTACGTGGCATCGGGTACTGCGTCCTGGTACGGCACCAAGTTCCACGGTCAGAACACCGCCAACGGCGAAGTGTATGACCTGTATGGCATGAGCGCCGCGCACAAGACATTGCCACTGCCAAGTTACGTTCGGGTGACCAACCTGGACAACAACAAGAGCGTGATTCTGCGGGTCAACGACCGCGGGCCGTTCTATTCGGACCGGATCATCGACTTGTCCTACGCTGCCGCCAAGAAGCTCGGTTATGCCGAAATCGGCACCGCGCGGGTCAAGGTCGAAGGCATTGATCCACAGGCGTTTTGGGCAGCCAAAGGCCGTCCGGCGCCTTTGATGCTCAACGAACCGCAAGTCGCGCAGAATAGCGCCCCGGTGATCACTGCTTCGGCCGGCACCGTCGAGCAATGGACACCGCCGCCACAGCAACACGCCGCTGCGGTGGTGCCTGTGCAGCTTGATGCAAAAAAAAACGCTTCTGTACCAGCCTCTGGCCAGTATCTGCAGGTGGGCGCGTTCGCCAACCCGGACGCTGCAGAACTCCTGAGATCGAAGCTCAGCGGGATGGTGAGCGCTCCGGTGTTCATCAGCTCGATCGTGCGCAATCAGCAGACCCTGCATCGGGTTCGCCTGGGCCCGATCGGATCGCCGGGTGAAATCCAGCAGGTGCAGAACAGTGTGCGCCTGGCCAATCTCGGTTCGCCGAGTGTGGTCACGGAGTAATACGTAGAGCTTGATTGACGGTTCGTCTGCGGTATTGGGGGGCGAACCAGGTTGTTGACTCGTTGAAGAACAAAAGCCCGGCAAGGGTGACTGAGTGAGCAACTGAACACGCGATGACTCGTAGGGTTTGTTCGAAAACTCGCCGAGCGGCGATCAGGCAAGGCAAAAATAGGCGAGGAAGCGGATTGTAGGGGCCTACATGAGCATTCCGAGCCTGTTTTTAACGCAGCATGATCGTCGCGCAGGCAGTTTTCGGGCAAAGCCTGAAGGTTATTTGATTAGTTTTGCCCTTGGGCAGTTTCCATTAGCGATTTCGAGAGACGGATGAACATCACCACCTTTGCCAAACGCCTGTTCCTGCTAGTCCCGCTGCTCCTCTCAACAGCCGCGTTCGCGGTCGAGATGATGCCGTCGCCACCGCAACTGGCCGCCAAGGCCTACGTGCTCATGGATGCCAGCAGCGGCAACGTGCTGGTCGAGAACAACGGTGACCAGCGTCTGCCACCGGCCAGCCTGACCAAGCTGATGACCGCGTACATCGCGACCCTGGAAATCCGTCGTGGCCAGATCGGCGAAAACGATCCGGTGACCGTCAGCGAAAATGCCTGGCGTACCGGCGGTTCGCGGATGTTCATCAAGGTCGGCTCGCAGGTCACCGTCAGCGACCTGCTGCACGGCATCATCATCCAGTCGGGTAACGACGCCAGCGTCGCGCTCTCCGAGCACATCGCCGGCAGCGAAGACGCCTTCGCCGACCTGATGAACAAGACCGTCGCCGACCTGGGCATGACCAACACCCACTTCATGAACCCGACCGGCCTGCCGAACCCTGAGCACTACTCGTCGGCTCATGACATGGCTGTACTGGCCCGCGCGATCATCCACGAAGACCCGGCTCACTACGCGATCTACTCGCAGAAAGAGTTCTTCTGGAACGGCATCAAGCAACCGAACCGTAACCTGCTGCTGTGGCGCGACAAGACCGTCGACGGTCTGAAAACCGGCCACACCGACGAAGCCGGCTACTGCATGGTGTCTTCGGCCGTACGTGATGGCATGCGCCTGATCGCCGTGGTGTTCGGTACCAACAGCGAAGTGGCCCGTGCCGCAGAAACCCAGAAGCTGCTGACCTACGGTTTCCGTTTCTTCGAAACCCAGACCTTCTATCAGAAGGGCACCGAACTGGCCCAGGCGCCTGTTTGGAAGGGCTCCACCAACCAGGTCAAGGCCGGCCTGGCTGAAGACCTGACCATGACCCTGCCCAAAGGCCAGCTGAAAAAGCTCGCTGCCAGCATGACCATGAACCCGCAACTGGTCGCGCCAATCGCCAAGGGCGACGTGATCGGTAAAGTCGAAGTGAAACTGGACGACAAGGTGGTGCACAGCGCCGATCTGATCGCTCTGGACGCTGTCGAGGAAGGTGGTATCTTCCGCCGCATGTGGGATAGCATCCGTCTATTCTTCTACGGCTTGTTCAACTGAATTTAGTGTGCACCTGCATGGCTCCGCGCTGATCTGGCGCGCAGCCATGCCCGTCGCCACGGCTTACGCTTACGAGGCCGTTACGCCATGACCGATACCGAAGTAAAGGCGCCAAAGATCGAATTCCCTGCCAATGATTATCCGGTTAAGGTGATCAGCGACACCGGCGTGGGCAACAAGGACAGAATCATCGACATCGTCCGCAAACATGCAACGATCAACGATGAGCGTGTTGACGAGCGCCAGAGCAGCAACGGCAAATACACCACCATTCAGCTGCACATTGTCGCGACCGACCAGGACCAGCTGTACAACATCAACAGCGAGCTGCGGGCCACCGGTTTCGTGCACATGGTGCTGTGATGTCCGGCACGCTGGGCTTTCGCGAACTCGGCCAGATGGCTTACGAGCCGGTCTGGCATGCCATGCAACGCTTCACCAACGAACGCGGCAGCGATGCCGCCGACGAGATCTGGCTGGTTGAGCATCCCGCGGTGTTCACCCAGGGCCAGGCCGGCAAGGCCGAGCACCTGCTGCTCCCCGGGGATATTCCTGTGGTGCAGGTCGACCGTGGTGGTCAAGTGACTTACCACGGGCCCGGTCAGTTGGTGGCTTATCTGCTGCTGGATGTGCGCAAGCTCGGGTTTGGCGTGCGCGATCTGGTCAGCCGGATGGAGCAATGCCTGATCGAGCTGCTGGCCAGTTACGGTGTCACCGCCGTGGCCAAGCCCGATGCACCGGGTGTCTACGTCGACGGAGCGAAAATCGCTTCCCTGGGTCTACGGATCCGCCACGGTTGTTCCTTTCACGGCCTGGCCTTGAACGTGGACATGAACCTGGAACCGTTTCGACGGATTAATCCCTGCGGCTATGCCGGGCTGGCGATGACCCAGCTGAGCGATCACGCAGGATCGATTGAATTTGCCGAGGTAAGTGCCCGGCTGCGCGCGCAGCTCGTCAAACACCTCGACTATGCTGAGCAGACGACCCTGACGGGCGGAATCGACTGATATGACTACTGATGCAGTGCAAACCATGATCCCGACGCTCGATGTCACTGAGCGCCCGGCCCCGCGTCCCAAGGTTGAAGCCGGCGTCAAGCTGCGCGGCGCCGAAAAGGTTGCACGCATCCCGGTGAAGATCATTCCGACCACCGAACTGCCGAAGAAACCAGACTGGATTCGTGTACGCATCCCGGTTTCGCCGGAAGTCGACCGCATCAAGGCCCTGCTGCGCAAACACAAGCTGCACAGCGTGTGCGAAGAGGCGTCCTGCCCGAACCTGGGCGAGTGCTTCTCCGGTGGCACCGCGACCTTCATGATCATGGGTGACATCTGCACCCGTCGTTGCCCGTTCTGCGACGTCGGCCACGGCCGTCCGAAACCACTCGACGTCAACGAGCCGGCAAGCCTGGCCATTGCCATCGCCGACTTGCGCCTGAAGTATGTGGTGATCACATCTGTGGACCGCGACGACCTGCGTGATGGCGGTGCCCAGCACTTTGCCGACTGCATCCGTGAAATCCGCAAGCTGTCGCCGAACGTGCAGCTCGAGACCCTGGTCCCGGACTACCGTGGCCGCATGGACATCGCGCTGGAAATCACCGCCGCCGAGCCGCCGGATGTGTTCAACCACAACCTGGAAACCGTGCCGCGCCTGTACAAGGCTGCACGTCCGGGTTCTGACTACCAGTGGTCGCTGACCCTGCTGCAACGCTTCAAGCAGATGATGCCGCACATTCCAACCAAGTCCGGCCTGATGCTGGGCCTGGGCGAGACCGACGAAGAAGTCATCGAAGTCATGAAGCGCATGCGCGAGCACGACATCGACATGTTGACCCTCGGCCAGTACCTGCAACCGTCCCGCAGTCACTTGCCGGTGCAGCGCTTCGTGCACCCGGACACCTTCGCCTGGTTCGCCGAGGAAGGCTACAAGATGGGCTTCAAGAACGTTGCCTCCGGTCCGTTGGTACGCTCCTCGTATCACGCCGACGAGCAGGCCAAGCTGGTCAAGGCCGAGCTGATGTCGTCCTGATCGACGCAATGAAATGAAAAGCGCCCGCACGGTGTTCAGCCTTGCGGGCGTTTTTTTGCCTGGCCTATGGCAACGACTGTTTTTTCCTGCAACCTGCGGGGCAACGGTTCCTCTTCTGTTTGTCCCCGTTCCTGACTACTGTGTGCTGAAGATTTCACGCAGGGAGATTCACGGATGACCGCTCGACCGACCCACACCCTTTGCCCTCATGCTCCCGTCCCGGCACTGCCGTCGGAAGGCCTGATCGGCGTTATCGCACCCGCTGGCCCAGCCCCGCTGGACACCGACAAGGCGCTGCAATGGATGCGTGCCCGGGGTTATTCACTGAAAGTGTTTCCCGGGGTCTACGAAAAAAACGGCTACCTGGCCGGTAGCGACGAGATGCGACTTGGCGACCTGCATGCAGCGTTCGCCGACAGCGAGGTGGATGCCATCATCTGCCTGCGCGGCGGTTACGGCACGCCGCGACTGCTCGACCGCATCGATTTTGATTTGCTGCGTGACAACGCCAAGCCGTTCGTCGGCTACAGCGACATCACCGCGCTGCATTTGGCGATCAGTCGTTATGCCGGCTTCGTGACCTTTCATGGTCCGATGCTCAATGCCGACCTGCTGGGTGACAAGCAAAAACCTACGGAGCCGTCCTTCTTCAACATGCTGCGAGGGCAGGTGAGGGCGGGAACAGTGCTGGCTCATCCGGTAGCCTACCCGCTGACCACGATCGAGCCTGGCGTGGCTCATGGGCGCTTGCTCGGAGGCAATCTGGCCATGATCGCCGCGACCATGGGCACGCCCTACGAGATGGACGCCGAGGGCGTCATTCTGTTGATCGAGGACATCAACGAGCCGCTGTATCGCATCGACCGGTTGCTGACCCAACTGCGGCTGGCAGGCACGTTGCACAAGCTGCGCGGCGTGTTGGTTGGGGACGTGGCGGGGGTTGAGGTGGCGGCGCTGGACAGGTTGCTCAAGCAGACCTTCGAGCCATTTAAGATTCCGGTGCTGTCCGGATGGCGCAGCGGGCACTGCGATCCGAACCTGACGCTGCCCATGGGGGCGTTGGTGCGGCTGGATGCTGGGAGCAAGGAGTTGGTGTTGGAACAGGATGTGGTGACCAAGCGGTAGATATTCGTTGCTTGGTACTCAGTCTTCGTCGGAACGCCGCCCGGAGCAAGCCCGCTCCCACATTGGATCTGTGAGCGCCACAAAATCAATGTGGGAGCGGGCTTGCTCGCGAAAGCGGTTCCAGCCATACGACAAACTATCGGTTACGCAACCCTTCCAGCAACTTGTGCGTCGGATAGCCATCCGCCGGCCAGCCAAACGACTGCTGGGCGCTGCGGATCGCCTTGCGGGTGTTGGCGCCGATGATCCCGTCGGCGGTGCCGGCGTCGTAGTTTTGTACGCTCAGCAGGTTTTGCAGCTCGATCCGCTCGGTACGGCTCAGAGGCAGGTCATCCTTTGGCCACGTACCGCTGATCAGGCCCGTGCCATTGAAGCGTTCCGACAACAGGCTCACCCCCAAGGCGTAGGACGACGAGTTGTTGTACTTGAGAATCGCCCGGAAGTTATCGAGCACCAGGAACGCCGGGCCGCGATAACCGGCCGGCAGCAACAGTGCGGCAGACAATTGCTCGGAGCCGGCCGGGACCTGACCACCGTTGGGCAGCATGACGCCCAGTTGGCGCCACTCGGCGACACTCTTGCGAATCGTGCCATCGGCCAGTACGTAGTTGAAACCGCTCGGCAGCTGGACTTCGAAGCCCCACGGCTGACTTCTCTGCCAGCCGGAGCTTTGCAGGTAATGCGCGGTCGAGGCCAGGGCATCGGCCGAACTGCCCCAGATATCGCGGCGCCCGTCACCATCGAAGTCCACGGCATGGGTGTTGTAGGTGGTCGGGATGAACTGGGTCTGGCCCATGGCGCCGGCCCAGGATCCGAGCATCTTCTCGGGTTCGATATCGCCTTGTTGCAGGATTTGCAGGGCGGCAATCAATTGCGCGTGGGCGAAGCCGGGACGACGACCTTCGTAGGCCAGGGTCGCCAGCGAGTTGATCACCGACTTGCTGCCCTGGAACTGGCCAAAGTTGCTTTCCATACCCCACACGGCCACCAGCGCCTGACGATCAACGCCGTAGCGCTGCTCGATGCTTTGCAGGATGTCGGCGTACTGGTTGATCAGCGACTGGCCTTTGCGTACTCGCAGCGGCGACAAGGCGCCGTCGAGGTATTCCCAAACCGGTTTTGCGAATTCCGGTTGGCTGCGGTCTGCGCGGATCACGCTGGGGTCGAAGCTGACATCGGCGAAGGCGCGGTCGAACAGATCGGCGCGGATACCGGCGGCCAGGGCATCCTTGCGGAAACCTGCCTGCCATTCGGCGAAGGTCTGGGTTGGCTGAATGTCGAGGTTCTCACCGGTCGGAACCACAGGCGGAACAACCGCCGGGGCGGTGGCGACAGGGAGCGTCTGAAGCGGCTGAGCGTCGGCTGCGGTCGGTTTTTCCGCGCAGGCGACAAGCAAAACAAGGCTGGAGGCAGCGATCAATTGGCGTAAGTGCCAACGATGGGGAAGACAAAAGGGCATGCACGGGTCCAGGGAATACGAATCAGGTACAGACCTTACCATGTCAAAGGGGTGTTCTGCTTTACGCAGCCAGAAAGTAAGAAGCCTCCCAGCTGTCAGACTGGAAGGCTTCGCGGCGGTAGCTGCCTTTGCCCTTGGCCGGGCGTTCCTGGCGGCTGCGGAACAATGGCTGGGCGATGATGGATTTGGCCTTGTTGGGGCCATGCTTTGATGGCTTTTTGCTCATGATGATGCCTCGCAAGTGAGTGGTTTTTGCGGGGCAAATCATCGGCCGAAGTTGGGGGGATGTCTAGTCCCTTGTGGCGAGGGGGCTTGCCCCCGTTCGGCTGCGGAGCAGCCGTAGAACCGGAGTGTGCGGTGTGCCTGGAAGAACTCAGTAACGAATGGGGGCCGCTTCGCGCCCCAACGGGGGCAAGCCCCCTCGCCACAGAAAGCCTTACTCGGCAGGTAACGACAATCTTTGCCCGGCCATCAACAACGTCAACCGGCTCAGGCTCATCCACGGCGAACCGGCTGCCTGGCCCTTGATCTGCGCGTCGATGCGTTGTGCTTCGAGCAGCAGTTGCGCCCAGCGTTGCGCCGAGTAGCGTTGCAGGGCTTTGCTCATCAACGGTTTACGTTTGTCCCAGACCGGAGGTTTGGCCTGGCTGAAGGCCTTGTCCAGCGGCGTACCCTGGCTGTACTGCAGGGAAATATTGGCCAGCAGGCGCAACTCCCGGGCCAGGGCCCAGAGAATCACCGGCGGCTCGACACCTTCACCGCGCAACCCTTCAAGCATGCGCAAGGCATGGGCCGCTTCGCCATTGAGCACCGCATCGGTCAGGCCGAAGACATCGAAGCGCGCACTGTCGGCCACCGCAGCCTGCACGGTTTCAACGGTGATCTGACCGCCTTCGGCCATCAGCTTGAGCTTTTCGATTTCCTGGGCGGCGGCCAGCAAGTTGCCCTCGACCCGCGCGGCGATCAGCTCAACAGCGTCCTGGCTGGCGGAAAGCCCGGCTTGGGACAGGCGTTGGCGGATCCAGCTTGGCAACTGGGCGACATCGACAGGCCAGATCTGCACGAACTGGGTTTGCTGTCCTTCGACCAGCGCTTTGCCCCACTTGGTTTTCTGCGCGCTGCCATCGAGCTTCGGCAAGCTGATCAGCAGTATGGTGTCTTCGGCCGGGCGCGAGCAGTACTCGATAAGCGCGGCGGCACCTTTGTCGCCGGGTTTGCCGGAAGGCAGGCGCAGTTCCAGCAGGCGCTTTTCGGCGAACAACGACATGCTGGCACCGGCTTGCAGCAACGTCCCCCAGTCGAAACTGGCGTCGGCGGCAAACACCTGGCGTTCATCGAATCCCTGCTGGCGGGCGGCAGCGCGAATAGTGTCGGCCGCCTCCTGGCACAGCAGCGGGTCATCGCCGCTGATGATATAGACCGGCGCAAGGGTGCCTTGCAGGTGTTTGGCGAGTTGGGCGGGGGCGAGCTTCATAAGAGAGGGCGAACGGGGCGCTCGGGCGCCCCGTAAGTCTTACTGCTGCGGCAGTTCGATAGGCGACTGGCGCGGGGTTTCCGCTTCAGTCTTGCGTGCTGCTTCCAGTGCCGCGGCGTCTGCCTTGGCCTTGGCTTCGGCAGTCTGCTGCAACTGATCCAGTTGGCCAGGGCTCAGTTGTTGCAGACGCAGCAACATGCGTTGAACCAGCTCGCGGCGGGCTTCTGTCCGGGCCGTTGCGGCTTCCTGGTCGGAACCCACCAGGTTGTTGCCGTCGTGCATGTAGATTTTCTGCACTTCAAGCTTGTCGCTCATCAGTGGCAGGTCACCGCGACCACGGATGTCGTAGTTCAATACGGTGGTCACCTGGTACTCGCCAGCACGACCGGCACCGGCGTAGCTGAGGATGCGCTGGGTTTCCTGCTCACTGGTCAGCACCAGTTTGTAAGGTGCGCCGGTGTAGACCTTGACGCCGCTGCCTTCCAGTGCCTGACGCAACTGGGTCACGGTTTCGCCATAGGCGTTACGGGCACTCAGGTCGAGTTCCTTGATTGCCAGTTCGTTGGTGTCGGTGCCTCGCAGCTGGAAACCGCAGGCGCTCAGCAGAACCGCGAGGCCCATCACCAGCAGATTGCGTTTGATCATCTTGTTGCTCCCCTTGAAACCATGTGGGCCGATCGAGCGGCCCGAAAGGTTTTGTCCGGCGCCAGGCTCGCCTGGCGCCTGCTCCAATTAGCTGGCGACGATATTGACCAGTTTCCCGGGCACTACGATCACTTTACGAATGGTCAGACCATCGACGAAACGCAGGACGTTTTCGTTGGCACGGGCGGCGGCTTCGACTTCTTCGCGGCTGGCGCTGGCCGGCATTTCGATGTGACCACGCAGTTTGCCGTTGACCTGAATCACCAACTGCAGGCTGTCCTGTACCAAAGCGCTGTCATCCACCACCGGCCAACCGGCGTCGATCACAGGATCAGCGTGACCCAGTTGATTCCACAGCTCGTGGCTAATGTGCGGCGTGATTGGAGCCAGCAGCAGAATCACGGTTTCCAGGCCTTCGTGAATCAGTGCGCGATCCTGTTCGGTGCCTTGCGCGGCTTTTTCCAGCACGTTCATCAGCGTCATCACCTGAGCGATGGCGGTGTTGAATTTGTGGTTCTGGCCGACGTCCTGGCTGGCCTGCTTGATGGCCAGGTGGATCGAACGACGAACGGCTTTCTGCTCGTCATTCAGGCTGGCGACGTCCAGTTTGCCTGGCAGGCCCTGAGTGACGTGGGCTTGAGCCAGACGCCAGACGCGCTTGAGGAAACGGTGCGAACCTTCGACGCCGGAGTCGGACCATTCCGCGCTCATGTCCGGTGGCGAGGCGAACATCATGAACAGGCGGCAGGTGTCTGCGCCGAACTGGTCGATCATCGACTGTGGGTCGACGCCGTTGTTCTTTGACTTGGCCATCTTCTCGGTGCCGCCGATTTCCACCGGCAAGCCGTCAGCTTTCAGCTTGGCGCTGATAACCTTGGCCTTGCTGTCACGCTCAAGCTCGACGTCCGCCGGGTTGAACCAGGTGTAAGCGCCATTGGCTTCGCGGCGATAGTACGTCTCGGCGATCACCATGCCCTGGGTCAGCAGGTTCTTGAACGGCTCGTTGGAGCTCACCAGGCCTTCGTCGCGCATCAGCTTGTGGAAGAAGCGCGCATAGAGCAGGTGAAGAATCGCGTGTTCGATACCGCCGATGTACTGATCCACCGGCAGCCAGTGGTCGGCCGCCGATTTTTCCACCAGGCCACCTTCAAAGTGCGGCGAGGCGTAACGGGCGTAGTACCACGAGGACTCGACGAAGGTGTCCATGGTGTCGGTTTCACGCTTGGCAGGCTGGCCGCATTTAGGGCAGCTGCACTCGTAGAACTCGGGCATGCGCGCCAGTGGCGAACCGGCGCCGTCGGGTACGACGTCTTCCGGCAGCACGACAGGCAGTTGATCTTCCGGTACCGGCACATCACCGCAAGTGTCGCAGTGGATGATCGGGATCGGGCAGCCCCAGTAACGTTGACGGCTGATGCCCCAGTCGCGCAGGCGGAACTGGGTGCGTGAGGCGCCCAGTTCTTTCTTGATCAGCGCGACTTCGATGGCGTCGAAGGCGCCCGCGAAGTCGAGGCCATCGAACTCGCCGGAATTGATCAGCGTGCCGTACTCGCCGTAGGCGTCTTGCCATGGGGCCGGGTTGCTGTCACCGGAACTGGTGCGCACTACCGATTTAACCGGCAGGTTGTACTTGTGGGCGAATTCGAAATCGCGCTCGTCGTGGGCCGGAACCGCCATCACCGCGCCGTCGCCGTAGTGCATCAGCACATAGTTGGCGACCCATACTGGCAGTTTTTCGCCGGTCAGTGGGTGCTCGACGAACAGGCCGGTCGGCAGGCCTTTTTTCTCCTGGGTGGCGACGTCGGCTTCGGCCACGCTGCCGCCCTTGCATTCAGCGATGAACGCTTGCAGCTCAGGATTGTTCAGTGCGGCCAGGGTAGCCAGGTGGTGTTCGGCAGCGACGGCGACGTAGGTCGCACCCATCAGGGTGTCCGGACGGGTGGTGAAGACTTTCAGCACGCCCGCTTCGCCGATGGAATCGACGTTGTACGGGAACTGCACTTCCATGCCGCGGGACTTGCCGATCCAGTTGCGCTGCATGGTCTTGACCTGTTCAGGCCAGCCAGTCAGCTCGTCGAGGCTCTCCAGCAGCTCATCCGCGTAGGCGGTGATCTTGAAGTAGTACATCGGGATTTCGCGCTTTTCGATCAGCGCGCCGGAACGCCAGCCGCGACCGTCGATCACTTGTTCGTTGGCCAGGACGGTCTGGTCGACCGGGTCCCAGTTCACGGTGCCGCTTTTCTTGTAAATCACGCCTTTTTCGAACAGGCGAGTGAACAGCCATTGTTCCCAGCGGTAGTAATCAGGCTTGCAGGTGGTCACTTCGCGCGACCAGTCCACCGCCAGGCCCAGGCTGCGCAGCTGGGATTTCATGTAGGCGATGTTTTCGTAGGTCCATTTGGCGGGCGCTACGTTGTTCTTCATTGCGGCGTTTTCCGCCGGCATGCCGAAGGCGTCCCAACCCATGGGTTGCAGAACGTTCTTGCCTTGCATGCGCTGGTAGCGGGAGATCACGTCGCCGATGGTGTAGTTGCGCACGTGCCCCATGTGTAGCTTGCCGCTGGGGTAAGGGAACATCGACAGGCAGTAGTAAGTCTCCTTGCCTGGCTGTTCACTGACTTCAAAGGACTTTTGCTCGTCCCAGAACGACTGGGCGGCGGCTTCGATTTCACGGGGCTGATATTGTTCGTGCATGGCTACTTTTGAACTGAATAGGGGTGGCCTAATCCTCTTCAATGCAACGCTGGACGCTGATCTCGCCACATTGGCGTTTTCGATGCCCAGCCGAGCTGGAAGTGGAGTTACAGGAAGCGCCGTAGCATACATGACCGCGCTCTACCGAGGGAAACCCTGATTGTTGCCGCACGTCCTGCAAAAACCGCTGCGAGGGCCGTTGGTCGCGGCG
This sequence comes from Pseudomonas sp. GL-B-12, assembly GCF_019955895.1. Taxonomy (NCBI): domain Bacteria; kingdom Pseudomonadati; phylum Pseudomonadota; class Gammaproteobacteria; order Pseudomonadales; family Pseudomonadaceae; genus Pseudomonas; species Pseudomonas sp. GL-B-12. The sequence goes on from NZ_JAHBCX010000014.1 coordinate 56,405, forward strand.
TTCAGCCGGTTTGTTCATGGAAGCTAAGCTCTAACTGGGGAGTAGGTCTTATCTTCCAATGAGGTGAGGGATGGTTGAGTCTCAGCAAAAAGCTACAAAACCGGAGCTGTACGAAAGGCTGATCGATCGGTTGGCCTTGGCCCTGGATGCGGCAAAAACCGCTGGCCGGTTGCGCGACGAACGCCCTCTGGAACTGGAACTGCGCGGCCTGAGCCCCGCAGAGTTTGCACTTGTCAAGGCGTATCTGGATCGCAGCGAGCGTGAGACACACGGATGCTTGTCAGAGGCAATAAAGCAACTCGACGCACCACGTTCGGCCAAGATCATCTGGCTCAAGGACAAGGTTCCCGGCAGAGACGCGGTAAAGGTCCGGTCTTTGCAGTTCAAATAGGGCACAGAGCCGTACTCCATGGTTTTTTGAAGCATAGTCCTCCTGTATTGATTGTCGCATTGCGCGAACCCACTTAGGCTTCGGGCATCTCCGGGAGATGCTCGATGCCTTTTCGTTATTTCGTGAAACAACTTCTTTTGCCACCCGGCATTCTATTGCTGCTGCTTTTGCTCGCCTGGTGGTTGCGCCGCTCAAGGCCAAGGCTTGCCGGTGCGTGCTTTGCTCTGGGGCTGGGTGGCTTCTGGCTGATGAGCCTGCCGGTGGTGGTGCAGTGGAGTGCCGGCCTGCTCGAGCGTGAGCCACCGCTGGCCCGCGATGAATGGGCAATCCTGGGGCAGCGCGCGGACGCGATCGTGGTCCTCGGCTCGGGGCGCGAGCGCGGTGATGCGGCCTGGGGGGCCGACCAGCCCACGGGTATCGGCCTGGAACGCCAGCGCTTTGCCGCGCGGCTGACCAAGGCTTCCGGCTTGCCGGTACTGACCAGCGGCGGCTTGCATTACGGCACTCCGCCCAGCGAGGCGCAGATAATGGCTGACTCCTTGCGTGACGATTTTGGCGTGACCGTGCGCTGGCAGGAAGGGCGCAGCCGCACGACCTGGGAAAATGCGCAGTTCAGCGCCGAGGTGTTGCTGCCACAGGGTATCAAGCGTGTGGTACTCGTGACCCAGGCCTGGCATATGCCACGAGCGGTCTGGAGTTTTCGCAAGGCCGGGTTTGAGGTGGTACCGGCGCCAGTAGGGTTTCTGGGCGGCGACAATGCGCAGCCACTGGGTGGCTGGATGCCGGAGTTCAAGGCGATCTGGCAGAACGGGCAGTTGATGAACGAGGCGGTGGGGCAGGTCGGTTATTCGCTTTTCTATCGCTAAGCGCTAATCCCTGTGGCGAGAGAGCAAGCTCCCTCGCCACAAATGATTTCAGACGGTCTTGGCCATCCGGCTCGCAATCAGCGCCCAGCCAAACAACAACACGCAGAGAATGAGCAATGGCCACGAACGCCATTCCAGGTACGGCGTGAGGTTGTGCATCGGCACCACTTCGCCATACAGGATGCCGCGTTCGAACTGCGGGATCTGATCGGTAATCTGACCGAACGGGTTGATCAGGCCGGATACGCCGTTGTTGGTGGCGCGGATCATCCAGCGGCCGGCCTCCAGTGCACGCATCTGCGCCATCTGCAGGTGTTGCAGCGGGCCGATGGAGGTGCCGAACCAGGTGTCGTTGCTGATGGTCAGCAACAGGTCGCTGCGGGCGGCAAGGCTGGCGGCGAACTCCGGATAAACCACTTCATAGCAGATGAACGGCGCGATCTGATAACCCTTGGCCTGCAGCAGAGGCTGGTCGGCCGGGCCGCGGGCAAAGTCAGACATCGGCAGGTCGAAGAATGCGATCAGCCCGCGCAGCACATCCTGCAGCGGAACATATTCACCAAACGGCACCAGTTTTTGCTTGAGGTAAGTGCCGTCGCCTTCACCGGTAACGGTGATGCCATTGAAAAAGCGCTTCTCGTGGCGTACCTCCATGCGGACCGGGACACCGGTAATGAACGCCGATTTACGTTCGGCCGCGAAGTTGCCCATCATGTTCAGGTAGCCCTCGGCGGACTCCTTGAGCACCGGAATGGCCGTTTCCGGCCAGATGAGAAGATCGACGCGCCTGGAGCTGAAACTCATGTCGCGGTACAACGCCAGTTGCGCATTGAGCTGCGCCGGGTCCCACTTCATGCTCTGCTCGATGTTGCCCTGAATGGCGGCGACGCTCAGTGGCGGGCCTGACGGGCTGGTCCAGGCATGATGTTTGAGGGCCATGCCGAGCAGCCATGGACCGACCAACAGCAATGCTCCGGCAGCGATGAAGCCTTTGCGCCCCATGCGAACCAGGCGCAAGCCGTTGTAGATCAACGCAGCTGTCAGCGCCAGGGTGAAGGAAATCAGCCACATCCCGCCGATAGGGGCGAGCCCGGCCAGCGGGCCATCGAGCTGGCTGTAACCGGAATACAGCCACGGGAAACCTGTCAGGAACCAGCCGCGGAAGGCCTCCTGGCCGACCCACAGCGCCGCGAAGGCCAAGGCATCGGCCAGCGGCGCCTCATTTCGGCGCAGCCAGCGCGCCCAGATCCAGGCGGGCAGGGCAAAGAACCAGGCAATCGCCGCTGTGAAGAGCAGCATCAGGAAACCGGCCAGCAATACCGACGCGCCGCCGAAGTGGTGAATGCTGTAGTAGATCCAGCTGGTGCCGGCACCGAACAGGCCGAAACCGAAACACCAGCCGCGCCCCAGTGCCTGACGTGGGCTCAGCTCGCGCAGACCCGCATAGAACAGGCCGACGGCGAGCAGTGCCAGTGGCCAGATATCGAACGGCGCCAGGGCCAGTGTGGTGATTGCACCGGCCGCCACGGCCAGCAGGTTACCGGGCCAGCCGGGGCGGGTTGTCCAGCGCATTTCAATCCTTAGCGAGCAATGGGCGTCAGGCGAAGCAAGTGAATCCGACGGCTGTCGGCGTTCAGGATGCGGAAACGGTACGGGCCGATTTCAGTGATTTCGTTACGTTTTGGCAAATGCCCGAACGCGCTCATCACCAGGCCGCCAACGGTGTCGAATTCGTCGTCGGAGAACTCGCTGTCGAAAAACTCGTTGAAGTTCTCGATCGGCGTCAGGGCCTTGATCAGGAAATCACCGCTGGGCAGCGGCTTGATGTAGCTGTCTTCCTCGACGTCGTGTTCGTCTTCGATGTCGCCGACGATTTGCTCCAGCACGTCTTCGATGGTCACCAGGCCTGCCACGCCGCCGTACTCGTCGATGACGATGGCCATGTGGTTGTGGTTGGCGCGAAATTCGCGCAGCAGCACGTTAAGGCGCTTGGACTCCGGCACGAAGGTGGCCGGGCGCAGCAGGTCCTTGATGTTGAAGCTGTCGCCGTTCTCCTTGAGGATCAACGGCAGCAAGTCCTTGGCCAGCAACACGCCCATCACGTCATCGTGGCTTTCGCCGATCACCGGATAGCGGGAGTGGGCCGAGTCGACCACGGCAGGCAGGAACTCGCGGGGTGTCTGGGTCGCCTTGATGCTGACCATTTGCGAGCGCGGGACCATGATGTCCCGGACCTGCAAGTCAGCCACCTGGATGGCGCCTTCGACGATGGCCAGCGCTTCGCTGTCCAGCAGTTTGTTCTGGTGTGCATCGCGCAGCAGCTCCAGCAGCTCCTGGCGGTTTTTCGGCTCGTGGGCAAAAGCCTGGGTGAGCTTACCCAGCCATGACTTCTGCCCGTTGCTCGATCGATCTTCGCTCATAGCGATTACTCTGAATCCTTTGTTGTTTCGGTAGGGGATAAATCGGCTTCGTCGTCCGCGTACGGATCGGGAAAGCCCAGTTCTGCAAGCAACGTTCGTTCCAGTGCTTCCATTTCTTCGGCTTCGTCGTCATCAATATGGTCGTAACCAAGCAGATGCAAGCAGCCGTGAATCACCAGGTGTGCCCAATGGGCCTTGAGTTCCTTGCCTTGCTCGGCGGCTTCACGCTCGACCACGGCCACGCAGATCACCAGATCGCCTAGCAGCGGGATGTCGAGGAACTCATCCGGCACATCGGCCGGGAATGACAAGACGTTAGTTGCGTAATCCTTTTGCCGCCAGGTGTGGTTCAGCTCGCGTCCTTCGGCTTCGTCGACCAGACGAATGGTCATCTCCGAATCGGCGGTGCGCTGACGCAAAGCCAGTTCGCACCACTGGCGGAACTCGGCTTCGCTGGGGGCGCAGGCTTCGGTGGCGATTTGCAGGTCAAGCTCAAGCATCGCGGCGGCTATCCTTGGCGGCGGCATCATCGGCCGCTTTGGTTTCGAAGCGCTCGTAGGCTTCAACGATGCGCTGCACCAGTGGATGGCGCACGACGTCCTTGGGCTGGAAATGGGTGAAACTGATCCCCGGCACATCCTTGAGCACTTCAATAACATGGTGCAGGCCGGACTTGGTGCCGCGTGGCAGGTCGACCTGGGTGATGTCCCCGGTGATGACGGCCGTGGAGCCGAAGCCGATCCGGGTCAGGAACATCTTCATTTGCTCGACCGTGGTGTTCTGGCTTTCGTCGAGAATGATGAAGCTGTTGTTCAGCGTACGGCCGCGCATGTAGGCCAGTGGCGCGACTTCGATCACCTGGCGCTCGATCAACTTGGCGACGTATTCGAAGCCGAGCATTTCGTAGAGCGCGTCGTAGAGCGGACGCAGGTACGGGTCGATTTTTTGCGACAGGTCGCCGGGCAGGAAGCCGAGTTTTTCACCCGCTTCGACCGCGGGACGAACCAGCAGGATGCGGCGAATCTGCTCGCGCTCCAGTGCATCCACCGCGCAGGCCACAGCCAGGTAGGTCTTGCCGGTACCGGCCGGGCCGATGCCGAAGTTGATATCGTTACCGAGGATTTCCTTCACGTAGCGCAGCTGATTCAAGCCACGGGGGCGAATCATGCCTTTCTTGGTGCGAAGGGCCACGGACGGTTCGGCGGGGGAGTGGTTGTCCAGCTGCTCGACGGCCGATTCCTGCAGGAACAGGTGCACCATGTCCGGCGACAGCTCGGTACCCTTGGTTTCCCGGTACAGGCGGCGCAGGAGGTTTTCCGCGGAGGTGGTGTGTTTGGGTTCGCCGATCAGCTCGAACTGATTTCCGCGATTGCGGATCTCGATGGTCAGTCGCTGTTCGATCAAGCGCAAATGCTCGTCGAATTGCCCGCACAGATTGGCGAAGCGACGAGCTTCAAAAGGCTCGAGAATGAAACGATGTGGTTCTATGGGTGCGTTCAAGGTCGTATTTAGCCGCCCTGGGGCAATAGTGATGAATCAAGGATAGCGCCAGTGGCGTGGGTACGAAAGCTCTTATGCAGACCAAGTTAATTCACTGGCCTGGCGCTGTCCCTGTGGGAGCGGGCTTGCTCGCGAAGAGGGTGTGTCAGTCGACAATAATGTAGCTGACAGACCGCATTCGCGAGCAAGCCCGCTCCCACAGGGATCTTCGGTGTTACTGGACCAGCGAACCCCGCAGCGAGTGCGGCTGCGCGGCATCGATGTGCACGTCCGCGAACTGGCCGATCAGGGTCGGATTGTCACAGCGGAAGTTGACGATACGGTTATTCTCGGTCCGGCCTTGCAGCTCGCCCGGGTCTTTTTTCGAGTAATCGGTCACCAGGATCCGCTGGATCGAGCCGACCATTTGTCGGCTGATCTCGAAACCTTGCTGGTTCAAGCGATGCTGCAGGGCATTCAGGCGTTCTTTTTTCAGCTCTTCCGGGGTGTCATCGGCCAAGTCGGCGGCTGGTGTGCCCGGGCGCTGGCTGTAGACGAACGAGTAGGAAAAGTCGAAGCCGACGTCGGCAATCAGCTTCATGGTTTGTTCGAAGTCTTTTTCGGTCTCGCCCGGAAAGCCGACGATGAAGTCCGAGCTGATGCAGATCCCCGGCACGGCGGCCCGCAGCTTGCGCAGTTTGGATTTGTATTCCAGCGCGGTGTGGTTGCGCTTCATCGCGGCAAGGATGCGGTCCGAGCCCGATTGCACCGGCAAGTGCAGGTGCTTGACCAGCTCCGGCACGTCGGCGTGGGCCTGGATCAGGCTGTCGGAGAACTCCAGTGGGTGCGACGTGGTGTAACGGATGCGGTCGATGCCGTCGACCGCGGCGACCACGCGGATCAGCTCGGCCAGATCCGCCAGGCGCCCGTCATGGGTGAGGCCACGATAGCCGTTGACGTTTTGCCCCAGCAGCGTCACTTCGCGCACACCGTTTTCGGCCAGGTGAATGATCTCGGCAAGCACGTCGTCGAACGGCCGGCTGACCTCTTCGCCACGGGTGTAGGGCACCACGCAGAACGTGCAGTATTTGCTGCAACCTTCCATCACCGACACGTAAGCGCTCGGGCCGTCGATGCGGGGCTCGGGCAAATGGTCGAATTTTTCGATTTCCGGGAACGAGACGTCGACTTGCGGCAGTTTGCTGGTGCGCGCGGCGTCGATCATTTCCGGCAGGCGGTGCAGGGTCTGCGGGCCGAAGACCACGTCGACATAGGGGGCGCGATCACGGATGGCTGCGCCCTCCTGGCTGGCCACGCAACCGCCGACGGCGATCACCATGTCCGGGTTGGCCAGCTTCAGTTCGCGCCAGCGGCCGAGCTGGGAATAGACGCGATCCTGGGCACGTTCGCGGATCGAGCAGGTGTTGAGCAGGATCACGTCGGCGTCTTCAGCGCGGGCGGTGACTTCCAGGGCCTGATGTTCGCCCAGCAGATCGACCATGCGCGAGCTGTCGTACTCGTTCATCTGGCAACCGTGGGTTTCGATGTAAAGCTTCTTGGCCATGGAAAGAGTCATCACGTGATTCAAAGAACCGCGCATTATAGGGAACCTGTACCCAGGTTCCTACCGCTGCGCGTCCGATGGCTATGCTATAGTTCGCGCCCTCATTTTTATCCCCCGATGTATTTCGCCTGCCATGACCAAACGTGAAGCTCCAATCTACAAGGTGATTTTCCTCAACCAGGGCCAGGTGTTCGAAATGTACGCCAAGCAGATCTATCAAAGTGATCTGTGGGGCTTTCTGGAAGTGGAAGAGTTCGTCTTTGGCGAGCGCACGCAAGTGGTCGTCGATCCAAGCGAAGAAAAGCTCAAGGCCCAGTTCGAAGGCGTGGTGCGCAGTTTTGTGCCGATGCATTCGATCGTGCGTATCGACGAAGTCGAGCGTATGGGAACACCGAAAATCAGCGAAGCCCGTGGCGCGGTCGGCAATGTGATGCCGTTTCCGATGCCGATGCCTGAGAAGTAAGCGGTTTGCCTGATGGCTGAAGGGGCTTGTTGTGGCGAGGGAGCTTGCTCCCGCTCGGCTGCGAAGCAGTCGCAAGACCGAAACGCGCGGTGTGCCAGGCAGAGTGTGATTGCAGGATTTAGGGCCGCTTCGCGCCCCAGCGGGAGCAAGCTCCCTCGCCACAACAAGCCACCCCGCAGTCAGAAGTGCTCAGGGCAGTGGCGCGAAAGGCGTACGCCCGTCAGCGCTCTGCAATTCCATCAAATATTTACGGAAGATTTGCCCGAGCACCTGGGTAGCAAGCTCCAGTTCTTCGCGGGGCATCTTTTCGGTGACTTCGTCGGCGGTGTCCAGTGCGTCTTCGGCGCCGTTGACCGCCGCCATCTTCAGCAGGATGTACGCCTGAACGTTATTGGCCGGCACGCCTTCGCCGTGGAAGAACATGGTGCCGAGTTTGAATTGCGCCTGGGCGTGGCCTTGCAGCGAGGCTTTTTCGAAATAGCTCAGGGCTTGATTGAGGTCGCGTGGGGCGTTTTTGCCTTCGTAGTAGAACTCACCCAGCTCGTATTGCGCTTGCGCATCCCCTTCTTCCGACGCTTTCTGGCAGGCGGTGAGTGCCTGTTCCAGGTCTTGCGGTTGGGTATTGAGGGTGCAGCGACCCATCGCTGGGATTAACAACGAGTTGCCGCCTGCTTGTGCGTGCGCGAGCAGGGGCTGAAGAAGCAACAGGCAGCCCAGTGCAAGGGTGCGGCCGGTGCGGTTCATGGGAATCGACTTACCTCTGAAGGGCGCGCGGACCCATCGAGGGATCCAATAAGCGCGCATTATGAAATAAGCAGGGGCAACCTTACAAAGTCTTTACTCGTTTTTCTGCTGCGCGGGAAATTTATCGCCCACTTTGCGGGGGATTATTAGCAGATGAGTGGGAAAAATCGTGGGGTTGCAGGCGAAAGCTGACGCTGGCAAGGGCCAACGTCAGCATTTGAGCATTACTTCAAGGCAGCGAAGGCGCGCTCGGCGGCGTCCAGGGTCAGCTTCAGTTCAGCTTCGCCGTGGGCGATCGAAGTGAAACCAGCTTCGAATGCGCTCGGTGCCAGATACACGCCACCTTCGAGCATCAGGTGGAAGAAACGGCCGAACAGGGCTGCGTCGCTGGCCATCACGTCATCGAAAGTAACGATGTCGTCGGCACCGCTGAAGTACAGGCCGAACATGCCGCCGGCCTGGGTGGTCACGAACGGAATGCCGGCCGCATCGGCGCGCTGTTGCAGGCCGTCGAGCAGGCGAGTGGTGTAGTCGGTCAGCTCGGCGTGGAAGCCCGGACGGCTGATCAGACGCAGGGTGGTCAGGCCGGCGGCCATCGCCAGCGGGTTACCGGACAGCGTACCGGCCTGGTAGACCGGGCCCAGCGGGGCGATGCGCTGCATGATTTCGCGCTTGCCGCCGAAGCAGCCGACCGGCATGCCGCCACCGATGATCTTGCCGAAGGTGGTCAGGTCCGGCGTCACGCCGTAGTACGCCTGGGCACCGCCGAGGGCGACACGGAAGCCGGTCATCACTTCGTCGAAAATCAGCACCACGCCGTGCTTGTCGCACAGGGTCCGCAGACCTTCGAGGAAACCCGGTGCCGGCGGCACGCAGTTCATGTTGCCGGCCACTGGCTCGACGATGATGCAGGCCACGTCCTGGCCGACTTCGGCGAGCATGGTTTCTACCGCGTCGATGTCGTTGAACGGCAGGGTCAGAGTGTGTTTGGCGAATGCCGCCGGTACACCGGCCGAACTCGGTACGCCCTGGGTCAGTGCGCCGGAACCGGCCTTGACCAGCAGGCTGTCGGAGTGACCGTGGTAGCAGCCTTCGAACTTGATGATGCTGTCGCGGCCGGTGAAGCCACGGGCCAGGCGGATAGCGCTCATGGTCGCTTCGGTGCCGGAGCTGACCATGCGCACCATTTCCATCGACGGCACCAGCGAGCAGACCAGATCGGCCATCTGGGTTTCCATCTCTGTCGGGGCGCCGTAGGACAGGCCGTGCTCAAGCTGCTTGCGCACCGCGTCCAGTACGTCTGGATGGCTGTGGCCGAGGATCATCGGGCCCCAGGAACCGACGTAATCCACATAACGCTTGTCGTCCTCGTCGGTGACGTAGGCGCCTTCGGCGTGCTTGAAGAACAACGGCGTGCCGCCGACGCTCTTGAACGCGCGAACCGGCGAGTTCACGCCACCGGGAATGTGTTTCTGGGCATTGGCAAACAGCGTTTCGGAACGAGACATGATCGGGCTCTCAAATCAGATTTAAAGCTTAAATAGAAAACAATTCGTTGAAGGCGCGGGCGCGGCGGGTCACCTCAGCCGTGCTCTCGGCACCGAACAGGCCATGCACCACCGCCAGCAGATCGACGCCATGGGCCACCAGTGGGGCGGCGTTATCCAGGGTGATGCCGCCGATCGCACAGATCGGCAGGTGCAATTGCTTGCGTGCCTGGTCGAGCAGGTCGAGGCTGCAGGTCGGGGCGCCGGGCTTGGTGTTCGAATTGAAGAAGCGGCCGAAGGCGACGTAGCTGGCACCTTCCTTGGCGGCCTGTTCGGCCAGTTCGAGCTGCGCGTGGCAGGTCGAACCGATGATCGCCTGACGCCCGAGCAGTGCACGGGCCGGAGTCAGCGGGCCGTCGGTCTGGCCCAGGTGCACGCCCACGTTCAGGCGTGCCGCCAATTCGGCGTCGTCGTTGATGATCAACTGCGTCTTGTAACGTTCGCACAGCCCGCGCAAGGCTTCGGCCTCACGCAGGCGGCGGGCCTCGTCACTGCTCTTGTCGCGGTATTGCAGCAAGGTGACGCCGCCTTCCAGCGCCGCCTCCACGTACTTGAGCAACTTACCCTCCAGCAAATGGCTGTCGGTAATGGCGTACAGGCCACGTAGTTTCATCGGACAAGCCTCACCGCATTACAAATAGAAGTTACGAACAGAAATCCAGTGGCAAACGGCGCGGTACAAACTGGCCTTTGCCCAGCTGCTCGGCATCACGCAGGGTGCGCCATGTGTAGTTAAGCGCGGTCTGTACGGCACTGGCGAGATTTTCGCCCTGGGCCAGACGACCGGCCAGCGCACTGGCCAGGGTGCAGCCGGAACCGTGATAGCTGCCCGGCAAGCGCTGGCAGGTAAAGGTTTCGCGCAAGCCGTCGCGGCTGTACAGGCGATTGTGGATTTCGGTTTCGTCGCCATGGCCGCCGGTGATCAGCAGGTGTTTGACGAACGGCAAGAGTTTTTCAGCGCACTCGTCCGCGGTGCCTTCGGGCAGTTCGGCGAGGATGCGGGCTTCGGGAAGGTTGGGGGTCGCAATGATCGACAAGGGCAGCAGGCGTTCGCGCATGGCGTAGCCGACCTCGTCCTTGCCCAGGCGTCCGCCGCCGCCGGCGCGCAGCACCGGGTCGCAGACCACCGGCAAATGCGGGTGCGCCGAAAGCAGTTCGACCACGGTGTCGACCATTTCCAGGGAACCGAGCATGCCCAGTTTGACCGCCGCGACTTCGGAGTCGTTGAGCACGGCATTGGCCTGGGCCAGTACCCACTCACGGTCGAGGACGCGGAAGTCAGTGACATTGACAGTGTCTTGCACGGTCAGGGCGGTGACGGCCGGAGCCGCATGGCAACCCTGAGCGAGCAGGGCTTCGATATCTGCCTGCAAGCCGGCGCCACCACTTGGGTCGTGGCCGGAGAGACAGAGGACAACGGGGCGAGAGCTGTAGATATTCATGGTGCGCGAGCTTACCACCAAACAACGTTTTTCGGGTGTAGCGACAACCAGCCTGACTGTTGCATTGTGGCGAGGGAGCTTGTCGGATCGCCGCACCGTCCCGTTGGGTCGCGAAGCGGCCCCAACAAACTGTCAGGTTCATCAGTCGGCTGGATTTACGACTGCTTCGCACTCGAGCGGGAGCAAGCTCCCTCGCCACGGTGACTCATCAACCACAAAACGCCTTCTGGTAGTCGCTCTGAGACGCCCGTCCTAGAGCCTTTTTAGGAAAAATTTCAATGGTGTTTAATGGCTATCAACGGCTATGCTAGAGTGGATCCAAACCAATAACAGGTAATACCGGTTTTACGTCTGCTCAAAAGGAATGGGGGGCTTCCTGACAGAACCGGACAGGCCACGCTGGGGCTTCAATGCACTATTTGCTGATGTTGCTGTTGTGTTTGCCCCTCCTGGTAAACGCCGTCGAGTTCGATGAGTCCACTCAAAGCCTCCCCTTGGGCCGTACCCTGCAGGTCTATGAGGACGCAGGTGGTCAGGCGACCATCGCGGATATCCGTGCGCAAGCGGCGGCCGGCAACTTCAAACCGCACCACAAAGACACGCTCAACGCCGGGTACTCGCGTTCAGTGTTCTGGCTGAAAATCGACCTGCATTACCGTCCGGTCAATCCGGCGGCGCAACGGACCTGGCTGCTGGAATTGGCCTATCCGCCCCTCGATCATCTCGATCTCTATTTGCCCGATGCGGCCGGCAACTATCAGTTGGTCAGGCAGACCGGCGATGCATTGCCGTTCGCCAGCCGCGAGATTCGTCAGAACAGCTATTTGTTCGACCTGGCGTTCAAACCTGACCAGGCCGAAACCGTATTCTTGCGATTGCAAAGCGAAGGCTCGATCCAGGCGCCGGTGACCTTGTGGTCGAGCACCGCCTTCCTCGAAGAGCAGCCCTTGCGCCTTTACGTACTGGGATTGATCTACGGCGTGCTGTTGGGGATGCTGGTCTACAACCTGTTCATCTACCTCAGCGTGCGCGACACCAGTTACCTCTACTACATCTTCTATATCGCCTCGTTCGGCTTGTATCAGCTGTCGGTAAACGGTGCGGCCGTGCAGTATTTCTGGCCGGACAGTCCGTGGTGGGCTAATGCTGCGACGCCGTTTTTCATCGGCTGTGCGGGGCTGTTCGGCAGTCAGTTCGCCCGCAGTTTCTTGCAGATTTCTACCCACAGTCGCTGGCTCGACCGCTTGTTGCTGACGCTGGTTGCCTTTAGTGCGCTGGTGGTCGGCCTGTCATTGATGACCAGCTACGCCCTGGCCTTGCGCCTGGCCACGGCCCTGGCGCTGGCATTCACTGTGGTGATTTTTGCCGCCGGGATCTTTGCCTGGCTGCGGGGCCTGCGCGTGGCGCGGTATTTCATCATTGCCTGGTCGGCGTTTTTGCTCGGCGGCATCGTCAATACGCTGATGGTGCTGGGCTACCTGCCGAACGTGTTCCTGACCATGTATTCCAGCCAGATTGGCTCGGCCATCGAAGTGGCGTTGCTATCCCTGGCGCTGGCCGACCGCATCAACGATATGCGCGAGCAGCAGGCACAAACCCTGTTCGATGCCAGCCAGAAACTTGAAGTCCTCAACCAGCAACTGGCTCGCAGCAACAAGCTCAAGGACGAGTTCCTTGCCACCCTGACCCACGAACTGCGCACGCCCATGAACGGTGTGATCGGTTCGCTGGAACTGATGCAGACGGTCGAAATGGACCCGGAGCTCGAGCAGTATCAGCAGACAGCTTCGGGATCGGCACGGGACATGATGCGCATGGTCAACGGCATCCTGACCCTCACCGAATTGCAGGCCGGCAAGCTCAAGGCCTCGGCCGACACCTTCAGCTTGCGTGGCCTGGTCGAGGCACTGCGCACGCAGTTCGAGGGCAACGCATCGAGCAAGTCGCTGGACTTCAAGGTCGATGTCGCGCCAGGTGTGCCGGATCGTTTGCACGGCGACAACGTCAAGATCGCGCAGTGCCTGGAATGCCTGCTGGATAACGCCATCAAGTTCACCCGGATCGGTGGCCTGGCCTTGCGGGTGACCGGCAAGGCCATTGAGCCCGACCGGCTGGCGTTGACCTTTGCGGTGATCGACACGGGCATTGGTTTCACCGATTTGGGGGAGGCCACGATGTATCAACGGTTCTTCCAGCTCGATGGCTCGATGACCCGTGAATACGGTGGCCTGGGTGTTGGTCTGGCGATTTGCCGACAGTTGATCGAGTTGCTGGGTGGACGCCTGACGCATCGCACCGAGCCAGGACGCGGCAGCCGGTTTCAGCTGGATGTGGAAGTTGGGCTGGCGGTGGCCGAACGTCCGGTGACGCCGTTGATGACCGGGGATTTTCCGCGCCTGCGCTTGCCTCAGGATTGTGCTGTGCTGTTGGTGGATGACAACAGCATCAGCCAGTTGGTGATGCGCGGTATGTTACTCAAGCTGGGGTTCCGCGTGCGTACGGCCGATAGCGCCTACGTTGCGCTCGATCTCTTGCAGCGCGAAGTGTTTGACGCAGTGCTGGTCGATTGTCAGTTGCCGCTGCAGGGCGATGAGTCGGTGTGCTGCCAGATCCGCGCGTTGCCGGGTTATACCGAACTGCCGCTGTTCATGATCGCCCTGGGCGGTGACCGTGAGCGTTGCTCGATCGGCGCGGTGATTGATCACTTGAGCAAACCGGTGAAATTCGAAGACTTGCAGGCCGCGCTCTACCGCCGTGTGCTCTGCTCGCAATAGGGCGAAAGCGCCGACAGTTAGGCGTATATGACACTTTTTTCATCCGGGGGGCGGTGCTTAACTGAAGTCCCTTGGCCGACCAAAGGAGCCCTGTCATGAACCTGCATCAGTTCGCCGAAACCCACGAAGTCACCAACCAGCCACCGTCACTGGACGGCGCCAACCTGTACCGCATCGACTTGCCGTTGCAGGAATGGTCGCGGCGGTTCGGGGCCGGTTGGGCCGAATCGCGGATCGACGCCTACGGCGCGCTGGCCGGTGGCCCGTTGATGGAAGCCGGGTTCCTCGCCAATCAGAACAAGCCGGTGTTCAACAGCCATGACCGGTTCGGTCATCGCATCGACCTGGTGGAATTTCATCCGGCCTATCACCAATTGATGCGCACGGCGGTCGAGCACGGCTTGACCTCGTTGCCTTGGGCGCACCCGCAGGACGGCGCCCATGTCGCCCGCGCCAGCATGTCGTATCTGCACAGCCAGGCCGAAGCCGGCAGTGGCTGCCCGCTGACCATGACCTTCGCCAGCGTTCCGGCCATGCGCCTGCAACCGGACCTGGCGGAAAAGTGGCTGCCGAAAATCCTCGCCACCGAATACGACTCGCGCAATGTCGGCATGGCTCACAAGGCCGGAGTCACCATCGGCATGGCCATGACCGAAAAGCAGGGCGGCACCGACGTGCGGGCCAATACCACCAAGGCGTATCCGGTCGGTGCCAGCGGTCCGGGCCAGGCTTATGAACTGGTCGGGCACAAGTGGTTTTGCTCGGCGCCGATGTGCGACGCCTTCCTGACACTGGCGCAGACCGACAAGGGCCTGACCTGTTTCCTGCTGCCGCGCCATCGTCCGGACGACACGCGCAATCAGTTCTACATCCAGCGCTTGAAGAACAAGCTCGGCAATTGCTCCAACGCCTCCAGCGAAGTGGAGTTTCGTGGCGCACTGGCGTGGATGATCGGTGAAGAGGGCCGTGGCGTTCCGACGATCATCGAGATGGTCGCCATGACCCGTTTCGATTGCATGGTCGGTTCCAGTTCGCTGATGCGTCAGGCGCTGACCCAGGCCAGCCATCACTGTGCTCACCGTTCGGTTGGCGGCAAACTGCTCAGCGAACAGCCGTTGATGCAGAACGTGCTGGCGGATCTGGCGCTGGAAAGCGAAGCAGCCCTTGCCTTGAGCCTGCGCATGGGGCGGGCGCTGGATCATCTGGACGATTCGCAGGAAGCCAAATTCGCCCGGTTGGTGACGGCGGTGGGCAAGTACTGGATCTGCAAGCGGGCGCCGGCCATGATCAACGAAGCGGCCGAATGCATGGGCGGCGCGGGTTATGTCGAAGAAAGCATCCTGCCGCGGCTTTATCGCGAGGCGCCGGTGAATTCGACGTGGGAAGGTTCCGGCAACGTGCAGTGCCTCGACGTGCTGCGTGCCCTGTCGAAAGAGCCGGGTGTGCTCGATGCGCTGTTCAGCGAGTTGGGCGATGGCCATGGCGACAAGCGCCTGGCGGCGCACATCAGCCAGTTGCAGGCGGCCTTCAAGGACACCAGCGACATTCAGTACCGTGCCCGGCAGTTGACCGAGGACATCGCGCTGGGCCTGCAGGCCAAGCTGTTGCTGGAAGCCGGGAATGCGCTGGTCAGTGATGCCTTCATCGCCAGCCGTCTGGAGGGTGGCGGCCGAGTGTACGGCGCATTGCCTCGCGGCCTGGACGTGGAAGCCATTGTCGCCCGCTCGACCCCGCAAGCACTGTAAAGAACCTGTAGGAGCGAGCCTGCTCGCGATGACGGAGTAACATTCAACATTTGTGTTGGCTGATACACCGCTATCGCGAGCAGGCTCGCACAGTTGTTCTGTGTATACCGCAATGATGTATTGCCAACACACTACTGTTCCCGTGAAGCGACGATGCAGGCAAGATGAAGGTCTGCAAGTCAGAACACAGGATGCTGATCGTGACCGAAGCTTTTATTGTCGTTCAAACCGCCGAGCAAGCCGTGGATCGGCTTGCACTCTTGCACAATCGTGCAACCACCGCGCTGAGCCAGGCGCTCAAGCGCTACCTCAAGAATCGCGTCGAACCCGATGCCGAACAGCGCTCGATGTTCCGCTATCCCGAATTGCGCCTGACCTACCTCTGTCAGGGCGAAGTCCCGCAGACCACTCGTGCCTACGCCAAGGTCCAGCTGCCGGGCACCTACAGCGTCACCGTCACCCATCCGTCGGCGTTCCGTAAATACCTGCTGGAACAGCTCGTTCCGTTGATGCACGACTTCACCGTGACCGTGGAAGTCGGTGTCAGCCAGCAGAACATTCCGTATCCGTATGTGGTCGAGCAGGGCGATGAGCTGGCGGGTTCCGGCGTCACCGCCGCCGTGCTGGCGCGGGTGTTCCCGAGTACCGACCTGTCGGCGGCGACCGACGGCATTGCCGACGGTTTGTACGATTGGGAAAACACTGATCCGCTGCCCCTGGCCCTGTTCGATGCCGCACGGGTGGATTTCTCCCTGCGCCGACTGGTGCATTACACCGGCAGCGACTGGCGGCATGTGCAGCCTTGGATTCTGCTGACCAACTATCACCGCTACGTCGACCAGTTCATCGTCCATGGTCTGGAACAATTGCGTAGCGATCCGCGTTTTGTGCGCATGGTCCTGCCGGGCAACGTGATCATCGAAAAGAGCATGGATCACGGTGAAGCCTCGGCGATTGCCGCCGGGGTGGTCTGGCACCGCTACCAGATGCCGGCCTATCACCTGATCGCCAGTGATGGCCACGGCGTGACCCTGGTCAACATCGGTGTCGGCCCGTCCAACGCCAAGAACATCACCGACCACCTCGCCGTGCTGCGCCCGCATTGCTGGCTGATGATCGGTCACTGCGGCGGCCTGCGTCAGTCGCAGACCATTGGCGACTACGTGCTGGCCCACGCCTACATGCGTCGCGACGGGATTCTCGACCGGGTGGTGCCGCCGAACATTCCGATTCCGGCGTTGGCCGAAGTGCAGCTTGCGCTTCAGCAAGCTGCGGCCAACGTCACCGGCGAGAAAGGTGACGAACTGAAGAAACGCCTGCGTACCGGCACCGTGCTGACCTACGACGACCGTAACTGGGAGCTGCGCTGGGCGCAGGAGCGGCCGCTGATCAACCTGTCCCGCGCCGTGGCGGTGGACATGGAAAGCGGCACCATCGCCGCCCAGGGTTATCGCTTGCGGGTGCCGTACGGCACGTTGCTGTGCGTATCGGACAAGCCATTGCACAGCGAAATCAAGTTGCCGGGCTCGGCCAACGCCTTCTATGAGCGCGCGGTCAGCCAGCACTTGAAGATCGGTATCGAGGCGGTGGATCTGTTGCGCACCGAACTCAACTCGCTGCACTCGCGCAAACTGCGCAGCTTCGACGAGCCGCCGTTCCGCTAACGGTTGTCATGGTCATTTGGCGGTCAGGGCACTAGCATTAGCAGCCCTGATCGCTAGATGCTCACGTCGCCATGTCCCGTCCTCAACGCCCCGTTTCCCGCCGCCCTGGCGCGAAACCCTCTCCTGCAGCCCCGCGTCGTGTCGCCAAGGCGCCGCCGGCCGAGCCGAAACTGATCCTGTTCAACAAACCCTTCGATGTGCTGACGCAATTCAGCGACGGGGAAGGGCGGGCAACGCTCAAGGATTACATCGATGTACCGGGAATCTATCCGGCCGGTCGGCTGGACCGCGACAGCGAAGGCTTGTTGCTGCTGACCAACGACGGCCAGCTTCAGGCGCGGATAGCCGACCCGAAACACAAGCTGGCCAAGACCTATTGGGTGCAGGTCGAGGGCGAGCCGGACGCCGAGCAATTGCAGCGCTTGCGTGATGGAGTCGAATTGAATGACGGCATGACCTTGCCCGCCGAGGCGCGGCAACTGGACGAGCCTGAGCTGTGGCCACGCAATCCGCCGGTGCGCTTTCGTAAAAGCGTGCCGACCAGTTGGCTGGAGTTGGTGATTCGCGAAGGGCGCAACCGGCAGGTGCGGCGCATGACCGCGGCGGTCGGGTTGCCGACATTGCGCCTGGTGCGAGTCAGAATCGGTGACTGGACGATCGAAGGGCTCGATCAGGGACAGTGGAAAGAAGTGCCGGCGCGCTTATAAGGCGCCGGATTCGATCAGGCCGATCACCACGCTCTTGATGATGAACGCCGCCACGCCCAGGCCCAGCACGAAGAACAGAATGAACGAGCCAAAGCGCCCGGCCTTGGACTTCTTCGCCAGATCCCAGACGATGAAACCCATGAAAATGATCAGGATGCTGACCAGTCCGGTCATCATCCATTCTTCGAAAACGGCAGGATCCATCGAACATCTCCAGCGCGGGCGTGGCTAAAAGGGCGCGGGGAGTATACGCCTCACTGGCTTCGCGCTGTATTGACCTGCGTCGGTGTGTCGCACCTGTGGCGAGGGGGCTTGCCCCCGTTGGGGTGCGCAGCAGCCCTAAAATCTGCAAGCAGGTTACACCTGACACGCCGCATTTGCTGAGTTTGCGACTGCTGCGCAGCCGAACGGGGCGGTGCGGCGTCCCGACGAGCCCCCTCGCCACAATCAGCTACGCAGATGAGTCAAAGGCAGTTCGGTGCTATTCAACACCTGATTCAGCACAAAACTCGAACGCACACTGGTCACGCCTTCAATCCGCGTCAGATGCCCCAGCAGCAGTTTCTGGTAGTGATCCATGTCCGGCACCACGACCTTGAGTTGATAGTCGGCATCCATCCCGGTCACCAGGCTGCATTCGAGCACTTGGGGCAGGGTACGGATGGCAGCTTCGAAATTCTCGAAACGCTCCGGCGTGTGACGGTCCATGCCGATCAGCACGTAAGCGGTCAGGCTCAGGCCGAGCATCTTGCGGTCGAGCAGGGCAACCTGGCGGGAAATGTAGCCGTCGTCTTCCAATTGCTTGACCCGCCGCGAGCACGGTGAAGGGGACAGGCCGATGCGCTCGGCCAGCTCCTGGTTGGAGATGCGTGCGTCGCGCTGCAATTCCGCCAGAATACTCAGGTCATAACGGTCGAGCTTGCTCATCAAACGGTCCTTTGTCGTAACTATTGCGTAGGATTATGTATCAGGGGTTAAAAATTGCGCAAGTGATGTTTAATTAAGCAATATTAGCAATCCTCTGCCGGGGCTCCCAGCCTATTCTTATCACCAGAATCACTGCTCGGACAAACAGTCCAGTGCGGCTCGCCGAATCAGGCCCGCCGCGGTCGCCACCCCCACCGGGGATGTGCCGGCCCCCGAGCTACACACTGTCCAGAAGACGGCGTGAGGTGAGCCGACGCCACAAGTGTCGAGCCAGGACGAAGTTCTCTAAGGGGAGGCCGACGGGTCTCCCCTTTTTCTTGTGCGGAATTTGCCCCCCGCCCCTCAATAAATAAGTTGCGTGACTGATAACCTGTTGCAGAACCGGCCACTGCTTTCCCAGTCTTATGTACAGGCCCTAACCCGCAATGAGGAAAAGCATGAAGTCGCGCATCTGGCGTTTGGCCGGCGTTGGTTTGCTGTGTGTCAGTGTCACCGCGCAAACGATGGCCGATGAGCCGCAAAACCGTGGCCATGATGACTGGGACCACGGCCAGGGTGGGCATCAGGGCGATAACCAGGGCCATGGTGGCAGCAACCAGCCACACCCGCAAAACGGCCAGCAACAGAATCAGCCCCGTGCGCAGAACAACGACAACCGCCAGAACGAGCACAACGGCCAGAATCAGCATCAGAACAATGGCCAGTGGCAGAACCGTCCTGCGCCGGATTTCAACAGCCGGGTTCGCTCGCCGCCACCTCCGCCGCAGTTGCCGGCCACTGACATGCCAATCCAACCCCGGCCCGACACCGTGCGCCAGACTCAGCAGCCGCAGCGCGGTTACTACCAGGGCCAGCCGCGTCGCAACGATTACAACCAGCGCTGGAATGGCTACACAGTCGCACCGTCCTATGACAATCACATGCAGGGGCGCCCGAGTGGATACGGTAACAGCTGGGGGCCAGGCCCCAGGTATCGCCCCGGCCAAGTGATCGACCGCTTCCCCGAACGCAACTTCCGCGTGCCTTACCGTGGCATGGATTACTACTATTCCGGCGGTTACTGGTATCGCCCGCTCGGTCCGCGCTATGAAGTGGTGGAGCCACCGCGCGGAATTCGCGTCAGATACCTGCCTGATTACGCACAGCAAGTGTGGATCGGCGGGGCGCTGCTGTTTCTGGCGGCCGGTTCGTATTACGCCTATCAGGAAAGCACTCAGGACTACGTTGTGGTCGAGCCGCCGGTTGGTCAACCGCAGTCGCAACCACCAGCCGCCAGCAATGGTTATGACGTGGAGGCGTATCCGGCCAACGATCAGTCGCCGGAGCAGGTCAGTCGGGATGGTTACGAGTGTTATCAATACGCGGTGCAGCAGAGTGGTTTCGATCCACGAACCGCCACCTACCAGCCAGACCCGTCGGTGGTGCAAGCCTACCGACAGGCCCAGGGCAACTGCCTGAGCAGTCGCGGTTATCAGGTGACTTACTGACCCCGGGCGGCTTTCACCACTTCCCGCGGGTCGGCGTGCACCAGCACTTCGGCGCGCGGGTAGGCGCTGTGAATGGCGGCGGCAGCCTGATCGCTGATGCCGTGGGCGACTGACAGTGTCAGTTCCCCCGGCAACTCCAGATGCAACTGCACAAACCACTGGTTGCCGGAGATCCGCGTACGCAAGTCATGGGCACCCAACACGCCGGGTACGCTGCACGCCAGCTCCAGCATGTGCTGGCTGACCTCCGGTGGCAGTTCTTCATCCATCAACACTGCAAAACTCTCTCGGGCGATCTGCACCGCGCTCCAAAAGATATAAGCGGCGATGCCCAGACCAAACCAGGCGTCGACCTGATCCCAGCCAAATCCGGCCAGTATCAGCGCCAGCAGAATGCTGCCGTTGAGCAACATGTCCGAACGGTAATGCAGCGAGTCGGCACGCACGGCGTTGGAGCCCGTGGCCTTGATCACCCGATGTTGCAGCATCAGCAAGGCCAGGGTCAGGACGAGCGAGAACACAATCACACCGATGCTGATCCACGGCGCGCCGACCGGTTCGGGATGTTTCAGCCGATCAAAGGCCTGCAACGCAATCAGCACCGCACTGCCGCCAATGAACAACGCCTGGGCCATACCCGCCAACGACTCGGCCTTGCCGTGTCCGTAGCGATGATCATTGTCGGCGGGGCGCAGGGCGTAATGCACCGCCAGCAGGTTGAGCAGTGACGTGACACCGTCGAGTGTCGAGTCGGTGAGCCCGGCGAGCATGCTCACCGAGCCGCTCAGCCACCAGGCGATGGCTTTGGCGACGATCAGGATGCACGCCACCGCCACCGAGGCACGGGTCGCCAGCCGCAGCAGGCGGGCGTGTTCGGAGCTGGAGGTCATAGAGGCCATCGTTCCTTGGAGAGTCCTTTCGCGTGTAGGGATTACGCGGCTGGTTGCAGGCCGAACATCGCCAGTTGCTGGGCGCTGCCTTTGCTCTGGATCAGGCGTGGATCGTCCAGCGGGAAGCTGCGGCCCAGCTCGCTTTCCAGAATAGTCTGCAACTTGCGGTTATCGACCTTGCCGTCGGGACCGATGGCGTCCTTGAGTTTTTGCGGGTCGACTTGGGCGGTCTTGCCCGGCTCGAAGTAAATCGCGCCAGTGGCGAAGTCCACAGCAAACGCGATCAGGCCGGGGATGATGTAGAACAGCAGGCCCACGGCGTCGAGCGCGGCGATGGCCGGGTCGATCTTGCCTTCGATCTGGCCACGTCGATCCGGGTAGAAAATCGACCCGCAGGCGGTCACTTGAGTCAGCAAGGTTGCGACCAGAACACCGCCAATCAGGCGAAAGGGAGCACGCATATGAAATCTCCTGAGTAGAACGCCAATAACGTTACTGGTTAGAGCCCAGACTACGCCAAACAGTTCGCCGTTATACTCGGCCCGGCAGGGCGTGCCCACAGTAAATTGCGGCCGCGTCTCACCCCTACAGAAAAAGTTGAGGATGGACGTTGTTTTTTTCAGTTCAACAACGCGTAACGGCTGACAGATGTAATCGGGGTTCGGCCCTCCGGGCTGAAGCTGTGGACGCGCCATGCTGCGTTGCGGAACTTGGTAAGGAAACGACCCTTACCTGCGTCCCGCGCCTTGCCTGGCACGCCCACAGCTTCAACGCGACTCGCAATTTACTGTGGGCACGCCCTGGGGAGCCAGCATGATTTCTTTGCCGATCGATGAAGTTTTACCCGCCCTGCGTGAAGCCCTCGCTACACGCCACGAAGCCGTGCTCGAAGCGCCGCCCGGCGCCGGTAAAACCACCCGCGTGCCTTTGGCCTTGCTCAACGAACCGTGGCTGGCCGGGCAGACCATCCTGATGCTCGAACCCCGCCGGTTGGCCGCGCGTGCAGCGGCGGAACGCCTGGCCAGCGAGCTGGGGGAGAAGGTCGGCGAAACCGTGGGTTATCGCATTCGGCTCGACAGCAAGGTGGGCCCCAACACCCGCATCGAAGTGGTCACCGAAGGCATCCTCACCCGGCGTTTGCAGGACGACCCGGCGCTCGAGGGCGTTGGCCTGTTGATCTTCGATGAATTTCACGAACGCAGCCTCGACGCTGATCTGGCGCTGGCCCTGAGCCTCAATGGTCGGGAACTGTTCCGTGACGATCAGCCGCTGAAAATCCTCTTGATGTCCGCCACGCTCGAAGGCGAACGCTTGGCCGGGTTGCTTGACGATGCGCCGATCCTGCGCAGCGAAGGGCGCATGTACCCGGTGGCGATGCGCTGGGGCCGACCGTTCCAGTCCGGTGAATTCATCGAGCCGCGTCTGGTGCAGACCATCCTTGAAGCCTTGAACGACGAGACCGGCAGCGTGCTGGTGTTCCTGCCGGGGCAGGCTGAAATCCGCCGCGTGCATCAGCAACTGGCCGATGCATTGGGCGAAAACACTCAGGTTCTGTTGTGTCCGTTGCACGGTGAACTGGACCTCGCCGCGCAACGGGCGGCGATCGATCCGGCACCGGCGGGCAAACGCAAAGTGGTGCTGGCCACCAACATCGCCGAAACCAGTTTGACCATCAACGGCGTGCGCGTGGTGATCGATGCCGGGTTGGCGCGGGTGCCGCGTTTCGACCCCGGCAGCGGCATGACCCGTCTCGACACCCAACGCATTTCCAAGGCCAGCGCCACCCAGCGCGCGGGCCGGGCCGGGCGCCTGGAACCGGGCGTGTGTTATCGCTTGTGGTCGCAGGATCAGCACGAGCAACTGGCGGCCTACGGCAGTGCGGAAATTCTTTCGGCGGACCTCGCCGGGCTGGCCTTGCAACTGGGGCGTTGGGGCGTGACGCCCGGGCAACTGGTGTGGCTCGACGTGCCGCCGGCCGCCGCTTATGCACAGGCTCAGGACCTGCTCGAACGCCTGGGGGCGCTGGAGGGGGACGCATTGACCCGCCACGGTCAGGCCATGGCCGAACTGCCGGCGCATCCGCGTATCGCGCATTTGCTGTTGCGCGGTCAGGCGCTGGGACTGGCAGATATGGCCTGCGATGTCGCGGCACTGCTCGGCGAGCGCGATATCTTGCGCGGTGCCGGGGCGGACTTGCACAGCCGACTGGTACTGCTGTCTGGCGAAGAACGCGCCACACGCGGTGCCCAGGGGGGCGTGCAGCGCGCACGGCAACTGGCGCGGCAGTATCGTGGTTACCTGCGGGGTAAAGCCTCGGAGCCGGTCAGCGATCCGGATCATCCGCGCTGGCTCGGTGCATTACTGGCGCTGGCCTATCCCGACCGGGTCGCCCAACAACGGCGCGCCGGTGGTGCGGAGTATCGCTTGGCCAACGGACGTGCCGCACTGTTCGCCGAGGCCGACAGCCTGATGAAGCAAGCGTGGCTGGTGATCGCCGATCTGGGCAGTCGCCAGGGCCAGCGTGAGGAGCGGATTTATCTGGCGACGGACTTCGATCCGGCGCTCTTCGATTCCGTGCTGGCCGAGCAGGTGCGCTGCGTCGATCAACTGGATTGGGATGAACGCGAGGGCGTGCTGCGGGCCGAGCGTCAGCGCAAGGTTGGCGAACTGATCCTCAGCCGCGAGCCACTGACGGGCCTCGACGAAACCGCCCGCAGCCAGGCACTGGTGAACTTGGTGCGGCGCAAAGGCCTGGAGCTGTTGCCGTGGACCCCGGAGCTGCGTCAGTGGCAGGCGCGGGTCGACTTGTTGCGGCAACTGGACCTCGCCGGCAAGGGCGAGAGTGAGTGGCCGGATGTCAGCGACACGGCATTGCTCAAGAGTCTGGAGCACTGGCTGATGCCGTATCTGGGCAAGGTTTCGCGGCTCAGTCACTTTGCCAACCTGGACCTGTCGAGCATTGTCCATAACCTGTTGCCATGGCCGCTGCCGCAGCGGCTGGACGAGCTGGCGCCGCATCATTTTAGCGTACCGTCGGGCTCTTCGATTCGTCTGGACTACAGCGAACAGCCGCCGATTCTGGCGGTGCGTTTGCAGGAGTTGTTCGGCCTGGCCGAGACCCCGCGCATCGCCGGGGGCCGGCAGGTGGTCAAGCTGCATCTGTTGTCCCCGGCGCGGCGGCCGGTGCAGGTGACTCAGGACCTGGCCAACTTCTGGCGCAGCACCTATGCCGAGGTGAAGAAGGATTTGAAGGGGCGTTATCCGAAGCATTACTGGCCGGATGATCCGCTGGTGGCGGAGGCGACTGCGCGGATCAAGCCCCGTAAATAATCGCCAAGGCAACACCCCAACCTGTGGCGAGGGAGCTTGCTCCCTCGCCACAGGGGTTACTGTGGATTTTCGGATTTGGCGGTCAGTTGTTCGCGGCAATAGTCCGCAAACAACTGCGCCGGTTTGGTCAGTTGCCCGCGCTTGAGCCATGCCGCCACCAGGCCGGATCCGGTGACGTCTTCGGCGATGTCCACGCACACCACTTTCTGCCCGTCGTAGGTGCACTCCGAGTGCGGCTTGGTCACCAGTATCGAAAACCCGAACCCCTGGCCAACCATGCCGCGCACCATCTCGATCGATGGCGAGCTGAAGGCGATGCGTGGGGTCAGGCCCAGCTCTTCGAACAGGCTGACGAAGTAGGTCCGGCTCGGCTGCACGTCCAGAAGAATCATTGGCTCCAGGCACAGATCCCGCAGCGACACCTGCGCCTGCTGGGCAAAGCGGTGATCCGCCGGCAGCAGCGCGTAAGGTCGTTGCGCCGGCATCAGCGGTTCGGTCTCGATGGTGCCGTCCAGATCGTGCTCGTAAAGGATCGCCAGATCGAAGGCGCCGGAGGTCAGGCCCTGCACCAACTCTTGTTGCTCGCCGTCGCGGATGCGGATTTCCACCCCCGGGTACAACGCCGAAAACCCGGCGATCAATTGCGGCAGATACAGCGGCGCGACGGTTTCGAAACAGCCGATATCGATCTGCCCGGACACCACGTCGTTGTCGGCCAGGGCGTTCTGCTCGAACTCCTTGGCCATGCGCAGCAGTTCCTGGGCCTTGCGGTAGAAACGTGCACCGCTGGGGGTCAATGACACGCCCTGTGCATGGTGACGAATCAGTAGTTGCACGCCGAAGCTGTCTTCCAGCCCTTTGATGGCCGTGGAGATCGAAGGCTGGGCGATGTACAGCTTGCGCGAGGCCTCGGCGACGCTGCCACACTCGACGGTGGTGATGAAGTATTTCAGTTGACGCAGATTGTAGGCAGCCACAGCAAACCTCGGGGGAGAACGGATCAGGCATCCTGGCAATTTGCGCGCCACCCCTATCCGCTCGGGCAGCGATTTGTTGTGTTTGAACAATAACCACATGCTGCGCCAGAAGGGAGATTGGCTACGTAGTTTTTTCTTGGCCTGCGAACACATTTTTACTGGTTTTCCACCGCTCGGGCCTGAGCGACTATCCAATACACAAGAATGTCCTCTGGAGCATCTGAACGTGTTCGAGCTTGAGTATTGGCAACGCAAGGCCGCTTCCCTGCGGTTTCCCGACCAGGCCGTGATCGACGGCCAGCGCCGCGCGGCGCAATCGGGGCAGACTTTCGCCGCGATAAACCCTGCCACCGGGCAATGCCTGGCCAACATTGCCGCCTGCGGTGAAGAAGACGTGAACGCGGCGGTGCACAATGCGCGGCAGGTCTTCGAGGCTGGCACCTGGGCTGCGCGCTCGCCGACCGAACGCAAGCAAGTGCTGTTGCGCCTGGCCGACTTGATCCTCGAAAACCGTGAAGAGCTGGCGCTGCTCGATTCGCTGAACATGGGCAAGCCCGTCGCCGATGCCTACAACATCGACGTACCGGGTGCCGCGGGAGTGTTCCGCTGGTACGCCGAAAGCCTCGACAAACTCTACGATCAGGTCGCGCCGAGTGCGCAGAACGTGCTGGCAACCATTACTCGTGAAGCCTTGGGCGTGGTGGCTGCCGTGGTGCCGTGGAATTTCCCCCTGGACATGGCGGCGTGGAAACTCGCCCCGGCCCTGGCCGCCGGTAACTCGGTAATCCTCAAACCGGCCGAGCAGTCGCCGTTTTCTGCCCTGCGACTGGCTGAGCTGGCGCTGGAGGCGGGGATTCCGGCAGGCGTACTCAACGTACTGCCGGGCCTCGGCGAACAGACCGGCAAGGCACTGGGCCTGCACCCGGACGTCGATTGCCTGGTGTTCACCGGCTCCACCGAAGTCGGCAAATATTTCATGCAGTACTCGGCCCAGTCGAACCTCAAGCAAGTGTGGCTGGAGTGCGGCGGCAAGAGCGCGAACCTGGTGTTCGCCGATTGTCAGGACCTGGATCTGGCCGCCGAGAAAGCCGCGTTCGGCATCTTCTTCAATCAGGGCGAAGTCTGCTCGGCCAACTCGCGGCTGCTGGTGCAACGCTCGATTCATGACGAGTTCGTCGAACGCCTCAAGGCCCAGGCCGAGCGCTGGTTGCCGGGGGATCCGCTGGACCCGTCGAGCGCCGCCGGGGCCATCGTCGACAGCCGTCAGACCGCGCGCATCATGAAATTCATCCAGCAGGCCGAGCAGCAAGGCGCGACCAAGGTTTGTGGCGGTCGGCAGTCGATCTTCAACGGCTCGGACAACTTCATCCAGCCGACGATTTTCACCGGCGTGACCCCGGACATGCCGCTGTTTCGCGATGAAGTGTTCGGCCCGGTTCTCGCCGTCACGGTGTTCGACGACGAGGCCCACGCCTTGCAGTTGGCCAACGACAGCGTCTACGGTCTGGCGGCTTCGCTGTGGACCGACGACCTCAACCGCGCCCACCGTGTGGCGCGACAATTGCGGGCCGGTACGGTGTCGGTCAACAGCGTCGATGCGCTGGACGTGACCGTTCCTTTTGGCGGCGGCAAACAGTCGGGTTTCGGCCGCGACCTGTCCCTGCATTCATTCGATAAATACACCCAGTTGAAGACCACCTGGTTTCAATTGCGCTGATAACAAAACGGAGAACTGGCGATGACCACACCACGTGATACCCGCGACTACCAGGCCGCCGACGCTGCGCACCACATCCATGCGTTCGTCGATCAGAAAGCCCTCAACGACGAAGGGCCACGGGTGATGGTCCGTGGCGAGCGCCTGCACCTGTGGGACAACGATGGCCGGCGTTACCTCGACGGCATGTCCGGGTTGTGGTGCACCAACCTCGGTTACGGGCGCAAGGACCTGGCCGCCGCGGCGAGCCAGCAACTGGAACAGCTGCCGTACTACAACATGTTTTTCCACACCACCCACCCGCAGGTGATCGAGCTGTCCGAGCTGCTGTTCAGCCTGCTGCCGGCTCACTACAGCCACGCGATCTACACCAACTCCGGTTCCGAAGCCAACGAGGTGTTGATCCGCACGGTGCGTCGCTACTGGCAGGTGCTCGGCAAGCCCGAGAAGAAAATCATGATCGGCCGCTGGAACGGTTACCACGGTTCGACCCTGGCCGCGACGGCGCTGGGCGGCATGAAGTTCATGCACGAAATGGGCGGCATGATTCCGGACATCGAACACATCGACGAGCCGTACTTCTTCGCCCACGAGGGCAACCTGACGCCGGCCGAATTCGGCCTGCACGCGGCGCAGCAACTGGAAGCGAAGATCCTCGAGCTGGGTGCAGACAAGGTCGCGGGCTTTATCGCCGAACCGTTCCAGGGCGCCGGCGGAATGATCTTCCCGCCCGAAAGCTACTGGCCGGAAATCCAGCGCATCTGCCGCAAGTACGATGTGCTGCTGTGCGCCGATGAAGTGATCGGCGGCTTCGGTCGTACCGGCGAATGGTTTGCCCACGAGTACTTCGGTTTCGAGCCGGACACCCTGTCCATCGCCAAGGGCCTGACCTCGGGCTACATCCCCATGGGCGGCTTGATCCTGTCGAAGAAAATGGCCTCGGTGCTGGTGGAGCAGGGCGGCGTGTTTGCCCACGGCCTGACCTATTCCGGGCACCCGGTGGCGGCGGCGGTGGCGATTGCCAACCTCAAGGCCCTGCGTGACGAAGGCGTGGTGACGCGGGTCAAGGACGACATCGGTCCGTACCTGCAACAGTGCCTGCGCGAAGTGTTCGGCAAGCACCCGCTGGTGGGTGACATCCAGGGCACCGGCATGGTCGCGGCGCTGCAACTGGCCGAAGACAAATCCACTCGCAAGCGTTTCGCCAAGGAGAACGACATCGCCTGGCGCTGCCGGACGATTGGTTTCGAGGAAGGGGTGATCATTCGCTCGACCTTGGGCCGGATGATCATGGCGCCGGCGTTGATTGCCAGTCGTGAAGAGATTGATGAGCTGATCAGCAAGACCCTGAAAGCGCTGGATCGCACGGCTCAGGAATACGGCCGGCTCTGATCATGTAGCGCTCTCTCGGGCCTCTTCGTCGGAACGCCGCCCGGAGCAAGCCCGCTCCCACATTGGATTTGTGTCTGACACGGATCCCCTGTGGGAGCGGGCTTGCTCGCGAATGCGATGGCCCATTCAACACATTGTCAACGCCTTGCACCCTCCTCGGGCATCCCCGCCCACAGCGCCCTTTCACAGTGCGCGCTAACGAGTTTTTTCATCGTTCGCATCCACATATTTCCTCATTTTCCTAATCCCGCCCTTGGGCCAACATCGGTCTCGCCAGCCCGCCGAATGCTGCCCGCCGAAGGGTCCCTGAGAGACCACAGGTTGCAGCCGATTCAGGGCTCGCCGTACTGCCCATGACAAAACTAAATCAACAGCTTTGGGAGTGCTCCATGATCAAGTCCTTGCTTACCCGCGTTGCCCATCCACTGGCGGTCACCGCCATCGCCGCGACGGTCGCAACCAGCGCCCAGGCCGGCACCCTGTCCATCGGTCATACCACCTGGGTCGGCTACGGCACCCTGTACCTGGCCCAGGACCTTGGCTACTTCAAGGAAAACGGTTTGACCGTCGAGTTGCCGGTGGTCGAAGAAGCGGCGATGTACATGGCCGCACAAGCTTCCGGCGAGTTGTCCGGCTCGGCGTCGACCATCGACGAGGTGCTCAAGTACCGTCCGCAATTCTGCTTCAAGGCCGTGGCCGCGCTGGACGACAGCCATGGCGGCGACGGCGTGCTGGTAGGCAAGGACGTCAAGAGCCTGCAAGAGCTCAAAGGCCAGGCCGTGGCGGTGAACGAAGGTTCGACCTCGCAGTTCTGGTTGTCTTATCTGCTGAAAAAGAACGGCATGAAAATGAGCGAC
Source organism: Pseudomonas sp. GL-B-12 (assembly GCF_019955895.1). Taxonomy (NCBI): domain Bacteria; kingdom Pseudomonadati; phylum Pseudomonadota; class Gammaproteobacteria; order Pseudomonadales; family Pseudomonadaceae; genus Pseudomonas; species Pseudomonas sp. GL-B-12. The sequence continues at coordinate 85,788 of NZ_JAHBCX010000014.1, forward strand.
ATCACCGTGCAGAACATGACGGCCGACGACGCCGCCACCGCGTTCATCGCCGGTCGCGTACCGGCTGCCGTGACCTGGGAACCGCACCTGTCGATGGTTCGCGACAAGAAGCAAGGCAAGGTGCTGGTCGACAGCAGCAGCACACCGGGGGTGATCGTCGATGTGGTCGCACTGAACTGCACCGTCATCGAAAAACAGCCGGAAGACGTCAAGGCCCTGGTGGCCGGTTTGTACAAAGCCGTGCAGTACACCAAGGATCATCCGCAGGAAGCCTACAAAATCATGGCCAAGGGTGTCGGCGGTTACCTGGCCGATCCAAAGGAACTGGAAGCGGCCGCCCAAGGCGTACGTTTCTACGATCAGGCCATGAGCGAAAAACTCTTGGGCGCGCCGGGTAAACCGGGTGACAGCGCACCGCTGATCAAACTGGCCAACGAGACCGCCAGTGAGCTGCAAGGCAAACCGTACAACGTCAGCAATGACGACCTGATCGACAACCGCTTCGTCACCCCGCTCTAGGAGGCTGCATGTTCAAGCGCAATTCATGGCTGAGCCGTTGCATCACGCCCAAGACCGGTTTGCCGGTCTCGGTGATCTGGAGCGCGAGCGGCCTGGCCTGGGTGTTGTTGGTCGGCCTGTGGGCCGGCTTGTCCTACGGTGGCGTGGTGCCGGGCATGTTCCTGCCGACGCCGGGCGCGGTGGTCGAGGCCGCCGTGCGCCTGGGGCGCGACGGCACCCTCGGTCAGCATGTGTGGGCCAGCGTCGAAGTGGTGATGGTCGGTTTCATCGTGTCGTCCCTGGTGGCGGTGCCGTTGGGGCTGTTGATGGGCAGCTTCCGCATCGTCCAGGCCTTTCTTGAGCCGCTGGTGAATTTCATTCGCTACCTGCCGGTGACTTCCTTCGTGCCGCTGTTCATCCTGTGGATCGGCATCGGTCTGGAGCAGCGGGTGTCGGTGATCATCTTCGGCGTGTTCTTCCAGCAACTGGTGATGATCGCGGACGTGTCCAAAGGCATCTCCAAGGACTTGATCAACGCCTCCTACACCCTCGGTTCGAACCGTCGTGATGCGGTGCTGCACGTGATCGCTCCGGCTTCCCTGCCAGGTGTGCTCGATACCCTGCGCGTGACCATGGGCTGGGCCTGGACTTACCTGGTGGTGGCTGAACTGGTCGCCGCGTCCAGTGGCCTGGGTTACCTGAGCCTCAAGGCCATGCGTGGCTTCCAGGTGGATGTGATTTTCCTCGCCATCGCGATCATCGGCCTGCTGGGCCTGGTCACCGATCAACTGTTCCGTTTCCTACGTCTGAGGATCACCGCATGGGCTCAGTAACCGCCGCCACTCATCGTTTTACCGCCCCTCATGCTGCCCCGGTGAACGCGCCTCGGCTGAAGGTGGACAAGGTCAGCCTGAGTTACAAGAAACCCGATGGCGGTACTTTTACCGCGTTGGAGGAAGTGTCGTTCGAGGTGCCGGACCAGCAATTCGCCGTACTGGTGGGGCCTTCGGGTTGCGGCAAGTCGAGCCTGCTGTACCTCACCGCCGGCCTGGCCGAACCGACCTCGGGCGAGATTTACGTCGGCGGCCAACAGGTGGAAGGCCCCGGTGCAGATCGCGGCATGGTGTTCCAGAGCTACACACTGTTCCCGTGGCTGACGGTGCGGCAGAACGTCGAATTCGGCCTCAAGCGGCGCGGCATGCCGGCGGCGCAACGCAAGGACATCGTCGATTACTACGTCAACGAAGTGGGCCTGAGCGGCTTTGCCGACAACTACGCCAAGCAGTTGTCTGGCGGGATGATGCAACGCGTTGCCATCGCTCGGGCACTGGCCAATGACCCGCAGATCCTGCTGATGGACGAACCCTTCGGCGCCCTCGACAGCCAGACGCGCCTGCAAATGCAGCAGTTGTTGCTGCGGGTGTGGGGCAACAGCAAGAAGACTGTGTTGTTCGTGACCCACGACATCGACGAAGCGATTCTGCTGGGTGACCGGGTCTACGTCATGGGCGCTAGACCTGGCAGGATCAAACAGATTCTGGATGTGCCGATCGAGCGCCCACGCAACCTGGACATGGTCATGGAGCGCTCGTTCATCGAGATGAAGCGCGAGATCTTCGGGCTGCTGCATGATGATCTGGAGGAGGTGCATTAAGGCTGATTGAGGCCATGCACCATCCCTGTGGGAGCGGGCTTGCCCGCGATAGCGATTTATCATTCAACAATGATGTCGACTGACACTACGTCATCGCGGGCAAGCCCGCTCCCACAGGTATTGCGTTTACCTGGAGCCGGCGCTAAGGCGCAGCCGACAACAGGAACCGGGCAATCACCGGCAGGTGATCGGAGATACGCAACGTATCGTCCTGCCGCACCATCGCCTCCACCCGTTTGATCCGCGGGCTGTAGAACAGGTAGTCGACAGTCCGGTCCGGGCCGTTCAGCCCGGGATCGTTTGGGTAATGGGTCAGCCAGCGTTCGCGGTCGATACCACTGGCTTCGTTGTTGCTCGGGATCATCGGGTACTTGTCCCACAGCAGGTGCAACGGGCTGTCGGCGGAGTAGGGCGCGCGTTGTGCGTCGGACAGGCGTCGATACTGGCCCAGCGGCAACAGGTTGAAATCCCCACCGATTAGCCACGGCGTGCCACGGCTTTCGAATTTATCGAGGGTCCTGGCCACGGAGTTCACCTGGTTTTGCAAGGTGTTGTCGGCTTGGTTGGCGCGGTCCAGATGAGTATTGAGCACCGCTATTTGCCCGCCATCACTCAACGGCAAGTAGCTCACCAGCAAGGCATCTCTGGGTTTGAATTGGCGGCTGAGCGGATTGCCCGAGGTGATGGGCAGTTGCAGGCGTTCGGCATGTTCGATCTGGTAACGGCTCAGGGTCGCCAGTTGCCGGCCGACACTGCCGAAAATGTGCGGGTTCGGCACGAAGTCGGCCTTCCAGTCGAACGCGCTGGTGCCACACGGATACAAGTCGGCGAGCCGCTCCTGCAGCAGTTTGAGCTGGTTCTGGTAAGCGCTGGCCTTGGCACCGTTGTCGAGTTCCTGCAACAGCACGATGTCCGGTTGTTCGTCGCGAATCACCCGCGCCACTTCGTCGAGGCTGAAGGCCATGTCTTCCGCTGTGGGGCGTTCGTCGGTACCGGCGGCCAGGTCATTCCAGAATACGTAACGCTTGCCGGCCAGGTACTGGACGTTCCAGGTCATCACCTTCAACGCCTGCCCGGGGACCAGGGCGGGGGCCTGGGCACTGCAACTGACGGGCAACACTTCTTTGGCATCGGGGCGCCAGGTCAGGCTGTAGGTCATCGCGGCGATCAGGCCGATCACGATCAGCAAGCCCAGCAGGGTGTAGCGCAGTAGGCGGGTCATGGCTCGGCTTATTAGCGTTACAGGATTGTTCCCGAGCATACCCGAGAGCGATGGTCGCGCCCAAGGTCAGAGCGCGCTGTCATTTCGCTCAGGCAGCGGGTTGATCAGCATGAACAGTCGGAACAGCACCACGCTGGTAAACAGCTGCAGGAAACTGTGGGCGCTGTCGATCAGCACTGAAACCACCGGGTTCTGAGGTTCCGGGTACACCGCCAGGGTGGCCCCCTTGAGCAGCCACAGTGGCCCCATCACACACAGAATGCACAGCAGGATGCGCAGGAAGTGACCTTTAGTCATGCGCAGGCTTTCCTTCATGGCCGCCAGCGGCGCGAGGCCGCGCAACACCAGCAGGTATTCGCCAAACGCCAGGGTCACCATCAGGTAGATACCCGGCAGGAAATACAGCGACAGGCCCAGCAGAATCAACACGGTATTGAGCGCCGTCAGCAGGGCGAAGCGCGGCCACAGGTAGGCGGACCTAGACAGCAGCTCGCGGTTGCTCGGCGACTCGCCGCGGCTGCGGGCGTCGAGAAACAGAATCAGCGCGGCGGTGTACAGCGGGTATACCAGCAAGCCGACAATCACGCTGATGCCGGGGAAACTGTCCGGCTCCGTGGAGTGGTCGACCACTTGTTGCAGCAGTGCCTCAAGCATCACCAGTGGCAGGCACAGCTGCACGATCTGGCCCAGATTGCGCTTGAAGAAATACAGGGAGTCACGCAGCACATCTAACGGATTCATCAGTCGGTATCGCAGGTTGGAGGCAGTGACTCACTTTAACCGATCAAGCGCTCGCAGACGCAAACGTAAACGTTCGGTAAAGGACATTGAAACATCTTGTTTCAGCCTCCATTAAGGTTGAGCACCTTATCCTCATCGGATAAAGGCAACGATTTTCCCGGCAATCTACGAGGTCGCCATGAACAGCGAAGAACAAACCCTGATCGATGGACTGTTTTCCCGGCTGCAACAGGCCGAAACGGACTCAGCCCCGCGCGACGCCCAGGCCGAGGCGCGGATCAAGGAACACCTGACGCGCCAGCCCGCGGCAGGTTATTTCATGACCCAGGCGATTCTGGTGCAAGAGGCAGCAATCAAGAGCCTCGATGAACAGAACCGGCAACTGACCCAGCAAGTCCAGCAATTGCAGGCCGAACTGCAACAGGCCAAGGCCCAGGCGACCCCGGCTCCTGCGCCGAGTAGTGGTGGCTTTTTGTCGAGCATCTTTGGCGGCAGCTCTCGTGAGCCACAGACCGCGCCAACCCAGAGCGCACCGCCATCGAGCGGTGGCTGGCGTGAGCCGGGACGCTCGTCGTTCGGTTCGCAACCGCCACAGCAGAACTTCGGCGCCCCGCAGCAGAACTTTCCACAGCAGGGCTATGCACCCCAGCAACAGGCTCCGGCAGCGGCCGGCAGCAGTTTCCTCGGCGGTGCGCTGAAAACCGCCGCCGGCGTGGCGGGTGGCGTGATGCTGGCACAAGGCATCAGCAGCCTGTTCCATCACAATCAGCAACCGGAAGTCGTCGAAGTCATCAAGGAAGAGCCGGCCCAGGTCAACGACCAGGGCAACAATGGCTGGGGCGATGACCAGCGCATGGCTGGTAACGATTCATATAGCAACGATCAGGGCGGGTTCAGCGACGCCGACTACAGCGATGACAACTCATCGTTCTTCGGCGGCGACGACGATTCCTTCGTCTGACACGTCAGTGGCAAGGGAGCTTGCTCCCTTGCCACATAGCCGATTATTCGCGGAACAATCCTTTGGGCTGGCATACTGGGCAACCTTTCGGGCCTGGTGCCTGATTCAGCCTTGAGGAAAGCCGGTGAAAAAAATCGCAGTGTTCGCCGATGTCCAGAACCTCTACTACACCGTGCGTCAGGCTTATGGTTGCCACTTCAACTACGCCGCACTGTGGGCTGACATCAGCAAACAGGGCGAGATCGTCGAAGCCTACGCCTACGCCATCGACCGTGGCGACAGCAAACAGCAACAGTTCCAGCAAATCCTGCGCAACCTCGGTTTCACCGTGAAGCTCAAGCCGTACATCCAGCGCAGCGATGGTTCGGCCAAGGGCGACTGGGACGTGGGCATCACCCTCGATATCATGGACGCCGCCGACCATGTCGATGAAATCGTCCTGGCCTCCGGCGACGGTGATTTCGACATGCTGCTGGAACGCATCATCAGCAAGCACGGGGTGCAAGCGGTGGCCTACGGCGTGCCGGGCCTGACCGCCAACTCGCTGATCCGCGCCGCCAGCCGCTACGTGCCGATCGAAGGCGCGTTGCTGCTCAAGAATTGATTTTTACGGAGTTGAACCAGGTTTGGAACGCATAGCAGTCATCGACTTTGAAACCACCGGGATCTCCCCGAGCAGCAGCTGCCGGGCCACGGAAATCGCCGTGGTGATCCTTGAACAGGGGCGCATCGTCGAGCGTTACCAAAGCCTGATGAACGCCGGCGTGCGCGTCCCGGCCTTCATCGAGCAACTCACCGGCATCAGCAACGCCATGCTGCGTACCGCTCCGTCGGCGGAGCAGGTGATGAACGAGGTGAATGAATTCGTCGGCTGCACCCCGTTGCTTGCGCATAACGCCGCATTCGACCAGAAGTTCTGGGACTTCGAGCTCGGGCGAATCAAACGCACCCGCTTGCAGAACTTTGCCTGCTCGCTGCTGCTGGCCCGCCGCCTGATGCCCGCCGCGCCGAACCACAAACTCGGCACCCTCACCACCTTCGCCAACCTGCCCAACACCGGCAAGGCCCACCGGGCCATGGCCGACGCCGAGATGGCAGCCAACCTGACGGTGCATCTGGCTGAAGAGTTGCGCCAGAAGCATGGCTTGCGCGAGCTGTCCCATGACTTGCTGTGCAAGTTGCAGAAGGTCCCTGCGGCGAAAGTGGGCGAGCACCTCAAGCGTTATCGCTGATCCCGAAAACACCGCAAATCTTCTGTGGGAGCGGGCTTGCTCGCGAAAGCGCCAGTTCAGTCAACATCATTGTTGAATGACACACCGCTTTCGCGAGCAAGCCCGCTCCCACATTTTGATCTGCTGTGGTCTTGGGTTTATTTGCCATTCCCCTCGATATGCCCCAACGGCACCCGCTTCTCGATGGCGCTGGACAACACAATCGACGTCTTGCTGAACCCGAACGTGGCGATCCGGTTGATCAGTTCTTCCAGCTCCGGCATCGAGCCCACCGCCGCTTGCATGATCACGCACGGGTCGCCCGTCACCCGATGGCATTCAGTCAATTGCGGGATTTTGATCAGGTCGTCGTAGGCTTTCTGGTTGCCGTGCTGGTTCAGGCGCAGTTCGATCACGCACTGGATCGGCAGGCCGAGCTTGGCCATGTCGACTTTCGCCTGATAGCCGGTGATCACGCCGCTGGCTTCGAGCTTGGCCACGCGCTCGGCCACGGCAGGGGCGGACAGGTTGACCTTGCGCGCCAGGTCCGCGTAGGACGCGCGACCGTTTTCCAGCAGGGCGCTGAGCAGCATGCGGTCGTACTTATCCATCGGGGTGACTCCTGAAAATGGCCGACTTTCGAAAACACGGTTTATAGCGCTGAACTCCGTGTTTTGAAAAGTGTACTGGCGCTTTAAACAGGTTTTGTAACTTATTTTTCGACGCTGGCCTTTCTAGAATAGCCGTTCACTTGTCCTTGCCTGTGAGCTGCCCCCATGTCCGGCCTTCGTCGCTTTCCCTTACCCTTGATCGCTGCCTTCTTCGCCTTGTATGTGATTTGGGGCTCGACCTACCTGGTGATCCGCATCGGCGTGGAGTCCTGGCCGCCGTTGCTGCTTGCGGGCATCCGCTTCGTGATCGCCGGAACCTTGATGTATGCCTTCCTGCGCTGGCGCGGGGCGCCGGCGCCGACCTGGGCGCAATGGAAAGCCGCCGGGATCATCGGGATTTTGCTGCTGGCGTGCGGCAACGGCGCGGTGAGCGTGGCCGAACACACGGGCGTGGCCTCCGGGGTGGCGGCGTTGGCAGTGGCGACGGTGCCGCTGTTTACCTTGCTCTGTGGGTATTTCTGGGGCGCGCGCAATACTCGTCTGGAATGGGCCGGGATCGTACTCGGGCTGATCGGCATCGGCATGCTCAACCTCGGCTCCAACCTGCAATCGAGCCCGTTGGGCGCGGCGTTGCTGATATTCGCGGCGGCGACCTGGGCCTTTGGTTCGGTGTGGAGCAAACACTTGCCGTTGCCTCAAGGTGCAATGGCCAGTGCCGTGGAAATGCTGGTGGGCGGCGTCGTGTTGCTTATCGCCAGTGCGGTCAGCGGTGAACACCTGGAAAAGGTGCCGCCGATCGAAGGCTGGGCCGCGTTGGCGTACCTGACGGTGTTCGGTTCGATCATCGCCTTCAACGCCTACATGTACCTGTTGAAACACGTGCGTCCGGCCGCGGCCACCAGTTATGCCTACGTCAACCCGGCGGTGGCGGTGTTGCTGGGGATCGTGTTCGTCGGTGAAACCATTGGTATCGAAGAAGCCCTGGCGATGGCGGTGATCATCAGCGCCGTGGTGTTGATCGGCTTGCCACAATGGCGTCGCACGCCAGAGCGGCCAGTGGTAACGACGGCAGTACCGGCAGAATCCCGTGTGAATTAGGGTAAACTGCGCGCCATTGCACACTCGTTTTGCACAACCGCGCTGAATTTTCCTACGGTACTCCCATGACTTTCGCCACCCTTGGCCTGATCGAACCCTTGCTGCGCTCCCTCGAGACGCTCGGCTACCAGACTCCGACGCCGGTTCAGGCGCAAGCCATTCCGGCGGTGCTGGCCGGTCGCGACCTGATGGCCGCCGCCCAGACCGGCACCGGCAAGACCGCCGGTTTCGCCCTGCCGCTGTTGCAACTGCTGGCCATGGAAGGGCCGAAAGTCACCGCCAACTCGGTCCGCGCGCTGATCCTGGTGCCGACCCGCGAACTGGCCGAGCAGGTTCACGAAGCCGTGCGCCAGTACGCCGAAAACCTGCCGCTGCGCACCTACGCGGTATACGGCGGCGTCAGCATCAACCCGCAGATGATGAAGCTGCGCAGCGGTGTCGACCTGTTGGTGGCGACCCCGGGCCGTTTGCTCGACCTGTTCCGCCAGAACGCGCTGAAGTTCAACCAGCTGCAAACCCTGGTGCTGGACGAAGCCGACCGCATGCTCGACCTGGGCTTTTCCGAGGAGCTGGCGAACATTTACCGCGCGCTGCCGAAGAAACGTCAGACGTTGCTGTTCTCCGCGACCTTCTCCGACGACATCCGCCTGCTGGCCGGGCAGATGCTCAACGACCCGCTGAGCATTGAAGTCAGCCCGCGCAACGTTGCGGCCAATACGGTCAAGCAATGGATCGTGACGGTGGACAAGAAGCGCAAGCCGGAGCTGTTCGTGCACCTGATGCGCAAGGGCAAGTGGAAGCAGGTACTGGTGTTCGCCAAGACCCGCAACGGCGTGGATGCGCTGGTGGATAAACTCCAGGGCCTGGGCATCAATGCCGACGGCATCCACGGCGACAAACCCCAGGCGACTCGTCAGCGCGCACTCGACAGGTTCAAGGCGAGCGAAGTGCAGATTCTGGTCGCCACCGACGTGGCGGCCCGTGGCCTGGATATCGAAGACTTGCCGTTGGTGGTCAACTTCGACTTGCCGATCGTTGCTGAAGACTACATCCACCGCATCGGTCGTACCGGCCGTGCGGGGGCGACGGGCGAGGCGATTTCCCTGGTGTGTGCTGATGAAGTGAATTTGCTGTCGGCCATCGAGATGCTGACCCGCCAGACCTTGAAGCGGCAGAACGAGCCGGACTTCGAACCCGAGCACCGTGTGCCGGACACCGATGCCAGCGGTCAGGTCGTCAAGAAACCGAAGAAACCGAAGAAGCCCAAGGCTTCCGGTGGTGGCGGTGGTAAACGCAATCTGGGTCGCTGGGTTGATAGCGGTGAGGTTGCGCCGGCGGAGCCTTCGATCAAGCCTGTGCGCAAGGTGCCGGTGTTCAATACCGGGCCGCGCAAGCGCAAGCCTTAAAGAAGCAGCTGCAAGCGGCAAGCTACAAGCTACAAGCGGCAAGTTAGAGCCGTTAGCTTGCAGCTTGCAGCTTATAACTTGTCGCTGCCTCTAAGCCATTCCACCATCCCCAACCCTGCCGCTCGCCCACTGGCGAAACACGCGGTCAGCAGATAACCGCCGGTCGGCGCTTCCCAATCGAGCATTTCCCCGGCGCAGAACACGCCGGGCAGTTGCTTGAGCATCAATCGCTCATCCATCGCCTCGAACAACACACCGCCAGCGCTGCTGATGGCCTCGTCCAGTGGGCGGGTCTTCACCAGCGTCAGTGGCAATGCCTTGATCGCGTTGGCCAGCAAGGCCATGTCGGCAAAGCAGTCGGCGCTGGTCAGTTCACGCAATAGCGCCGCTTTGACCCCATCGATACCCAACTGACTGTGCAGGTGCTTGGCCATGGAGCGCGATCCCCGGGGTTTGCTCAACGCCGCCATAACTTTATCCACAGGCCGGCCCGGCAACAGGTCCAGATGAATGGTTGCCGAACCGTGCTGGTTGATCGCCTCGCGGATGGGGGCCGACAGGGCGTAGATCAGACTGCCCTCGATCCCGGTGGCGGTAATCACGCATTCGCCGAGTCGTGGAACGTCATCGTTAAGGCCGATGGCGATGTTTTTCAGCGGCGCGCCGGCGAATTTGCTGACCATCAAACCGCTCCAGGCCTGCACCTCGAAGCCGCAATTACTGGGTTGCAACGGCGCCAGTCCTACGCCGTGTTGCTCCAGTGCCAGCATCCACGCGCCGTCCGAACCCAGGCGCGACCAACTGCCGCCGCCGAGGGCGAGCAGGGTGGCATCGGCTTGCACGGTTTTTTCGCCTTCCGGGCTGTCGATGCGCAACCCGCCACGCTCGTCCCAGCCGAGCCAGCGGTGGCGGGTGTGGATAACTACGCCGCTGTCACGTAGGCGCTTGAGCCAGGCGCGCAGCAGCGGCGCGGCCTTCATGTCGGAGGGGAATACCCGGCCGGAGCTGCCGACGAAGGTGTCGATGCCCAGTTCATGAATCCACTGGCACAGCGCTTCGGCGCCGAAGCCGCGCAGCAGCGGGGCGATCTGCGGGGCGCGTTCGGCGTAGCGCGAGAGAAACGCCGGGTAGGCTTCAGAGTGCGTGATGTTCATGCCGCCGACGCCGGCCAGGAGGAATTTTCGTCCGACCGAGGGCATGCCGTCGTACAGATCGACCTTGATCCCGGCCTGGCTCAACACTTCTGCCGCCATGAGGCCGGCGGGGCCGCCGCCGATGATGGCGACGTGAGTGGGAAGGGCTGACGAGGATTGGGTCATGGGATGCGCTGCGGTCTGACGGGATAAGCCGGGCATTCTACCAGCCCGAATACCTGTGGGAGCGAGCCTGCTCGCGAAAGCGTTGTATCAGTCGACATCTATGTTGAAGGACAGATCGCCTTCGCGAGCAGGCTCGCACACAGTTGATTTGTGGTGTTTTCAATAGGTGGTTAAAAAACAACCAGTGTTCTGTAGCCTATACGCAGCATGGGCTGCAGGCCCTTTCACTCAGGTTATCCACAGGCAGTTCCACAGGCATTGTGGGTAAAGCATCCACAGCTCAATGACAACCTGATGACTGCCAGACGCGCTGTGCGCTGTGATGGAGGATGCCGTGACGGCGGGCCAGGGCCTGGCGGTCCTTGCTGTAGCCGCCGCCGATTACCCCAACCAGCGGAATGTCGCGGCCCAGGCAATGGCGCATCACGCTTTCATCGCGGGCGGTGACGCCTTCGTCTGTCAGCTTCAGATAACCCAGGGCGTCGTCCTTATGCACATCGACCCCGGCGTCATACAGTACCAGGTCTGGTTGGTAGAGCGGCAGCAGGTAGTTGAGTGCATCGTCCACCACCTTCAGGTAGTCGGCATCGCCCATGCCGTTGGGCAGCGGAATGTCCCAATCACTTTCGGCCTTGCGTGCGGGAAAGTTCTTCTCGCAGTGCAAGGAAACGGTTACCGCTTCCGGAGTGTTGTGCAGTATTCGTGCAGTCCCGTCGCCCTGATGCACGTCGCAATCGAAGATCAGCACCCGATTCACCCGACCACTTTCCAGCAGGTAATGGCTGATCACCGCCAGGTCATTGAAGATGCAGAAGCCGGCCGGGTAATCGTAGTGCGCATGGTGGGTGCCGCCCGCCAGGTGGCAGGCCAGACCATGTTCCAGCGCCTGCTCGGCCGCCAGCAACGAGCCACCGACCGCCCGCACCGTACGCCGGGCCAGGGCTTCGGTCCAGGGCAGGCCGAGGCGGCGCTGGTCTTCGCGGGATAATTCGCCACTCATGTAGCGTTCGATATACGAAGGGTCATGGGCGAGGGCGAGAATCTCTGCGGGACACAGATCCGGGCGCAGCAGGTCGGTGTCGCAGGTCAGGCCGCTGTCCACCAGGTGATCGCGCAACAGGCGGAACTTGTCCATGGGGAAGCGGTGATCCGCCGGAAACTCGGGACTGTAGTCTTCGTGATAAATCAGCGGCAGTGGCATGGTCATTTCATGTAGGAATGAGAGAAGGATCCTACCAGCGTTGTAGACTTGCGACATTGAAATGGAGGGGCGGGGCACGATGGAGCCAATACTGGAACTTGAAAGCGCTCGGCTGCTGTTGCGCCAGTGGCGCGATGAAGATTTAGCGGATTTTGCGGCGATGTGTGCCGATCCGCAGGTGATGCGCTATTTCCCGGCAACCTTGAGCCGGCTGGAAAGCGCATCATTGATCGGGCGAATCCGTGGTCATTTCGCCGAGCACGGTTATGGTCTCTGGGCCTTGCAGCGAAAGGACTCTGGCCAGTTCATCGGGTTTACCGGGCTCAACGTGGTCGGATTCGACGCGCCTTTCACCCCGGCCACGGAAATCGGCTGGCGCCTGGCCCGCGAGCACTGGGGCCTCGGTTACGCCAGTGAAGCGGCGTGGACCGCTCTGCGCTGCGGGTTCGACCGCTTGCCGCTGAAAGAGGTCGTGGCCTTCACGACGCAAACCAATCTGCCGTCAGAGAAAGTCATGCAGGCCATCGGCATGCACCATGATCCGGAAAATGACTTCGATCACCCGCGACTCGAGGCCGATCATCCGTTGCGTCGGCATGTGCTGTATCGCATCAGCCGCGAGCAATGGCTGCAAACCTTGCATGGATAACCTGACACGGACGTTTACAATGGCCCTCATGGGCCCTGTCCAGAAACTGAATCGACCGTTGCAGCCAAGGCTGCGCGGCAATGTTTTGCGTGAGGAGCATCTGAATGAGCCAAGTGTTGGATGATCTGGTCGACCTGCTGACCCTGGAACCGATCGAAGAAAACCTGTTCCGTGGCCGTAGCCAGGACCTGGGTTTTCGTCAGCTGTTCGGTGGTCAGGTGCTCGGCCAGTCGCTGTCGGCGGCCAGTCAGACGGTTGAAGAGGCGCGCCATGTGCATTCGATGCACGGCTATTTCCTGCGTCCGGGCGATGCCGGGTTGCCGGTGGTGTATCAGGTTGACCGGGTGCGTGACGGTGGTAGTTTCAGTACGCGCCGGGTGACGGCGATCCAGAAGGGCCACCCGATCTTCACGTGCAGTGCGTCGTTCCAGTACGACGAAGAAGGCTTCCAGCACCAGACCGAAATGCCGCAAGTGGTCGGGCCGGAAAACCTGCCATCGGAACTGGAAATCACCCAGCAGCGCGCGCATCTGATCCCCGAGAAAATGCGCGAAAAACTGCTGTGCCCGAAGCCGATCGAATTTCGCCCGGTGACCGAGAAAGACCCGTACAACCCGCTGCCCTCCGATCCGGTCAAGTACGTCTGGTTCCGCGCCGACGGCGCCTTGGCCGATTCGCCGGCGCTGCATAAATACCTGCTGGCCTATGCATCGGATTTCGGTCTGCTGGTCACCTCGATGCAGCCCCACGGCAAGTCGGTGTGGCACAAGGACATGCAGGTCGCCAGCCTCGATCACGCGCTGTGGTTCCACCAGGATCTGCGTGCCGATGACTGGTTGCTCTACGCGATGGACAGTCCGTGGGCTGGCAACTCCCGTGGATTCTCCCGTGGCAGCGTGTTCAACCGCGCCGGGCAACTGGTGGCCTCGGTCACCCAGGAAGGCTTGATCCGTCACCGCAAGGATTGGGCATGAGCCTGGCCGACGTGCGTCACTGGGTGTTTGACATGGACGGCACCCTGACGGTGGCCGTGCACGACTTCGCGGCGATTCGCGTGGCGTTGGCGATTCCTGCCGAACACGACATCCTGACCCACCTCGCCGCGCTGCCGGCCGATGAAGCCGCAGCCAAACATGCGTGGCTGCTGGAGCATGAGCGGGACCTGGCCCTCGGTTCGCAACCGGCGCCGGGTGCGGTGGAGTTGGTGCGTGAACTGGCCGGGCGCGGTTATCGCCTGGGCATTCTCACGCGCAATGCCCGGGAGCTGGCACATGTCACGCTGGAGGCCATTGGCCTGGCCGACTGCTTTGCGCTGCAGGATGTGTTGGGCCGTGATGATGCACCGCCCAAACCGCATCCGGGCGGGTTGCTGAAACTGGCTGAAGCGTGGAAGGTGCCGGCGAGCGAGATGGTGATGGTTGGCGACTACCGCTTCGATCTCGATTGCGGGCGAGCGGCGGGAGCGCGGACTGTTTTGGTGAATCTGCCGGATAATCCATGGCCGGAATTGACCGATTGGCATGCGGCGGATTGTGTTGAGTTGCGGCAGATGCTTTTGGCTTGAGTGCTTCGTTGCTTGGTCAACCGCCATCGCGAGCCTGCTCGCGATGGCGTCAGTTCAAACCTCGAAAATCCTACTGCCCAAACAAAGCCTTCTGCCCCTCCGGCGAGGTAAACATCCCGTCCCCGTCATGCCCGACTCCGGGTACTTCAATCAGTTGCTGATTCAACCCTTGCGGTTGCAGCCGCTTCAGATAATCGAAGTAGTAACGCCCTCGGGCCAATCGATACGGCCCTTGCGCCCTGGCCTCACAGCTCTTGTCCAGCGCCGGATGATTCGGGTCGATGTCCTGCTGCCCCAGCAGATAAACGACTTCACGCTTGAGGTAACTTTCCTGCAACTGCGCGGCGGTTTGCCCTTCGGCGTAGGCTGGTAAATCCGCCAGCCCGTACTTCCAGCGATTGAATTGCGGGCAACCGGCGTGGCTGAACGCCACGGGCCGGCGCTCATCGAAATAAGCATAGGAGGACGGATTGGCGATTACGTAGCGCACCTGCACGCCGGCCGCATCGAGCTCGGATTGCGCGTGACCGAGCAACGCATAGCGCTGAACCACCTGCGCGCCGCCGGAGTGCCCGGCGATGACGATTTTCTTCACATCCGGAAACTGCTGGCGGTCACCCAGGCGGGCGATGATTTCGTCGAGCGCCGCGTAGGAACTCAGCCGAAACGGTGCCGTGGATTCGCCGCCGGCCATCCATTCATTGCCTTGCCAGCGCAAAACGGAGTCGGCCACCGGATGGACAGCAACATCGGTTTCATTGAGGAATTGCGGGGCGATCACCAGGGTCGTAGCGCTTTGCCCGGCCAGTTCGGCCGCGTGCTCACCGCTCTGCAGATAGGTTTGCGCGTTGCGCAAGCGACCGTGGAGGATGATCAGCACCCGTTCGATTTTTGCCGGGGCGGGGCTGATGCCCACCGCGATTTCACCTGATTTCAACAACAGGCGCCCTGAGCTGAGGTCTTTGACCCCATGCTCGGCGGCCTGGGACGTTGCGCAAGTAAACAGAACAACCAACAACCACTTCTTCATTTACAGATTTTTCGCCGCAAAGGTATCGCACTGGCCAACCTGGCCTTGGGCGAAACCGGTTTTGAACCAGCGCACCCGTTGCGCCGACGTACCGTGGGTGAACGAGTCCGGGACCACGCGGCCCTGACCCTGTTGCTGCAAACGATCGTCGCCGATGGCGTTCGCTGCGTTCAGTGCTTCTTCGATGTCGCCCGGTTCCAGCCAGTTCAGGCGCTTCTGCGCATTGTTGGCCCAGACGCCGGCCAGGCAATCGGCTTGCAGTTCCTGACGAACCAGCAAACCGCCGTCGCCTTCCATCTGCCGGCCTTGTTGGCGTGCTGCCTGAATTTTTGCGGACACCCCAAGCAGGGTCTGCACGTGGTGTCCGACTTCGTGAGCGATCACGTAGGCCTGGGCGAAGTCGCCCGCGGCGGAAAAACGTTGGGACATCTCCTGGAAGAACGCCATGTCCAGGTAGACCTTCTGGTCGGTGGGGCAATAGAAGGGGCCGGTCGCCGAGGTGGCCAGACCGCAGGCCGAATTCACGCGATTGCTGAACAGCACCAGGGTCGGGTCCTTATATTGGCGGCCGGCCTGCTGGAAAATTGCGCCCCAGGTGTCCTCGGTATCGCCGAGGATCGAGCGCACGAATTCCGCGCTCTCATCATTGACCGGTGGTGCCTGGCGACTCTGGTTGGTGGCGGGTGCCGATTGCTGGTCCATTTGCCCGGTCAGTTGTCCGAGGATTTGCAGCGGATCCTGGCCGGTGATCCAGCCGATGCCGACGATCAGCAGGATCGCCGTCAGGCTCAGGCCTTTGCCACCGCCAAAACGCATGCCGCCGCCACCGCCGCCAACATCATCGCCACGGGCGTCGACCACGTTGTCGCTGCGTCGGCCTTTTTTCCATAGCATGTGGGAATCCTCTTCTGTTCCGGGTAAAGCTCCGTGCGATGAGTGTTGCCGCCAAGTGGGAGCGGCGCCAGTCCGGTCGTCCGTCTTTTTCTCGCGCACAGGCTGATTCCCGGCACCCCGCGAGAGGCTGCCGAGAACATTTCAGGTTTGTATTGAACACGGATATCCCGTCGAATTCCGTCCTGCGATGGGTTTTTATCGAGAGGGCGATCGCCGGTCTTGCGGATTATTCGTCGAATGCATCCCACACCGGGGCAAAGTCAGGGCTGACCTGACGCTCGCGTTTGGACAGGCTGGCGATCAAGGCACGGTCTTCATCATCCAGTTGCACATCCAGCGCTGCAAGATTGGCCTGTTGATTGGACTCGCTGCTGGCCTTGGGGATCGCGGCCACGTTGGGTTGGTCGAGCAGCCATTTGAGCGCGACCTGGGTCGGCAGTACGCCGTGTTTCGCGGCGATCTGCTGGATGGCCGGAATGTCGGATACCTTGTTGCGCGCCAGTGGCGTGTAGGCTGTCAGCGCAAGATCCTGTTGACGGGCGTAGTTGAGCAGGGCGTTTTGTCCGAGCAGCACGTGGTACTCAACCTGGATCGCTGACAGCGGCGCCCCCAGTTCTTCGACGACTTTGCGTAGCAAGGGCAGTGGAAAATTCGCCACGCCAATGTTGCGCGCCAGGCCTTGCTCCCTGAACGACACCAGGGTTTCTATGGTGCGCGGCAAATCCCAATCGGTGGTTGGCCAATGGAGCATGAACAGGTCGACGTATTCGCTGCGCAGGGCTTTGAGGCTGCGGTCCATGGAGTGGCGCATGGCGTCGGGTTGCAGTTGGTCCCACCAGACTTTGGTCGTGACATGGATCTGCTCGCGGAGTGTCGGACTGTTCGCCAGCGCCTGGCCGACAGCGTCTTCGTTGTTGTAGGCTGCTGCCGTGTCGATGTGTCGGTAACCCAGGGCCAGAGCCTGCTCCACGGCACGGGTGCATTCCTCGCCGAGCATTGGCCAAGTGCCGAGGCCGAGTTTCGGCATGTTCAAACCCCGTGCGTTAACGATGTGCTGCATGGTCGATCTCCTTTTCATAAGCAGTGACGCCTGCGATATGGCGCGCGGCGATGTAGCCGAAGGTCAGCGCTGGGCCAAGATTGATGCCGCCAGCGGGGTAGTGACCGCCCATGATGCTGGCCATGTCGCCGCCCGCCGCATACAGGCCGGCGATGGGTTGCGCCGCGCCATCCAGGACCTGGGCATGTTGGTTGACCTTGAGCCCGGCGAAGGTGCCGAAGCAGCCCGGCTGGACTTTCACGGCATAGAACGGGCCTTGCTCGATCGGTGCGACGCATGGGTTGGGTTGTTGCAATGCGTCACCCTGCTTACGGTTGTAGGGCGTGGAACCACGACCGAACTGCGGGTCCTCGCCGTTGCGCGCGTGGCGGTTGTAGTCCGACACGGTGCTGCGCAAGCTAATCGGGTCGATGCCGCAGGCTGCAGCCAATTCCTCAAGGGTGTTGCCGGTTTTCAGATAGCCGCTGCGGATGAAGGATGACAGCGGCACCGGAAATGGCCGAGAGATGCCCAGGCCATATCGGCGCTGAAAGCCATGGGTGCAGATCAACCACGACGCTACTTCTTCACCCGGCGGGGCGGCGGCGACCATGGCCGTGACGTAGTCGTAGTAGCCGTTGGCTTCATTGACGAAGCGCTGGCCGTTGCTCAGCACACCGATGATGCCTGGTTTGCCCCGCTCGATGATGTGCGGGAAGTGTCCCGTGCTGCCGTCGCTGTGCGGCACCTGCGACACCGGCGCCCAGGCGACGGCGGACGCCATGTCGCTATTGACCCGGGCACCGACACTTTCGCCCAGGCGCAGGCCATCGCCGCAAACGCCGAGGGGCGGCAAGGCCAGATGCTCATGCCCGGTCGGTGTGCGGGGGAACAGTGCCTTGCGGCGTTCAATGTCATTGGCGAAACCACCCGCGGCGAGCACCACGGCCTTGCGTGCATGGACGCGCACCGAGCCTTTGGCGGTGCTGACCACTGCACCTCGTACCTGATCATTCTCGCGCAGCAATCGGCTCACGGGCGCTGATTCCCAGAGCAATACGCCGAGGTCATCGGCGGATTTCGCCAGGCGTGCCACCAAGGCCACGCCGTTGACCAGTTGCATCGCCCGGCCATGTACGACGAGATCGAACAGGTGACGGCTGAAACGCCGCGTAACGTGCCAGGCCGCCGACAGCGAACGGGTCAGGTTGAGGAATGCCGTGAGGTCCGCCCCCGCCATGATCGGCATGCCCATGAACGAGGTTTCCCACATGGTTTTGCGCAGACGCTTGAGCAGAGTGCCGACTTTTCGTGCGTCGTAAGGGGCGGCGATCACCGAGCGTCCACCGGTGCCTGCCCCGGGCGTGTCGCCATGAATGTCGGCAATGGCGTTGCCGTCGGCGAATTGCAGCGAGGTGAACTGTTCGAAGAACGACACCATCCGCGGGCCGGCCTCCAGGAAAGCGTCGATCATCGCCGGATCAAAGCGCTCGCCCAGTTCGTGTTTCAGGTAAGTGCGCGGCAGGTCAACGTCTTCGACGATGCCCGCGCGTCGGGCCAGCGGGTTGCATGGCACCCAGGCCCAGCCACCGGACCAGGCCGTGGCACCGCCGAACACCGGGTCCTTTTCCACCACTATGACTTTCAGCCCGTGCCACGCGGCGGTCACGGCCGCCGACAGTCCCGCCGCACCGGAGCCAACGATCAGCACATCGCAGTCGATGTCGGGAAGAAAGTGCGCTTCGGCAGGCATTGTTTGAGCTCCGGTGTTTTATTGTTTTGGAATCTTGTTCCAGAAAATATAAGAATCAGGTGAAGAGGAACAAGTCTGGAGGGCGTAAAGCGGGCGGTTATCGAACGGTCAGTTCCAGATTTCGCATTCGTGCGGTTGTCTTCTAGAATCGAGCAAATTTTGCGTGGAAGCGACCATGGCCGGCAGTCAGATCGAACGTGTTTTCAGTGTGCTCGAAAGCCTCACCAGCGATCCCCGTGGCCTGCCGATGCAGACCCTGGCGGAGCAGTTGGACATCCCCAAGAGTGCGACTCATCGCCTGCTGGCCGAGCTGATCCGCCTCGGTTATGTGCGGCAGAATCCGGATAATTTGCGTTATCACCTCTCGACCAAACTGGTGGCGATGGGCTTCCGTTACCTTTCGAGCAGCGGTGCCGATATCGTGCAGCCGGTGCTTGACCGCCTGGCTCAGGAAACCGGTGAGCTGGTGCGCTTGGGCGTGATCGACGGCGAGCGTCAGACCTGGATCGCCAAGTCCCAGGGCGCGCGCTCCGGCCTGCGTTACGACCCGGACATGGGCCGCGATGCGCCGTTGTTTTACACCGCCTCGGGGCATGCGTGGCTGGCGTGCATGAGCGATGCCGAAGCCTTGTCGCTGGTGGAACGGCAGGGCGCGCAGGTGCCGGAACATGTGGGGCCGAACGCGCCGCGCTCGAACATCGAATTGCTCGAACGCCTGCGTCTGGCGCGGGAACAGGGCTACGCCTGGGTCGAGGAGAGTTCGGCGATCGGCACTTCGGCGATTGCGGCAGTGGTGCGCCATCCCGCCGATGGACGGGTGATCGGCGTGCTCAGCATCGCCGGGCCGAGCGCGCGGATGCCGGGGGCGCGGCTGCATGAGCTGGCGCCGTTGTTGCTGGCGTACACCGAGGAGTTGTCGGCGGCGAGTTTGGCGTCGGAGTTGTTCAGCTAAGGCCTGTGCAAATCGACTGTGGGAGCGGGCTTGCTCGCGAATGCAGTGTGCCAGTCGCCATCCAGATCGCATGACACACCGCATTCGCG
>NZ_JAHBCX010000015.1:0-105078 GCF_019955895.1 Pseudomonas sp. GL-B-12
GTCAGCTACATTGATGGCGACTGACTTATCGCCATCGCGAGCAGGCTCGCTCCTACACTGTAACCAAGCGTAGGCCTTATCTCGTGGATCGAACGACTGATCGCCATTCATGGTCCACACTTTGAACCCCAGCTTTCGGAGCGCGTTCCATGTCTGACCGCTATATCGACTTCGCCAATTCGTCCATCGGCCATCGCCTGGTCGGCGCCCTGGGGTTGCCGGTACCGAGCAGACTGGAGCGCTGGCAAGCGGGCCGGTTGCGACCTGTAGAAGGCGCACTGCTGATCGGTGGCGGGCCGTTGGCGGAACACGTCAGCGCCTTTGCCAACCGCCTGACCGACGCGATCTACAGCTACGGCACCGAGCCTTCGCTGGCCACGGCCTGGATTCCCGGCCACGGACCGAAACTCAAGGCCGTGGTGTTCGACGCCAGTGACCTGCTGCACACCGATCAGCTCAAGCAACTGCGTGAGTTCTTCCAGCCACTGATGAAAAACCTCGAACACTGTGCGCATCTGGTGATTCTCGGGCGTGATCCGCAAACCCTGCGCGACCCGTTCGCCGCCAGTGCCCAGCGGGCCCTGGAAGGTTTCAGCCGTTCGCTGGCCAAGGAGTTGCGCAGCGGTGGCACCCTGCAATTGATCTACGTCGGCGAAGGTGCCGAGGCGCAGCTGGAAGGCCCGCTGCGTTTTTTCCTCTCACCGAAAAGCGCCTTCGTGTCCGGGCAGGTCATTCGCTTGAATCCGTGCGCGACGCCAGTCACCGACTGGACGCGCCCGCTCGCCGGGCGCAAGGCACTGGTCACCGGCGCAGCACGCGGTATCGGTGCCGCCATCGCAGAAACCCTGGCCCGCGATGGTGCCGACGTCATTCTGCTCGACGTGCCGCCGGCCAAAACCGATCTCGAAGCCCTCGCCGCGCGCCTCGACGGGCGCAGCATCACCCTCGACATCTGCGCCGAAGACGCCGCCGCGCAGTTGATCGAACAGCTGCCCGACGGCCTCGACATCGTGGTGCACAACGCCGGCATCACCCGGGATAAAACCCTGGCCAACATGACCCCGGAATTCTGGGACGCGGTGCTGGCAGTCAACCTCAACGCGCCGCAAGTGCTGACCAAAGCCCTGCTCGACAACGGCACCCTGCACGACAACGGCCGGGTGATCCTGCTAGCGTCCATCAGCGGCATCGCCGGCAATCGCGGGCAAACCAATTACGCGGCGAGCAAGGCCGGGCTCATTGGCCTGGCGCAAGCCTGGGCGCCGCTGCTCCACGAGCGCGGCATCAGCATCAACGCCGTGGCGCCGGGTTTCATCGAAACGCAGATGACCGCGCGCATTCCCTTCGGCCTGCGCGAAGCCGGACGCCGCATGAGCGCCCTCGGCCAGGGCGGCCTGCCGCAGGACGTCGCCGAGACCGTGGCCTGGCTCGCGCAACCGGGCACCGGCGCGTTCACCGGGCAAGCGTTGCGCGTGTGTGGGCAAAACGTTCTGGGGGCTTAAGGATGATCACCGACTGGCACACACTCAACCGCGAACCCAGCCTGCCGGGGTTGTACGCACGAGCGGCGACACGGCGAAAAATCACCGGCAGCCGCCTGCCCGATTCGGGTTTGCGTTGCTGGGTCGAAGTCGACCCCAAGCGCCTGGCGGCTTATCGCAAGGTCTGTGGTTTCGCCGACAACGGCCTGCTGCCGCCGACTTACCCGCACATCCTCGGGTTTGCCTTGCAGATGCAATTGCTCACGGCCAGGGACTTCCCGTTCCCGCTGCTGGGCCTGATCCACCTGAGCAATCGCATTCGTGTACTGCGCCCCATGGGCGGGGTGAGTCGGGTGCGCGTCAGCGTGCAAGTGCAGAACCTGCAACCCCACGCCAAAGGCGCGACGTTCGATCTGCTGACCAGCCTCGACGATCAGTTGGGCCCGTTGTGGGCAGCAGAAAGCAGGATGCTCTGTCGCGGCGTCAAACTCGAGGGCGAACCGCTCGAAGAGCAAATGGAAACCAGTCTGGCCTTGATCGAGATCGAACACTGGAAAGCGCCCTCGGACATCGGCCGGCAATACGCCAAGGTGTCCGGCGACTACAACCCGATTCACTTCAGCGCGGCCAGCGCCCGGCTCTTCGGTTTCCCGACCGCAATCGCTCATGGCCTGTGGAACAAGGCACGCACGCTGGCTGCGCTGGCCGGGCACCTGCCGACAGCGAATGTCGAGATCGCAGTGCAGTTCAAGAAGCCGGTACGGTTACCCAGTGAGGTGACGTTGCTGGCCAGTGCGCCGGGACCGAGCGGGGAACTGCAATTGGTGGGTGCCGGGGATCTTGAGCATATGGTCGGGCACTGGCGGCCGGTTGCCTGATCCTGATAAAGCCGATGTCTGTGGCGAGGGAGATTGCTCCCTCGCCACAAAAGCTGCGTGGTCAGTCTTGCGGATCGAGATTGTCCAGCGCCCGGTTCACCGCCAGCTCACCCAGCATGATCACCTGCGCAATCCCCAGCATCGTATTGCGCTGCGAGCCTTCCAGAAACCCCGCGAAATCACTCGCCATCACACTCGCCGACGCCAGTGATTCACAAGCGTGGGCCAGCAGGGTCTCGGTGTCGATGTCCGGGGCAATGACGAACATCGTGCTGGGCTTGTGGGTGACTGGTTGCATGGGTGGATTGAGGTAGTGATCGAGGGCGCGGTCGGCGGCTTCGTGGAGTTTGTTTGAGTGGGGGGATTGATAGGGGGAAACGTCGTCGGTTTCGGGTGGATTTGGGGTGGGTTTGAACATGGTGAAGCTCCATTCTTGAATTTGGAGTTCGCCATCACTGCGACCAAGCAGAAGGGTGGCGAACCGTACGCAGGTTGGTCGACCAGGGAATGGAAACCCGGCAGGGCCTGGGCCCTCCCACGCACAGCTCGCCATTAAGCAAGCACAAAAATGCCGCTCGCGCGGCACTGTGCGCCATTCTAAACCCGGGCGACCAAACCCGATCACTGATTTTGCAGCGACAGACAAAGGCTAGAGATCGCGCTTCCGACGGACAACCTGAAAAACATGTCGGAGGTTTCCTCGGGACTTGAGGAAAACTACACAGGGTTGGTCGGCTGACAGGCCGCCATCGCGAGCAAGCTCGCACACAGAAGAGCAAAGGCAGAGCGGCGCACACCCGCTGCTCCTCACCACTCATCAGGCCGAGCGTTAGCTCGCCTGCAGCTTTTGATCTTGATCCACCCGCCCCCTCGGGAGGCTGAGTGGAGGTGTTCATCCGGGGATGGGCGCGCAGCGCCGTTCGACGCAGTCGAACTCATTGCATGTAGGTCGTCGCGAAGCAGACCGGAGGGCAATGCCCCCGGATGAATACCGGAGCGAAGGAACCCCGAGCCTCAGCGAGGGGCCGTACGTTCGGGGCGAGACCTTTTGGTTCCTTTTGGGGCGTTTGCCAAAAGGGACTCGCCGTAAGGGCGAAACCATAAGCCGCCGTTACCGCAGCAACGGATATGTACACCATCCAAAAAACCCCCGTGAGAGCACAGGGGTTGAGAAGCCAGCTGATTCTAGGATGCATGCGGTGGATAGTTGGCCAATATCCGCGTGACCGTTTCCCAGATCGCATCACGACGATCCGTCGGGTTCGGCGTGCGGCTAAGTATCTGCTCGTCACTGCCGCGCCACACCAGTTTGCCGTCCTTGCCATCGAGCAGGTCGATCTGAATGGTCGCCACTTTGTAGCTGACATTGCGGGTTTCGTTGTACATCGGTGCGCCGTAGTAGCCATACCACGGGTTACCCCAGCCGCCGCCGTAATTGGTGGTCACCTGTTGCTGCCGCTCTTCGACAATCAGGTAGGTCTGCACATTCAAGTCACCCTTGGCACCTGCGGCGGCCGGACGCAGACCGCGCTGATCCAGTTGATCGGCAACCGCCTGACGGACGCGCTGTTCGGTCAGGTCGCTCTTGATCCGTGGATCATCGGGACGGTATTGCAGGGCGGGTTCTTTCCAGGTCCAGCTGCGATAGGCAGCAAAGTCGCGGCTGGCGTCGAAGTCATGATTGACCTGGTTGGCGGCGCAGGCACTGAGCAGCGCGGCCACTGCCAGTAAAACAAAACGGCGGAACATGATGATTCTCCGGTTGAAGACATGATCCTGTGGAATGCTTCTTATCTACAAGAAGCTAACTAGGAGGATACGCCGACATTGCCTTTTCCACAGCCTCCCGTATGGCATCGGCCCTCTCGCTTTCGCTGCCCCGGTTGCCGGTTTCAGCACTGGAGCTCCATATCGGCTGACCGCTTTTGGCGTCAAACATGTCCACCTGCACGACCACGACCTGCTCCTGATAGGTACGGATGATCGGCACGGTGGCATATCCGCCATATCCAGGGCCGTAGCCGTTGTAGCCACCATAACCGCCGCCGTAATAGTCGTCCCGAACCTGACGCAAGCGGGTTTCCATCCGCAGGTCGGCGCTGACAAACAGGTCCGCCGGACGATTGTCATGCAGCGGACGCAAACCCCGCTGATCCAGCGCATTGCTGACCGCTTCGGCGATCTGCGCCGAGTCGGCCCAGGCGGTGCCCGGTGGCAGATGCCCATTGAGCCACGCCCAACTGCGGTAGCGTCCATAGTCACGGGGGGCTGCCGGGTAAGCGCTGCGGTCAAAGGTGTTGGCGGCCTGGGGTGGCGCCGGTGGCAAGGGGTTGGATGTGGCGACATAAGGGTTGCTGCCCTGACAAGCGGCCAGCCCCAGGCAGAACACCAGTACACCTGAATGATTTTTCATTGCGTGCTCCGATCAGACAGGCCGACAGATCCAGTGCAAGTAACGCCCAAGCCCGGCAAAGCTTGGATGACGACGGTGGGCCAGTTCCATTTCCAGCAGGTCCGCCAGCTCGGCGCGGGCCTGGAATTCCACCGGCATGTAATCGTGAAAAACCCGCACTCCACTCTGTATTTCGACCTGCCACAGACCTTCAAGTTGCGCCGCCAGCTCGCGCGGATCAAGGGGCTGTTGCGGGGTCAGGCTCTGCTTTTCGCCGGCCATGTCGTTCTTGCGCATCTTGCGGAAATGGCCCTTGAGCAAGTTGCGATAAATCAGCGCGTCACGGTTGTAGAACGCCAGGGATAGCCAGCCGTCGGCCTTGGTCAGTTGATGCAGCACCGGCAGGATGGCGTGGGGTTCGGCCAGCCACTCCAGCACCGCATGGCACAGCACCAGGTCGTAGGGTTCGGTGAGCTGCCCGAGCAGTTCCTGCCAGGGTGCCTGAATGAACGTGGCGCTCTGCCCGGCTTCGGCAAAACGTTGGCGGGCGCCTTCAAGCATCGGCTCGGCCGGCTCGGCGAGGGTCACCTGATGGCCGCGCTGGGCCAGCCACAACGACATGTGGCCAAGGCCGGCGCCGATGTCCAGCACACGCAGCGGCCGGTCGGGCAAGGTTTCGGCCAGATCGGCCTGCAACACCGCCAGACGGATCGCCCCTTTGGCACCGCCGTAGATTTTTTCGGCGAAACGGGTCGCCAGTTGATCGAAATGACGGTCGCTCATCAGCTGAACCTCCGTTCGCTGTCCGCCAGTTTGCTGCGCACCACGGCGTCCATGTCCAGGCCCAGCTCGCTGCACAACAACAAAAGATAAAGCACGATGTCACCGACTTCCTGCCCGGCGTGAGCGAGTTTGTCCGCCGGCAACTGGCGTGACTGGTCTTCGGTCAGCCACTGGAAAATTTCCACCAGCTCGGACATTTCCACACTCGCGGCCATGGCCAGGTTTTTCGGGCTGTGAAATTGCTGCCAGTCATTGCGGTCACGGATGGCGTGCAGGCGTTCGGTCAGTTCAACAAGGTTCATCGGGCTCTCCTGAAGGCGTATAGCTTCGGGGGGATCACAGGTGAAGGCAAGGGGCAGAAGATGCATGCTCATCTGTGCAACCCTCTATGCTTGTGGGAACTCGGCAGCATGATCGACAGCCCAAGACTCAATTCTCTTTAATCAGGACGTTCACTCCATGCAGGTAGAAGGTTTTTCCGAATGGCTCGGCCAGGTACTCGGCTCGATCATCCGCTTCATCGTTGATGGCCTCAGCGGGCTGTTCAATCTGTTGAGCAACGCCAGCAGCAATTTTGTCGAAGGCCTGTCCCAGGCGCTGGGCATGGATACCTCGGTCGTCAGCATCGTGACCTTGATCCTCGGGCTGATACTGCTGTGGTCGGCGATCCGCGCCTTTCTCAATGCGTCGTTCATCATGGGGATCATCTGGTTAATGCTGGGTCTGTGGTTGCTCAGCTGGATTATCCACTGACACCACACAAATCACTGTGGGAGCGAGCCTGCTCCGGGCGGCGTTCCGACGATGATGCCGGCACATACAACATATGAGTGTCTGCCACACCGCTATCGCGAGCAGGCTCGCTCCCACAATTGATCGCGGCTTGCCCTTGATGTGCCGCTACAATGCCCGCTCCCCCAAGGAGCCTGCATGTCCAACCTGACCGCCGACTGGCGCGACCGCCCTACCCATCGCCGGGTCTGGGCACTCGCTGCGCCGATGATTCTTTCGAACATTTCCGTACCGCTGGTGGCATTGGTCGACAGCACCGTCATCGGTCACCTGCCCCACGCCCATCAACTCGGCGCCGTTGCGGTCGGGGCCAGCCTGTACACCTTCCTCGCCTGGGCCATGGGCTTTCTGCGCATGGGCTCCACCGGGTTCGCAGCCCAGGCGGCCGGACGCGGCGATGGCGCGGCCTTGCGGCAGATTCTGTTGCAAGGCCTGCTGCTCGCCATCGGCCTGGCCGTGGTCCTGGGTGCGGTGGGTATGCCGTTGAGCGGGGTCGCGTTGCACTTCATGCAACCGTCGGCGGAGCTAGATCAACTGACCCGCGAGTTCTTCCATACCCGCCTGTTCGGCCTGCCGGCGGCGCTCGCCAGTTATGCACTGGTCGGCTGGTTTCTCGGCACCCAGAATGCCCGGGCGCCCCTGGCGATTCTGCTGAGCACCAACCTGGTCAACATTGCTCTGAACCTGTGGTTCGTCCTCGGCCTGGAATGGGGCGTGGTCGGTGCGGCCCGGGCCTCGGTGATTGCCGAATGGACCGGTGCACTGATCGGCTTGCTGATGACGCGCAAAGCCCTGCGCGCCTACCCCGGGCACATCGTCTGGGCGGCATTGGCGCTGTGGCAGAGTTGGCGACCATTGCTGGCGGTCAACCGCGACATCTTCATCCGCAGCCTGGCGCTGCAATCGGTGTTTTTCCTGATCACGGTGCAAGGCACACGGCTTGGCGACGCCACGGTGGCCGCCAACGCTCTTTTGCTCAATGGCCTGCTGCTGACCGCCCACGCCCTCGATGGCCTGGCCCACGCCGTCGAAGCCCTGTGCGGACATGCTCTTGGCGCCCGTGACCGCGATGCCCTGCGCCGTTCATTGGTGGTGGCTGTTGGCTGGTCGTTGCTGGCAAGCCTGGGCTTTGCCGCGTTGTTTCTATTCGCCGGGCATCTGTTCATCGAGATGCAGACCGACATTCAGAGTGTGCGTGACACCGCGTTCGTCTACCTACCCTATCTCGCCGTACTGCCGCTGATTGCCGTCTGGAGTTACCTGCTCGACGGCCTGTTCATCGGCGCCACCCGCGCCCGGGAAATGCGCAACGGCATGCTGCTGACCGTGACGCTGGTGCTGCCCTTCGGTTGGTTACTGCAAGGCGGAGGCAACCATGGCCTGTGGATAACCTTCATGTTGTTCATGCTGCTGCGCAGTCTGACCCTCGGCATGATCGCCTGGCGCCTGCGCCGTAACGATGGATGGTTCGCCGGCAGTACTCACTGAACGGGCGAGACCCCGACAAACGCCGAGACCTCTTCATCAATTTCGACCTCTTGGCCAGGGTCGGTCGTTCTGCCACAGGTGACGCAGGTTATCGAGGCGCTCCTGTTGAGTCCCGCCCGGCAACGGCTGCACGGGCACGGCGTCGGGATACTGCAAGCGTAGCCATATCCAGCCATCAAGCACCGGGCGCTCGCTGAAACCCAGCGCCACCCCCTCCTGCACATGGTCCCACAGGCGGGGGAAATCGGCACCGGTGGATCGGTTCCAGCGCCAGGCATGCTGCTCGAGCAGGCAGGTTTGCAGTTTTCCTTGTTGCCCGGCGCTGAGGCTTTCCTCGACTGCCAAAGGGCTGATCGCCAGCCCCGGGTTGGACAAGCGCTGCCAGCCCTCACATCCCATCGCGCGGTCGGCCCAACTACCGCCGAACCAGCGCAACTGGTGGATGGGCCCTAGCCAGCGACTCAGTTCAACAGCATCGCAGGCATCGAAAAAATAGCTGGCCGTGATTGGGTTGTAGTAACTCAAAAGAGCCCGGTGCAGGCCAAGCGTGACTGTGAGCATGCGCCGCAAATGCGCCAGCAACGACGAAGCGCCTGCCTCGCTGACCATCAACAATCCGGGCCAGCGTTGTCCGTCGACGAGGCATAAATCGGCCAGTGCCGGGCAGGTGCGCAGATCGACCAGGAGCGGTCCCTGCTCATGCAACACATGCCACTCCGTACCCTCGAACAACCCGTACCACCGGGCTTGCGCAAACATCTGCCGAAGTGTGACACCCGCTTGCGGCGTGCCCGGCACATCCAGCAACAACCACTGCGGGGGTGCCTCGGGCGTGCGTGTGGTGCTCATGCTCCAGAGCTCTGGCCAAGCTTCGTCACCAGACGACAGGTGCACAACGCCTGTGAGCAATGGTTGAAGCTGCCACCGCCGGGCAGCAGACACAACACCAGTAATGGCTCTCCCGAGCGCAACCATTGCTCCAGACCCTCATCATGGGCACAGATGGGCTGTGGGGTGTCGGCGTCCGTCACCTCGATCGTTGCCGGTGCATGCAGCACCCCGGTTATCTGCGGTTGATCGGGATCGCCCTCGATAAAACTCACCACCAGCTCGGTTCCTTCGCGCAATGGCGAGAACGTAGCGGCCTGCAACTGCCTGGCCAGGGGCAGCCAACAATGACTGGGCGTCGCCCCTTCGCCCTGATAAAGCCAGTCGAATTGCACCGGTACCGGCCTTGCCGGGTCGGGGCTTGGTTCATCGACCTCGACGACCCACGCCCGTTGCAGGCTATGCATCTGTGGTTTGACCGTCGCACAGGGTGGCTCGAAGGGTGCCCGCCAGTGCAGGGCACGGACCTGATTGTGGTAAGGCGTCGGCGTATCCTGGCGGCCCCAATGCTCGACGCGGGTCAGCAGCCAGAGCCGATTGCAATCGGCAACCGGATGACCGGACAGCGGCATCAGCCGACCGCTGCGCAAGGTCGCCAGGTCCGTGCGGCATTCGGCACACTGCGCCGCTGTCCCACCGCAGCGCTGACGTTCGAACTGCCGCACCGCCGGCCGATCGCCCTCGCTGCGAAATACCGCAGGTTCGCCGGTTGGAAAATGCTGCTGGTCATCCCCAAACACAACACAGTGCCCGCGGGCGAGGTGTTCGAAGTGGTAGTGAAGTCGTTCCTCGGCGCACAGTCGCTGGAGAAATTGCAGGTCTGACTCGCAATATTGCGTGCAAAAATCCCGGGGAGGGTATTCGCCGCCCAGTTCCAGGCGTCGATCCTTGCCGGTAATACCGTGCTCCTTGAGCACCTGGTCAAGGATTTGCGGCACGGAACGGGCACTGAAGATTCGTTGGCTGAAGCGCTGGGCCAGACAAGCCAGTTTTGGCCCCAGGCGCACCTGGCAGAGTCGGGTTCCCGAGACATGATCACGCTGGACGAGTTCATGCAATTGTCCATGCACGTGGCATCCGGCTGGCCCGAAATGCAGGGAGGCCGGGCGGTACAGCAAACTGGCAAGGTCAAGCACCGGGTCATCGATCAGCAGTTCCAGGTCGAATACGAACGGCTCGCTGATGGCTTCACTGCCGGTAAAGGCCAAGACCTCAAAGGGGTCGGGAAGACCAGCTACATCCAGACGAAATGGAGGCTCGTTGACTGGATCGAACATCGGCGATTCTCTACAGGAGGGGCGGTCGGGGATTCTCGCTGAGAGACATGGCCGAGTAGAGTGCCGAAGTACAACTTAGGAAATGACCTACGCGAAAAGAAGACCACATCGCTTGGATAGCCCGGTCTGTGGGTCATTTCGCTTGAAAAAGAAGAAGCGCCGCACCAGGCCATCTGAGTTTTCCGCAACGTACGGAGAATTTTCAGACAACCTGATGTGCGCGGCGCCTTACCTCAAGAAGACAGGTAAGACGAACGGGTCAGCCCCAGACGCAAGGCATCGAGGAACTGCGTGCGCTCGGTGGCGCTGATGCGGGCACTGGCGCACTTGTCGCGGTAGTGAGTCATCAGCTCCTCCGGCGACAAGTGCACGTAGCGCAGCATGTCTTCGATGGTGTCATGGGTTTCGATACCGGCGTGGTACACGCTGCCATCGGCGTTCTGGTAGATGTTCACCGAGTCGGTGTCACCGAACAGGTTGTGCATGTCGCCAAGAATTTCCTGGTAGGCACCGACCAGGAACACACCCAGCAAGTAGTCCTCACCTTCGTTCAGCGCGTGCACCGGCAAACTGGTTTCGATGCTCTGCTCGTCGACGTACTGGTTGATCTTGCCGTCGGAGTCACAGGTCAGGTCTTGCAGTACCGCACGACGCAGCGGCTCTTCGTCGAGACGGTGCAGCGGGATGATCGGCAGGACCTGGTCGATGGCCCAGGTGTCCGGCAGGCTCTGGAACACCGAGAAGTTGCAGATGTACTTGTCGGCCAGTTTGTCGTTGAGTTCGTCCAGCACCTGACGGTGGGAACGCTGGCGCGCCTTCAACGAGTTGTGCAGGCGACGGCAAACGGCAAAGTAGCATTGCTCGGCCAGGGCTTTCTCGGCCAGGGTCAGCTTGCCGTCGGCGTACTGGGAGGCAATATCACTCATGTAGTGCGTGGCGCGCCAGTAGGTTTCGGTAACCATCTCGATGTCGGTCGGGCCCAGCAGGTCCACCAGCCACTGCACGGTTTCCGGCAGCGCTTCCTTGTTCTCGATCTGTGGCACGTCGTCGTTGTGTTTCTCGACGTCAGTCACCTGGATCACCAGCATGGCGTGGTGCGCGGTCAGGGAACGGCCGCTTTCGGAGAAGATGTTCGGGTGCGGCAGGCTCTGCGCATCGCAGAATTCCTTGAGCATCCCGACCACGACGCCGGCATAGTCGTCCATGTCGTAGTTGATCGAACTGGCGTTACGCGAGTGCGTACCGTCGTAGTCCACGCCCAGGCCACCGCCGACGTCGATGTGGTCCACCGGCAGGCCGAGGTTGCGCAATTCGCCGTAATAACGGATCGCTTCCTTGAAGCCGTGCTGGTAGTCCGCGAGGTTGGCGATCTGCGAACCCATGTGGAAGTGCAGCAGGCGGATGCCCTGGTCCAGGCCCGCCGCGCGGAAACGCTCGACCACCGACAGCAGTTGTGCCGCCGACAGGCCGAACTTGGATTTCTCGCCGCCGGTGTCCGCCCACTTGCTCGAGGCCAGGGACGACAGGCGCACGCGCAGGCCTACCTGAGGCTTGACCTTGAGCGAGTTGGCTTCTTCGATCACCAGGCCGACTTCGGATTCTTTCTCGATCACGATGAACACGTTGTGGCCGAGTTTCTGGCCCATCAACGCCAGGCGAATGAACTCGCGGTCCTTGTAGCCGTTGCAGACGATGGTGCCGCCCTTCGGCGCCAGCGCCAGCACCGCCAGCAACTCAGGCTTGGAGCCGGCTTCCAGGCCGATGGAAACGTTCTGGGTGGCGATGATGTTCTCGATCACCGCTTCTTGCTGGTTGACCTTGATCGGGTACAGCGCGGTGTACTTGCTCTGGTATTCCAGACGCTCGATGTTCGAATCGAACGCGCCGGTCAGCTGACGCACGCGGTCTTGCAGGATGTCCGGGAAACGGACCAGCAACGGCAAGGACAGGCCGCTTTTGCGCAGCTGGTCGACTTGCTCGTACAGGTCGATAGGCGAGCTGCTCGGACCGTTCGGACGAACTTCGACGCGACCGGCGTCATTGATCGCGAAATACCCGGCCCCCCAATGGCGAATCCCGTAAACACTGCGGCTGTCCGCAACTGTCCATTGGCTGCCATCGTCTTTGCGTGTGCGTCGTACGGACATCGAAGTCCCCTATAAAGAAGTCATAGTGCGTCGCCTGGGTTCAGGCCGGCGCAGTCTAAAGAATGAAAATGACGGTTCGTCAACGAGGCTGTAGACCCCGCCGACCGCAGTGAGTTTAGAAACCGGTCATGAACAGGCTCTGTGAAAACCATGGTGACGACGCCAGACCTGAATGCCATCAGGACCGGATCAAGCCGCGGGTGGTTTTCACAGAGGCTGCTAGCCGCCGGACTTCTTCGCTTTGAAACCGAGCTTGATCAGTTCTGCCAAGAGTAGCTCGACATGATCGCCCTGGATTTCGATGACACCGTCTTTCAACGCACCACCGGTACCGCAACGTTTCTTCAACGTTGTGCCCAGTTCCTTGAGCGCGTCTTCAGCCAACGGCACGCCGGTGATGGTGGTCACCGTCTTGCCGCCACGGCCCTTGCTTTCGCGACGCACGCGCGCGATGCCGTCGCCGGCCGGGATAACGGTCTGTTTGCAGATGCAGGCGTCCACCGGTTTACTGCATTCCGGGCAATGACGACCTGCGTCGGTGGAAAATACCAGGCCGCCCAGGGCGGCGAAGGATGCGGCTTTTTTGGCCACCGGCAATCCTCTTCGGAGGACAAAGACTGGTCGCAGCACTTGGGAAGGCTATCGACCGCGAAGCCCCACTCAGGCAGGGGCAGCGCTACTGAGCCGGATGTCCCTACTAAAGGAGCGCCGGTTCAGTTTGAAAAGGTCGCGCAGTGTAACGGCAAAAACGCCGATTGCTAAGAGCCAATCGGCGCCAATTTATAGCTGTTTTGCGACGTCGATCCGGCGTGAACGCAAATAGCGCTTCAACGCGGCCAGAGAGTCCGGGCAATAAGGCTTTTGCTCGATTTCCAGCATGACCTGATCGATGGGGATAAAGCGCGCTTCGAGTACCTCTTCCGGTTGCAGGATCAATGGGCCGTCCCACACCGCCGAGAACGCCGAACACCAGAGGCGATTGCCGGTGTCCTCGAAGAAAAAGTGGTCATGGGCGGTCAGTTCCACACCACTCACTCCCAGTTCTTCCTCCAGTTCCCTGGCCGCCGATTCGGCGTAGGTTTCACTGGCGAGCACCATGCCGCCCGCCGCCACGTCCCAGAAACCGGGATAGATTGCCTTGCTCAGGGTGCGCCGGTGCACGCACAACTCGCCAGCGGAGTTGAACAACATGATGTAGGTGCCGCGCCCGATCAGCCCGCGCTCGCGCAAATCGGAGCGGACCAGGGCGCCGAGCAGGTTGTCCTGCTCGTCGACCCAGGCGATCTGTTCGGCATCGGAGGCCGCACGGTGCGCGGCTTCCCTTGCGTTATCGACCATGACTCAGCCCTGATTGAGCAATTGACGCAAATCGATCACCGCCGCGTTGGCCCGGGAAATGTAGTTGGCCATGACCAGCGAGTGGTTGGCCAGTACGCCGAAGCCGCTGCCGTTGAGGATCATCGGGCTCCACACCGGCTCCTGCGACGCTTCCAGTTCACGAATGATCTGGCGCACGCTGACCGTGGCGTTCTTCTTGGCCAGCACATCGGCGAAGTCGACTTCGATGGCGCGCAGCAAGTGCGACAAGGCCCAGGCCTGGCCGCGAGCCTCGTAGAACACGTTGTCGATCTGTAGCCATGGCGTTTCGACGATTTCTTCATCGACTTGCGGCGCCACACCCGGTGTCACGACCTCGGTCTTCAACGCAGTGTTGAGCTTGACCCGGCCGACACTGGCCGACAGCCGTTGCGACAGCGAACCCAGACGGGTGCCAACATCACCCAGCCAGTTGTTCAGGTTGTCGGCGCGGGCATAGAACAACGCGCTCTTCTGGTTCGGATCGGACAGGCGCGCCTGATAGCGGCTCAGGGAATTGATGCCTTCCTGGTACTCGGACTCACTGGACGGCAGCACCCAGCTCTTGTTGTCGAAGTTGAAACGCGGCTCGGCCTTGGCCAGGTCGGCGTCTTCGGCGGACTGCGACTGCGAACGGGCGAAGTCTTTACGCAGTGCCCGGCTCAGGTCGCGGACCTGCACCAGTACGCCATATTCCCAGCTCGGCATGTTGTCCATCCACAGGCCAGGCGGGAATCGGTCGTTGGAAATATAGCCGCCCGGCTTGGTCAGCAAGGTGCCGGCGACGGTCTTGAGGGTTTCCACCGTGGTGTAGCCGACGACCATCTGCTTGCCTTCTTTCTCGGCCGCCAGTTGGGCGGTTTGCTGGACCGGGAACAGCGCCGGCTCCTGGCTCCAGTACCAGCCCAGGACACTCGCCACCAACAGGTAGATGCCCAGCAGAGTGGCCAGCGCCCGGCTGAACAACAGACCGCCCAGATAACTGCGGGTCTCCGACTTCGGTTCAGCGGCACGTTCAGGCGCACTGCCTGTGCGGTTCTTCCAGTCCAGCATGGCGATATCCTTTCAAGCTCTTGAGTTCAACGGTTCGACCACAACCATACAACAACGTGCCTTGGCCCGGCACCCGCCATTGCATCGATGCGGAAAATTACCGGGCTTGCGGATGAAAAGTGTTCCTGCCCACCCGACGACGCTGCGGTCCTCACCCCCCCTACTAATGGTTTGGATTGCCACACTAAGGGGATCCCCGACACTCTGAAATCCAAAAAACCGGGCCGATCGGCACTGGCAAAAAATCATGAATGGCCTAAATTCAGTCACTCGCCCATTCCCACCCACGCCCGCCAAGTGCCCTGATTCAAGCACTTCGCCCCCTGCATGCCGCGACTTCAACGACTCGAATCAGACCACCAGGTCACAAACTGAATGAAGTCGCCTTGCAGATTATTGACGTACAGCACTCATGCAATGGAAAAGTGGTGCTAGCATAGAGCCACCACTCGACCTCAGTGTGCACCCTAACTAGTAGTCAGGTTATGACCGAGCCAGAAGACCCCAGCCGCGAGCGCCTCAAGCACCACTTTGCCCAGCGGGTAATTCATCAGGCTCGCCAGATTCTTGAGATATGGCAGCGCCTGCAACGCAGTGAGTGGTCCACCGCCGACCTTTCGGAACTGAGCGAGGCCAATTTGCGCCTGCTGCGTTTCGCCGAGCGTTTCGAACAACCGGAACACATGCGACTGGCACGCCACATCGGCCAGTCTCTGGAGGCGGTCGACGCCAATCGCGGACGCCTGAGCAGCGGCCTGATCACCGACCTCAATCGCTTGATGCAGCGCCTGTCCCGCACCGGCCTGCGCCATGGTGACCAACTCGATCAAACCTTCCTGCCGCCGCTGCGCAAGCCCATCTACGTGATGCTGCAGGATCACGACCGAGCCGAGCGCCTGGCCAAGCAACTGGAATTCTTCGGCCTCAGCGCCCAGTCCCTGGACAGCGTAGATGCGTTTCGCTCATCGATGGTCGAGCGCTTGCCGGCGGCGATTGTCATGGATGTGGATTTCAGTGGCGCCGGTGTCGGCCTGAAACTCGCCGCCGAAGCCCAGGAAGGCCTGGACCATCAGTTGCCGCTGCTGTTCTTCAGCCTGCACGAAACCGATACCCCGACCCGCCTGGCCGCCGTGCGTGCCGGCGGCCAGGAGTTCCTCACCGGCACCCTCGAAGCATCGAGCCTGATGGAGAAAATCGAAGTCCTGACCTGCGTTGCCCAGTACGAGCCCTATAAAGTGCTGATCATCGACGACTCCCGCGCCCAGGCCCTGCACACCGAGCGCCTGCTCAACAGCGCCGGGATCGTCACCCGCACCTTGATCGAGCCGATCCAGGCCATGGCCGAACTGGCGGATTTCCAGCCGGACCTGATCATCCTCGACATGTACATGCCGGCCTGCACGGGTACGGAACTGGCCAAGGTCATTCGCCATAACGACCGTTACGTCAGCGTGCCGATCATTTACCTGTCGGCCGAAGACGACCTGGACAAGCAGCTCGACGCCATGAGCGAAGGCGGCGACGACTTCCTGACCAAACCGATCAAGCCCCGGCACCTGATCACCACCGTGCGCAACCGCGCGGCGCGGGCACGCAACCTCAAGGCACGGATGGTCCGCGACAGCCTCACCGGCCTGTACAACCACACGCATATCCTGCAATTGCTCGAAGACTGCTCGTTCCGCGCTCGCCGCGAAAGCAGGCCGCTGAGCTTTGCCATGCTCGACATCGACCATTTCAAACGGGTCAATGACAGCCACGGCCACCCCATGGGTGACCGGGTGATCAAGAGCCTGGCGCTGTTTCTCAAACAACGCCTGCGCAAAACCGATTTCATCGGTCGATACGGCGGCGAAGAATTCGCCATCGTCATGCCCGACACCGACCTCGAAGCGGCCTGGAACGTACTGGATGAAATTCGTCAACGCTTTGCCGAAATCCACTACCCCGCCCAGCCGCAGGATCTGCGGTGCACCTTCAGCGCCGGAGTGGTCGAGCTGTGCGAAGACTCTGACAGCCTGTTGATGGCCAGTCAGGCAGACGAGGCGCTGTACCGCGCCAAACACGGTGGACGCAACCGCGTCCAGGCGGCACTGACGTCAAAGCAAAGTGCCACTTTTTCACCTCAATCGACCCATTCGGTCATAACCCTGTAACAGAAACGCAATAACTTCAGGCACTTACCATTTCTGCCGCTGGTAGTCCGTAATGCGCCTGAAGCTGCTGACCAATCTCAATACCCTCCTTCTGGTGGCCGTGTGCGTGGCCCTCGGCGCTACGCTGTGGTGGTCGCAGAAAGCCCTTGAGCGTCCGTACCTATTAATGGAGCGCTACCTGGGCCTGTCGCAGCAATTTCAGAATGAAGTCGCCCGCAGCGTCGAGGATTACCTGGGCAGCGGCGACGCACTGCGCCAGAGCAGTGCCGCCCAAGGCATCGTCAGCCTGCAAAAAGAACTCGGCGAATTGCCACCGGCCCTGGCCGAGACGTTGCGCCCCAGCCTGTCGACTCTTGAACAATTCAGCAAAACCGACCTGCTGGCCGCCGGCAAACTGGCCGGCGATCCGCAGGCCTTGCTGCTGCAGTCCGAGCGCGAACTGGGTGCCAGTCTCGATCAGCTCAGCCAGTACGCCAGTGGCAATGCGGCTTACCTGACACCACTGCTCACCGCATCGCAGCACCTGGGTAAATTGTCCCTGGCCCGGGACAAACTGGTCAGCAGCGGCCGCAGTGAACTGGCCGCCGATGTCGAACGCGAAGTCGCCAATATCCGCACCCAGGCCGAGAAAATCGACGCCCTGCCGTTGCTGGGCGTAACCACCAGCAGCGAGTCGAACACCGATGATTTCGCCTCGATGATGGGCCTTGAGAACAAGGAAAAAACCGTCGCCGAAGATGCCGGCGTCGGCCTCAAGCGCGAGCTCAACAGCCTGCTCACCCGCTACCCGGCTGAGCTCTCGCGCACCCGCGATCAAATCCAGAAACGCGCCGATCTCAGCGCGGCGACCCACCTGAAAATCACCGATGTGCAACAGGCCATTGCCGGGCTGGAACCGGTGGTGCGCGCCCAGCACGGGCAGATCCAGGGTGAAGTGCGGCTGATGCAAGGCGTGATGATCGGCTTGATTCTGTTGATCGCACTGCTGATCGACACCCTGCAGCGCAAACTGGCCCGGACCCTGACCAACCTCGCCCCGGCGCTCTCCACTTGGGCCGAAGGTGACTTCAGCCGCGACATTCAACTGGGCAACACCAACCGCGAATTGCATGACATTGAAGCCTCCCTCAACCGCTTGCGCGCCTATCTGGTGGACCTGGTGGGGACCATTCGTCGCAACGCCGAGCAGGTGGCCGGCAGCAGCCGCACCCTCGCCGACCTGAGCAACGACCTGCATGACGGTGCCGAGCATCAGGCCGGGGACACGGCACTGATCCGCGACTCCCTCAGCGAACTGGAGGCGACCATCCAACAAGTCGCCGGCGATGCCAGCCAGGCCGCCGACGCCAGCCGCCACGCTGGCCTGGCCGTAGAGCACGGGCAGAAAGTCATCGGCCTGAGTCTCACCGGCCTGCATGCGCTAGTGAATGAGGTGCAAGGCAATGCGCAAATGATCGAACACCTGGCCGAAGAGTCGGCCACCATCGGCGGCGTGTTGACGGTGATCCGCTCGATTGCCGACCAGACCAACCTGCTGGCCTTGAACGCGGCCATCGAGGCGGCCCGGGCCGGGGAAATGGGCCGAGGCTTTGCGGTGGTGGCCGAAGAGGTGCGCTCACTGGCGCAACGTACCGCCGGGGCCACGGCAGAAATCCAGACGCTGATTGCAGGGCTGCAAACTGCCGCGCGGCAATCGGTGGAAGGCATGCGCGCCCAGGTCGAACACGCCGAAGCCACCGCCAGCCAGGCCCAGGCCGCTGATGGCGCGCTGGATAAAATCGTCGGAGCGATCCAGACCATTTCCGACACGGCGGTACGCATCGCCGATGTCACGGCCCAGCAAAGCGGCGCTGTCAGCGAGATCCGTGACCACAGTGAGCGGATTCATCAGTTGGGTGGGGATAACCTGCTGCGCATTGGCGAAGGCCGTGAGCAGGGAGAAAATCTTCTGGTGCTGGGTGGTCGATTGCATACAGCCGTTCAGGCTTTTCGCGTCTGACAGACCGCCATCGCGAGCAAGCTCGCTCCCACAGGGTCGTGCGCGGTCATTGTGGGAGCGAGCTTGCTCGCGATGACGTCAGTTCACTTACCACACATCCTTGGCTCTGCACACCGAACGACTGTCCGCTATCATCCCCCCAATTCCGATACGCGAGATCGTCATGCGCCGTTTGCTCTGCCTGCTGTTTTTAGTGTTCGCCCTGCCGGCCAGCGCCACTGGCTTGCTGGAGAACCGACCCAGCTCAAGCCTGGGCTCGATCAACAACAGCGCCGACTTCCTGCCGGTGCGCGAAGCTTTCCAGCTGAGCCTCGTAGAAAGCACGCCGCAATCGATCAAGCTGCGTTTCGTCGCCACCGAAGGTTATTACCTCTACCGTCACCGCTTTCAATTTCGCGCCGACCCGGCCGATGTGGTCCTCGGCGCGGCGAAACTGCCCGACGGTCAGAAAAAGCACGATGAATACTTCGGCGATGTCGAGGTCTACCACGGCATTCTCGACGTCGAGTTTCCGCGCACCGACCAACGCGCCTTCACCCTGGTCGTGACCTATCAGGGATGCGCCGACAAAGGCCTGTGCTATCCGCCGGAAACCGAGCGCCTGAGCATCGACGGCAGCGGCGCTCCAGCGACGGCTTATCCATGGAACTGGCGCGAACTGGCGTTGTTTTTCCTCGCAGGCCTGGGCCTGACGTTCACGCCATGCGTGCTGCCCATGCTGCCGATCCTGTCGGGCGTGGTACTGCGCGGTCAGATCGGTGGCTGGCGCGGTTTCAATCTGTCACTGGCCTATGTGCTGCCGATGGCCGCCTGCTTTGCCCTGCTCGGTGCACTGATGGGCCTGTTCGGTGCCCAGCTCAACCTACAGGCGCGACTGCAATCGGCCTGGGTGCTGGTGCCGTTCGCGATGTTTTTCGCCGTGTTTGCGCTGGCGATGTTCGGCGTCTTCGAATTAAAACTACCGCACGCCATCAGCAGCCGCCTGGACAGCATCGCCGGTCGCACCAAAGGCGGGTCACTGTGGGGCGCCGCAGTGTTGGGCGTGGTCTCCAGCTTGCTGGTTTCACCCTGTGTTTCGGCGCCATTGGCCGGGGCGCTGCTGTACATCAGCGCCAGTGGCGATGCGCTGGGCGGCGGCTTGAAACTGTTCATGCTCGGTCTCGGCATGGGTGCACCGCTGTTGCTGGTGGCCACTGGTGGCGCAGCCTGGTTGCCGAAAAGCGGTCCGTGGCTGGTCTACGTGAAAAACGCGATTGGCGTGTTGTTGCTCGGGTTGGCCGTCGCGCTGCTCAGCCGCGTCTTGCCGGGTCAGGTCACCTTGCTGTTGATCGGTTTGTTGGCCGGCGGCGTCGGCTTGTTCATGGGTGCGCTGGAGTTCGTCTATAAACCACCGCGCAAACGCCTGGGCCAATTGCTCGGTATGTTCCTGCTGTTTTACGCACTGGCCTGCTGGTATGGCGCCTTCAGCGGCCAGACCGACCCGTTCAACCCGATCGGCCAGCCCCGTATCGTTGCCAACAGCGGCCCCGCGCCAAACACCAGCACCTGGCAAACCGTCAGCACGCCGGCCGATCTGGACCGCGCACTCGCCGACGCACGCTCATCCGGCACACCGCTGCTGCTCGACTGGTACGCCGACTGGTGCATCAGCTGCAAAGTCATCGAACATGAGGTGCTGGACGACCCTGTCGTCATCGAACGCCTCAAGGGTTACCGGCTGATCCGCTTCGACATCACCGCCAGCAACGCCGAGCAACGCGCCCTGCTCGACCGCTACCAGTTGTTCGGCCCCCCGGCCCTGATGTTTTTCGGCAAGGACGGCGTCGAACGCGCCGATGTGCGGGTGATCGGCGAGATCAACGCCAAAGACTTCGCCGAACGTGTTGCCAGGGCGAATGACCATATTTAATCAAGCAGTCATATATTTCGCGCAAACATCGGTCATCGTGCTGGCTATTGCAGAGAACTGGACAGTCACAAAGGCTTTGCGGCATAGTCGCCGGGTTCTGACAATCGCTCACAGATAACATAGGAACCGCCGATGGCGACGTTACTCGTTCTGCACGGACCCAACCTGAACCTGCTCGGCACTCGTGAACCGGGCACCTACGGCGCCACGACGCTGGCGCAGATCAACCAGGACCTGGAACGCCGTGCCCGCGAAGCCGGTCACCATTTGCTGCACCTGCAAAGCAACGCCGAGTACGAATTGATCGACCGCATCCACGCTGCCCGCAGCGAAGGCGTGGACTTCATTTTGATCAACCCAGCAGCTTTTACACATACAAGTGTCGCATTACGTGACGCGCTGCTGGCGGTGAGCATCCCATTCATCGAAGTGCATTTGTCTAACGTGCACAAACGCGAACCTTTCCGCCATCACTCTTACTTCTCCGACGTAGCGGTGGGAGTGATCTGCGGCCTTGGCGCCAGCGGTTATCGACTGGCCCTGGAGGCCGCCCTGGAACAGCTTGAACAACAAGTTAACCGCCCCTGACCGACCCTTGGGAGTTGATGATTCATGGATATCCGTAAAGTTAAGAAACTGATCGAATTGCTGGAAGAGTCCGGCATCGACGAGCTCGAGATCAAGGAAGGCGAAGAGTCCGTACGCATCAGCCGTCATAGCAAGACCCCGGCTCAGCAGTACTACGCACCAGCTCCAATGCATGCTCCGGTTGCCGCGCCTGTCGCTGCCGCCGCTCCGGCTGCCGCTGCCGCACCTGCTGCTCCGGCCGCGCCAGCACTGAACGGCACCGTTGCCCGTTCGCCGATGGTCGGTACTTTCTATCGCAAGTCTTCGCCAACCTCGCCGTCCTTCGTGGAAGTCGGCCAGACCGTGAAGAAAGGCGACACCCTGTGCATCGTTGAAGCCATGAAGATGATGAACCACATCGAAGCTGAAACCAGCGGTGTGATCGAATCCATCCTCGTCGAAGACGGCCAGCCGGTTGAGTACGACCAACCGCTGTTCACCATCGTTTGAACCGCGGAGAGCCTTTGATGACTGCGAAGTTGGAAAAAGTTCTGATCGCCAACCGCGGTGAGATCGCCCTGCGGATCCTGCGCGCCTGCAAAGAGATGGGCATCAAGACCGTCGCCGTTTACTCCAAGGCTGACAAGGAACTGATGCACCTGGGCCTGGCAGACGAATCCGTCTGCATCGGTCCGGCATCGGCCGCCCACTCCTACCTGCACATTCCGGCAATCATTGCCGCGGCCGAAGTGACTGGCGCCACCGCCATTCACCCTGGCTACGGTTTCCTTGCGGAAAACGCAGACTTCGCCGAACAGGTCGAGAAATCCGGCTTCGCGTTCATTGGCCCGAAAGCCGACACCATTCGCCTGATGGGCGACAAGGTATCGGCCAAGCACGCCATGATCGCTGCCGGCGTACCGACTGTTCCGGGTTCTGACGGCCCGCTGCCGGAAGACGAAGAAACCGCTCTGCGCATTGGTCGCGAAGTCGGTTACCCGGTGATCATCAAGGCCGCTGGCGGCGGCGGTGGTCGCGGGATGCGCGTTGTGCACAAGGAAGAAGACCTGATTTCCTCGGCCAAACTGACCCGCTCCGAAGCTGGTGCGGCGTTCGGCAACCCGATGGTCTATCTGGAAAAATTCCTGACCAACCCACGTCACGTGGAAGTCCAGGTACTTTCCGATGGCCAGGGCCAGGCTATCCATCTGGGCGACCGCGACTGCTCGCTGCAACGTCGTCACCAGAAGGTTCTTGAAGAAGCGCCGGCACCGGGCATCGACGAAAACGCACGCGAGGAAGTACTCGCACGCTGCGTCAAGGCTTGCATCGATATCGGCTACCGTGGCGCCGGCACTTTCGAGTTCCTGTACGAGAACGGCCGTTTCTACTTCATCGAGATGAACACTCGTGTCCAGGTAGAGCACCCTGTATCGGAAATGGTCACCGGCATCGACATCGTCAAGGAGATGCTCAGCATCGCCGCCGGCAACAAGCTGTCGTTCACCCAGGATGACGTGGTCATCCGCGGTCACGCGCTGGAATGCCGGATCAACGCCGAAGACCCGAAAACCTTCATGCCGAGCCCGGGCACGGTCAAGCATTTCCACGCACCTGGCGGCAACGGCGTTCGCGTCGACTCGCACCTGTACAGTGGTTATGCCGTTCCACCGAACTACGATTCGTTGATCGGCAAGCTGATCACCTACGGCGCAACCCGCGACGAAGCCATGGCGCGCATGCGCAATGCGCTGGACGAAATCGTGGTCGACGGGATCAAGACCAACATCCCGCTGCACCGCGACCTGACCCGCGATGAAGGCTTCTGCAAAGGGGGCGTGAACATTCACTACCTCGAGCACAAGCTGGCTGGCGAGAAGCACTAAGCTTCGACCCCATCGACAAAGCCGCCTTCGGGCGGCTTTGTTGTTTCTGGAAGTAACTCAAATCCCATTGTGGGAGCGGGCTTGACTCGCGAAAGCGGCGTATCAGCCAAACATTAATTAACTGACACTCCCTCTTCGCGAGCAAGCCCGCTCCCACAGGGCCCTGCTTCGCTCAACATCTGCGCAGCTAATGCAGCTCCCACAAAAGCCGCACTCTCGCGTAAACTTGCGCCCTTCTCGCAGCCCGCTAGGCTGCAATCAATATTTTTCAAAGGTGCCCGCCATGCCTTGGCTGCAAGTACGTCTCGCCATCAGCCCAGAACAAGCCGAAACCTATGAAGACGCTTTCCTTGAAGTGGGCGCCGTGTCGGTGACCTTCATGGACGCCGAAGATCAGCCGATCTTCGAGCCGGAACTCAACACCACGCCGCTGTGGTCGCACACGCACCTGCTGGCCCTGTTCGAAGGTGGCACCGAGCCAGGCCCGGTATTGGCCCATCTGGAGCTGTTGACCGGCAGCCCGCTGCCCGAGCACCACAGCGAAGTGATCGAAGATCAGGACTGGGAACGCAGCTGGATGGACGGTTTCCAGCCAATGCAATTCGGCCAGCGCCTGTGGATCGTGCCGAGCTGGCACGCCGCGCCGGAACCGGATGCCGTGAATCTGCTGCTGGACCCGGGCCTGGCGTTCGGCACCGGCACTCACCCGACCACCGCGCTGTGCCTGGAATGGCTCGACGGTCAGGACCTGAAAGACTGCAACGTGCTGGACTTTGGCTGCGGCTCGGGGATTCTGGCGATTGCCGCCCTGCTGCTGGGCGCGAAAGAAGCAGTCGGCACCGATATCGACGTGCAGGCACTGGAAGCCTCGCGCGACAATGCCGGGCGTAACAACATCGCCGAACACCTGTTCCCGCTGTACCTGCCGCAAGACCTGCCGCAGGTGCAGGCCGACGTACTGGTGGCCAACATTCTCGCCGGCCCGCTGGTTTCCCTGGCGCCGCAGTTGTCCGGCCTGGTCAAGTCGGGCGGGCGCCTGGCGCTGTCGGGCATCCTCGCCGAACAGGGCGATGAAGTCGCTGCGGCCTACGCCAAAGACTTCGATCTGGACCCGATCGCCAATCGCGATGGCTGGGTGCGCATCACTGGCCGTCGGCGCTAGAATGGCCGCCTGCATAATCCGGATCGCCGCATGACCGATAGCTTCGTCACTCAGTGCCCGCATTGCCAAACCAGCTTCCGCGTCAGCCATGCCCAGTTGAGCATGGCGCGCGGGGTGGTTCGTTGCGGCTCCTGCCTGCAGGTGTTCAATGCCGCCAGGCAGTTGATTGAGCAGGCCGGCAAGGAATCACCGGTCACGATACCGCTCCCGCCTGTGCAGCCCGAGGAATCCCTTGAGTCATCACCGCCGCGCGCCATCAGCCAAAAGCAATGGAGCGCGACCGAACTGGACCTGGACAGCCTCGACCTCGACGAAGAGCTCGCCCGGCTCGAACAGCGGGAAATCCAGCCGACCACCGAGTTCGGTCGCCATCGCGACGACTCGCTGAGCGCCCGTCGCGATAGCACCGGGCAGGATGACGAGGAGCCTTGGTCCGACAGCCTGTTCAGTGCGTCGGCGGCCGATCGCGCACAAGTCGACGAACCGCTCGACAGCCTTGAAACACCAGAGCCGACGGTCGAACCGAGCAAAACCTCGCGCACCGAACCTTCGCTATCCCTGGAGCCGGTTGATCTCGACGACGAGCAGCAACCACCCCAGCTGCGCCTGAACGACCCGCTCGATGCACCGCTGAGCCACGAACGCCTGTCGGCCGCCGACGAGAACGAAATCGACGACGACCTGCCCTCGATCGAACCGCTGCGCAAGCGACGCGAACGCAGCAAGCCGGGCGTGCGTGCCGAAGTGCTGCAAGACCTGACCGACGACCCGCTGCAACTGGACTGGCAAAAACGCCGCTCGCCCTGGGGTCGACGGCTGTTGTGG
Organism: Pseudomonas sp. GL-B-12; assembly: GCF_019955895.1. NCBI lineage: Bacteria > Pseudomonadati > Pseudomonadota > Gammaproteobacteria > Pseudomonadales > Pseudomonadaceae > Pseudomonas > Pseudomonas sp. GL-B-12. Next base: position 25,040 of record NZ_JAHBCX010000015.1, read on the forward strand.
TTGCTGCTGGTGCTGATTGCCGCTGGCGCCCTCGCCGGCCAATACATCGCCTACCATTTCGACGAACTGGCGCGACAGGACCAGTATCGCCCGTGGTTCCAGCAACTGTGCCCGCAAATCGGCTGCACCGTGCCCTCCAAGGTCGATATCGCGAAAATCAAGAGCAGCAACCTGGTGGTGCGCAGCCATCCCGAATTCAATGGCGCCCTGGTGGTCGATGCGATCATCTATAACCGCGCGCCCTTCTCCCAGCCCTTCCCGCTGCTGGAACTGCGCTTCGCCGACCTCAATGGCCACCTGATCGCCAGTCGCCGCTTCAAACCCGGCGAGTACCTCAATGGCGATCTCGAAGGCATGGCCGAAATGCCTCCGCAAACACCTATCCACATTGCCCTGGACATTCTCGACCCTGGTGCCAAGGCCGTGAACTACAGTTTGAGCTTTCACTCTCCGGAGTGAAACACCTCATCGTTCCGGGATTAACGTCGGTTTTCTGACTCCCCCTGGCAAACCAAACCACGGGTAATAACAGAATAACTGTTCAGAATTTGTTCAATTCAGCCTTTATCCAGTCATCGAGAGCGGGTATCATGCCAACCCTTTTTCGAACTCTCATGATCCGGCCCCACAACAGGGAAGTCCTATGTCGGCGGTACGCATCGGCCCATACACATTACATAACAGCTTGATTCTCGCCCCCATGGCGGGAGTCACCGACCAGCCCTTTCGTCAGCTGTGCAAGCGTTTGGGCGCGGGACTGGTCGTCTCGGAAATGGTCACCAGCGACATGAGTTTGTGGAACACCCGCAAGTCGCGCATGCGCATGATCCACGAAGGCGATCCCGAGCCACGCTCGGTACAGATCGCCGGTGGCGACGCGCAGATGCTGGCGGACGCCGCCCGTGCCAACGTTGAAATGGGCGCGCAGATTATTGATATCAACATGGGCTGTCCGGCAAAGAAAGTCTGCAACAAGGCTGCCGGTTCCGCCCTGTTGAAGGATGAAACCCTGGTAACCGAGATCCTGCAGGCCGTCGTGGCTGCGGTCGATGTGCCGGTTACCCTGAAGATCCGGACCGGTTGGGACCGGGACAACAAGAACGGCCTGACAGTGGCGAAGATCGCCGAGCAGGCAGGCATTACGGCGCTGGCGGTGCATGGCCGCACCCGCGCCGACCTGTACACCGGTGAAGCCGAGTACGACACCATTGCCGCGATCAAGCAGGCGGTGTCGATTCCGGTCTTCGCCAATGGCGATATCGATTCGCCGGAAAAGGCCCGGTACGTGCTCGACGCGACCGGTGCCGATGGCCTGTTGATTGGCCGGGCTGCCCAGGGGCGGCCGTGGATTTTTCGTGAGATCGACCATTTCCTGCGTACCGGCGAGAAACTCCCGGCACCGGAACTGATCGAGGTGGAACGCATTCTGCTAGAGCATCTGGCTGCCCTGCACGCCTTCTATGGCGATGTCATGGGTGTGCGCATTGCTCGAAAGCATGTGGGCTGGTATCTCGCAACCCTGCCGGGCGCCAGGGAGTTTCGCGCCCACTTCAATCGTTTGGATGGTACGGATACACAATGCGCCAACGTTCAGGCGTTTTTCGCCGAGCGTTACAAGAGCCTGACAGGGGACGGAGAGTGGGTGGCCGCATGACGATGATGACCGAGACTTTAGTGAGTGGAACAACACCCGTGAGCGACAACGTAAATTTGAAACAGCACCTCAATACGCCAAGCGAAGAAGGCCAGACCCTTCGCGGGAGTGTCGAGAAGGCGCTGCACAATTATTTCGCCCACCTTGAGGGCGCTGCCGTCACGGATGTGTACAACCTGGTGCTCTCCGAAGTCGAGGCTCCCCTGCTCGAGTGCGTGATGAATTACGTCAAGGGCAACCAGACCAAGGCCAGCGAGCTGCTCGGGCTGAACCGAGGCACGCTGCGCAAGAAACTCAAGCAGTACGATTTGTTGTAAGCATTCAATCAAACCAGAAAGGCGCCCGCGTAAAACCGGTCGCCTTTTTTGCTGACTCCTTTGCTTTTGATGGAAATTGAGATGACCGACCAGACTACCCGCCTGCCGATCCGCCGCGCCTTGATCAGCGTTTCCGACAAGACCGGGATCCTCGAATTCGCCAAAGAGCTTGAAGCCCTGGGCGTCGAGATCCTTTCCACCGGCGGGACGTTCAAGCTGCTGCAGGACAACGGCGTTGCCGCAGTGGAAGTCGCTGATTACACCGGCTTTGCGGAAATGATGGACGGCCGGGTGAAGACCCTGCACCCGAAAATCCACGGCGGGATCCTCGGTCGTCGCGGTATCGACGACGCCATCATGAACGAGCACGGCATCAAGCCGATCGACCTGGTAGCGGTCAACCTGTACCCGTTCGAAGCCACCATCAGCAAGCCAGGCTGCGACCTGCCGACCGCCATCGAGAACATCGACATCGGCGGCCCGACCATGGTCCGCTCCGCTGCCAAGAACCACAAGGACGTGGCCATCGTGGTCAACGCCAGCGATTACGCCAGCGTCCTGGAAAACCTCAAGGCCGGCGGCCTGACCTACGCCCAGCGTTTCGACCTGATGCTCAAGGCCTTCGAGCACACTGCCGCCTACGACGGCATGATCGCCAACTACATGGGCACCGTGAACCAGGCAGCCGAAACCCTCTCGACCTCCGGCCGCAGCGAATTCCCGCGCACCTTCAACAGCCAGTTCATCAAGGCCCAGGAAATGCGCTACGGCGAGAACCCGCACCAGAGCGCGGCGTTCTACGTTGAAGCCAAGCCTGCCGAAGTCGGCATCGCCACCGCGACCCAACTGCAAGGCAAGGAACTGTCGTACAACAACGTGGCCGACACCGACGCCGCGCTGGAATGCGTGAAGAGCTTCGTCAAGCCGGCTTGCGTGATCGTCAAGCACGCCAACCCGTGCGGCGTGGCTGTCAGCCCTGATGCCGAAGGCGGCATCCGTCAGGCCTACGAACTGGCCTACGCTACCGACACTGAGTCGGCGTTCGGCGGCATCATCGCCTTCAACCGCGAACTGGACGCCGAGACCGCCAAGGCCATCGTCGAGCGTCAGTTCGTCGAAGTGATCATCGCTCCGTCGGTCAGCGAGGAAGCCCGCGCCATCGTCGCCGCCAAAGCCAACGTGCGCCTGCTGGCCTGCGGCGAGTGGTCGGCTGACCGCGCGGCGGCCTGGGACTACAAGCGCGTCAACGGTGGCCTGCTGGTACAGAGCCGCGACATCGGCATGATCGGCGCCGATGACCTGAAAGTGGTGACCAAGCGTGCACCGTCCGAACAGGAAGTCCACGACCTGATCTTCGCCTGGAAAGTCGCCAAGTACGTCAAGTCCAACGCCATCGTCTACGCCAAGAATCGCCAGACCATCGGTGTCGGCGCCGGCCAGATGAGCCGCGTAAACTCCGCGCGAATTGCTGCAATCAAGGCCGAACATGCCGGCTTGCAGGTTCAGGGTGCGGTCATGGCATCCGACGCGTTCTTCCCGTTCCGCGACGGCATCGACAACGCGGCCAAGGCCGGTATCACTGCGGTGATCCAGCCGGGCGGCTCGATGCGTGACAACGAAGTGATAGCCGCTGCCGACGAGGCAGGGATTGCAATGGTGTTCACGGGAATGCGTCATTTCCGACACTGAGTTGCGGCAGCTACAAGCCTCAAGCTGCAAGCTGCAAGAAAGAGCAGACAGATGCCGTTCTTTCTTGCCGGTGCAGCCTTATTAATTCAAAGCCATAAGCTGCAAATAAGAGCCGCACATACTCGCTTTTACTTGCAGCTTGTAGCTTGCAGCTTCTCCGAAGGAGTCTTTCTTTGAATATTTTGATCATTGGCAGCGGTGGCCGTGAACACGCCCTGGCCTGGAAAGTGGCTCAGGATCCGCGTGTGCAGAAGGTATTCGTGGCTCCGGGCAACGCCGGTACCGCCATCGAAGCCAAGTGCGAGAACGTCGCCATCGACGTACTGGCGCTTGAGCAACTGGCAGATTTTGCCGAGAAAAACGTTTCCCTGACCATCGTTGGCCCTGAAGTGCCGCTGGTTGCCGGCGTTGTGGATCTGTTCCGCAGCCGTGGCCTGGATTGCTTCGGTCCGACCGCTGGCGCTGCACAGCTGGAAGGTTCGAAAGCCTTCACCAAGGACTTCCTGGCTCGCCACAAGATCCCGACTGCCGACTACCAGAACTTCACCGAAATCGAGCCAGCCCTGGCTTACCTGCGTGAAAAAGGCGCTCCGATCGTGATCAAGGCCGACGGCCTGGCCGCTGGTAAGGGCGTGATCGTCGCCATGACCCTGGCCGAAGCCGAAGACGCCGTGCGCGACATGCTGGCGGGCAATGCCTTTGGCGATGCGGGTTCGCGCGTAGTCATCGAAGAATTCCTCGACGGCGAAGAAGCCAGCTTCATCGTCATGGTCGACGGCAAGAACGTGCTGCCGATGGCCACCAGCCAGGACCACAAACGCGTCGGCGACGGCGACACCGGTCCAAACACCGGCGGCATGGGTGCTTACTCCCCGGCGCCAGTGGTCACCGCCGAGGTGCACAAGCGTGTCATGGACCTGGTGATCTGGCCGACCGTGCGCGGCATGGCCGAGGAAGGCAACGTCTACACTGGCTTCCTGTACGCAGGCCTGATGATCGACAAGGCTGGTAACCCAAAAGTCATCGAATTCAACTGCCGCTTCGGCGACCCTGAGACCCAACCGGTGATGCTGCGCTTGCAGTCGAGCCTGGTGCTGTTGGTCGAAGCGGCTCTGGCGCAGGCGCTGGACAAGGTCGAAGCGCAATGGGATCCACGTCCGAGCGTCGGTATCGTGCTGGCCGCGGGCGGCTATCCTGGTGACTACGCCAAAGGCGTGGCCATCAATGGCCTGGATGCAGCAGCTGCACTGGAAGGCAAAGTCTTCCACGCCGGTACTGCGCTCAAGGATGGTCAAGTCGTAACGGCCGGCGGTCGGGTACTTTGCGCCACAGCCATGGGCGCCAGCGTCGACGCTGCACAGCAGCAGGCTTACAAACTGGCGGCATCGATTGACTGGGAAGGCTGTTTCTATCGCAAGGACATTGGCTACCGTGCCATTGCCCGCGAGCGTGGCGAAAATCAGGAATAAGGTAAACACCGCGCCAGGCAATGAACACGGTTTATTGCCTGGCTGTTCCGGCGTCGCGCATCGTTATATTCTGGCATCAACCTAACGAAGGGATTTCGCCGTGCGCTGGCTCAGGATTGCCATAAGCTTGACCGTCACTTTGCTGACCTTGCTCTGCATGCTACCGGCCCAGGCCACGCAAGGCAGTGGCTGGGCGGTATTGCTCGACGAACAGGGCGACTTGCAACTGAGCGACATTCGTTCCGCACGTTACGCCAATCAATTCAGCCCCATCGAACTCGACCGCATTACCGCGGCCGAACCCGATGGCGCGCTATGGTTGCGATTCAGGCTCGCACCGGGCAAACACGAACAGTTGCTGCGGGTGTTCGCGCCTGACCTGCGCCAGTTCAGCATGTACGTACTGGACGGCGACAAGCTGATCGATCAATCCAGCACGGGCAACGAACAGCCACAATCCGAGCGACCATTGCCCAGCAGCGACTTCATGCTGGCTCTGCCGCAAAGCGACAACCCCCTCGACGTTTACCTGCGACTGGCCTCCGATCACCAGTTACGGCCCTATATCACCCTGCAATCGGCGATCCTCGCGGCTGCCAACCAGATTCAGACGCTGATCTATGGCCTGCTGTTCGGTTGCATCGCCATGTTGATCCTGCACAATCTCATCCGCTACACCTACACCCGCTCGCACAGTGCCCTCTGGTTGGCGACGTGCGAAGGGCTGTTGATGCTCAGCCTGCTGTTGTTGCTGAACCTCGCCGGTCCCTGGCTGCCGGACTGGCATGCACTGCAAACGCCGGGGGCTTACCTGGCATTGTTAATGACGGCGCCCTGCGGCCTGATGCTTGCCCATCGTTTCTTCTCCCCGCTCGGGCCGCATCCGCTGAACCGGTTGCTGCTCGGCGAGGTCCTGCTCATCACCGCCTGCAGCCTGATGCTGCTGTTCGTCAACACCTTGCCGCTGAACTTCATTACCTATGGCCTGGTGGCCCTTGCAGGCCTGACCATGCTGTTCATCAGCGCCTATCACTGGCAAAAAGGTTATCGCCCGGCTCGCCTCTTCGTGGCGGCCATGGTGGTGTTCAACCTCGGGACACTGGTCATCCTGCCGGCGCTGTTGGGGCTGACCCTGATCGAACCCCATGGCCTGCTCACCACCTTGCTGGTGGTCATCTGCATCAGCGGCCTGCTGATGAGCATTGCATTGAGCGAGCGCCAGCGCCGCATCACCGAAGACCGTTTCAGCATCAGTCGTGACCTGGCGGCCAGCAACGCCGAGATCAACGCCAAGGCCGAGTTCCTGGCGAAGATCAGCCATGAAATCCGCACCCCGATGAACGGCGTCCTCGGCATGACCGAGCTGCTGCTGGGCACACCGCTATCGGTCAAGCAACGCGACTATGTGCAGACGATCCACAGCGCGGGCAACGAGTTGCTGACACTGATCAACGAAATTCTCGACATCTCCAAACTCGAGTCCGGGCAGATCGAGCTGGACGATGTGCAGTTCGACCTCAACGCGCTGATCGAAGACTGCCTGAGCATCTTCCGCGCCAAGGCCGAGCAGCAAAACGTCGAGTTGATCAGCTTCATCCAGCCGCAAGTGCCGCGGGTGATCAGCGGTGACCCGACACGCCTGCGCCAGACGCTGTTGAGCCTGCTTGAAAACGCCCTGAAAAAGACCGATGAAGGCGAAATCCTGATTGTCGTGGCGCTCGACGAGCGCAACACCAAGCCACGCCTGCGTATCGCCGTGCAGGACAGCGGCGAGCCCATGAACGCCGAAGAACGCGACGCCCTGATGCACGCCGAACTGCACAGCCGGCATTTCCTTTCGGCCACCCACCTGGGCGGCAACCTGGGGCTGGTGATTGCCCGCCAGCTGATCCGCTTGATGCAGGGGGAATTCGGGATCAAGAGTGGCAGCAACCAGGGCAGCACCCTGTGGCTGACCCTGCCACTGGACCCGGATCGCCTCGAACACCCGACCTCCGACCTCGACGGTCCGCTGCAAGGTGCGCGGGTATTGGTGGTGGACGACAATGACACCTGTCGCAAGGTGCTGGTGCAGCAATGCAGCGCCTGGGGCCTGAATGTCAGCGCCGCGTCTTCCGGCAAGGAGGCGCTGGCACTGCTGCGCACCAAGGCTCATTTGCGCGATTACTTCGATGTAGTCCTGCTGGACCAGAACATGCCCGGCATGACCGGCATGCAACTGGCGGCCAAGATCAAGGAAGACCCGAGCCTGAACCATGACATCCTGCTGATCATGCTCACCGGCATCAGCAACGCACCGAGCAAGATCATCGCGCGCAACTCCGGGATCAAGCGCATCCTCGCCAAACCAGTGGCCGGCTACACCCTCAAGACCACCCTGGCCGACGAACTGACCCAACGCAACAACGGTCTCGTCGCCACCCACCCAGTGCAAAGCGGCCCGGCCCTGCCGGTCAAGGTCCCCAGCGACTTCCGCATTCTGGTGGCCGAAGACAACAGCATTTCGACCAAGGTGATCCGCGGCATGCTGAGCAAGCTCAACCTGCAACCGGATACCGCCTGCAACGGCGAAGAAGCCTTGCAGGCGATGAAGGCCCAACGCTACGACCTGGTGCTGATGGACTGCGAAATGCCCATCCTCGATGGCTTTTCGGCTACCCAGCAATTACGCGCCTGGGAAGTCAGCAACCAGCGGGGTCGTACCCCTGTGGTGGCGTTGACCGCCCATATCCTTGCCGAACACAAAGAGCGTGCGCGCCAGGCCGGCATGGACGGACACATGGCCAAGCCGGTGGAACTGTCGCAGTTGCGCGAACTGATCGAACACTGGGTCGCCCAGCGTGACCAGCAGAATCGCACAACAACCCAAACCTCCTGAGCCGACAGACTTCGCAACCCCTGATAGACTCCCTCTCGACTTCCCTCGCCAGTGAGCCCGGCACCATGCTCCATGTGTTGTTCAGCGTTTATCTGAAGATGCTGGTGCTCTACAGCCCATTCTTCGTGTTGTCCTGCTTCATCAGCCTGACCCGTGGTTATTCGCGCAAGGAACAGCGTCGGCTGGCCTGGAAAGTAGCGGTCGCCACCCTGGTCTCCAGTGTTCTGTTGTACTTGTTCGGCCGAGTGATTTTCACTGTCTTCGGCATTACCGTGGATGCCTTTCGCATCGGCGCCGGCAGCGTGCTGTTCATCTCGGCGCTGGGCATGGCGCAAGGCAAATCGGCGGTACAGACCGACAACGTGCAGCAGGATGTGACCATCGTCCCGCTGACCATCCCGCTGACAGTCGGCCCCGGCACCATCGGCGCCTTGCTGGTGATGGGCGTGAGCCAGCCGCACTGGGACGACAAGCTCACTGCCATTGTCAGCATTGCGCTGGCCAGTTTTACCGTGGGCGTGGTGCTGTTTTTGTCCGGCCGTATCGAGCGCATTCTTGGCGACCAGGGCTTACAAATAGTCAGCCGGTTGATGGGATTGTTTGTGTGTGCGCTGGCGGCACAGATTATTTTTACCGGGGTCAAAGGCTATCTGATGCCGTGATGGGCTAGCAAGAACACATCAATAAAGTCTTTCGACCTCCTTTTCACGCCGTCCACCGAGAGTGTCGAGCACCCACTTCCTTTTGTACTCGGCATAGTCTTCGCCCAGTTGAGCGACAAAGCATTTCGTTTCAACATCTCCGACAATCTCGCTCAACATGAAACTCTGGTTGAGAAAAACCGGTTCAATGGGTGTACGGGTAGCAAGGTTGATAGTCAGCATTCTCAGGGTTGCAGACTCATCCACCACGCCGGCATGGATCCTGATACGGCTGACAACCGGGGCACTACCGCTCTCCGCCCCCCCCCACTTCTACGGCGTATCGCGTCAACAAATCGAGACCAGGGCTCTGCACTTCAAGACTCAAGGCGTGTTGCAGCAAAAGATCCAATGCCCTGCACTCATCGAGCGCCAACAAAGGCGCCAGCCGCTTCCTGACAAAGCTCTCGAACGTTACGCTTTTATCCACAGAGGACGAAAAAAAACCATCCCCGACCCGGCCCGATTCTTTATAGAGAAGAAACTTCAATGCCTCGGTACACCTGGCATTCCACGCGTTGAAGTCCTTGAATTCCGGGTAACTCTTGGTCGAGGTCAATTGTGCATAGAGAAATGAAGAAAGGATATCTTCGCGCACCGACGCCGACAGCGATGATGAAATGACCAATAAGCTCCCTGCATTAACATAACCACTACTACTCATATTGCACACTCCGTAAAAGGTCAGGTGCATCGCACCTGACCAGACTGGAAATCAGATACCAAACTCCATTTCCAGGCGCTTATCGACAGCTTCATAGAACCTGTTGGCTGCATCCTCCTTCTTCTCGGTATAGTCATCGGCATGGATGCTGAAAACACCCTTGGATTGAAACAACCTGCCAGATGAGGAGGTCTTGTCAAAGAAAGCGATCTTGGTATTTCCGGACGTGGTGTAATAACTGATAGCGCTCATCACCAGGCTGACTTCACCATCGCTATCCTGTGCACAGCTTGCGAGACCGAAGTTTGCGCCATCGCCTTTCTTGCCGTTATTTTCATAGAGTTTCAATGCTTCTTTATTGGCCTGCAGACCTTCGATTGCCTTTTCCACCCCCAGCTTCAGGATAGGTCCGAGGCCGCCGCCAAGACCGCCTATCATTGATTTGGCAATGTCCAGCACCAGATTGGACATTAGCAGGCCGCTCGCCGACTCCTGGTAATTGATCGTCGGGTTGCCGAACATGGTCCAGCCCATGACCTGCATCCCTTTAAGCATGTGTTCCCAGCGTTGAACCTGATCTTGCTCGTTGGGAAACTTGATCTGCGCAGACAGGTCGGCGAACAAAAAGGTTCGCTTTATGATTGTTTTGTTGCGGCGGCTCACGCCCTCGGGAAAGGAAATCATCGTGGAATTGAGAATCGCTGCATTCAACTTATCGGTATCAATAACCCCGTCGACGGCACGGCGAACACGTCTACCGGCTTGCTGCTGAATAACAGGCAAAGTTTCTTTCAGGCTTTCCTCGATAAATTCCAGGCATTGCGCCTCGCTCATTTCTACCGCAGTAATATTAGTCATTTCGAATATCCATATAATATATTAAAAGGGCCAATCCCGACCCGAAACCAAAGTTAATCAAATCACAACCGAGTGTCAATACTTGCCAAACTTTAAACTACACACAACAAATCACCAACACCATTACTTACAAAATAGCGGTAATACATTTTCAAAGCCTTAACTCGATTTCGGCCATATCGCTTTCCTCGAGGACAGCCTCCAACTCCTGTTTCGTTTCCGCATAAGCGTTTCTGTCGAGATAAAAGCTTCGGTAATTATGCTGCAACTCGGCCTCACCCTTCTGCCAACTGACAAACAGGAAACTCTCGGTTTTTCGCTTGACGTTCAACCGCGCGTGATTAAGTTCCATCGTCAGTATTCCCTTACTATCACGCCCTGCTGGTGCAACTTGAAAGGATTTGCCGTACAGCGTCGCTCCGGCATAAGCCGTCAGCCCACGAGAGTCAGATCCCAGCGCCTTGAAAGCCGCTATAGTGTTGGTCAGCATGGGTTCGTTACCCAGTTGCCGAACCGTTTCAATCATTTTCGCGGAAACCGTACTGGACAGATCCCTATAAACCTTTTCACCAGGATGTCGATCCGAATACCATCCAAAATGATTAAGCGTTCTCGCGTAGCGATTCAGCCAATCGCCAAGACCAAGTGCCTCATTTTCGTATGTATCACACACCAAACTGGCAATCTTGATGCTGTTCTTGATTTCTTTCTTTTCTTCCCTGCTCAAGCCTGCCATACAGCCCAGCAGTGTTCTGCCAATCAGCATCGCACTTTGCGCACGATCATCATATGCCCAGACGTCATCGCCAACGGCAAACCTCCTGACCCTGCCTGAACGCTGGACACGCAGAAAGCTCATATTCCGAACAAACTCAAGGCGTTGTTCAAGACTAGGGATAACAGCAAAATCAAAGTCCATATTTAATGTTCTCCACTAACACATATTGCACACCCTATCGAAACAAAGAAACTCCCGACATACAAGAAACACTCGCCAAGAAACTGTTATCAACAGGCACATCACACAATATCAAAACAGCCACTCATAGATACTTTCAATATTTAAACTTATATTTCCAGCAAAAACTCCACAAACCAGAAACTTGTTCATGCAGGATACTTCACAAAAAAAACGCCTCCAAAGAGGCGTCTTGATTCAGGAAGCGGGTTTGTCGCCATACCAACGCGGCGTGTAGACCCATTCGCCCCCCTCAGGACGAGGGAAAGAGCAGGTGGTGGACGAGCCGATCAGCACCATGGTGCGCATGTCGACCTGATCCGGGGTCAACTGCCCCAGCGTCGTAACGCGCAATGTCTGGCCCGGACGACCAATGTCCCGACCCAGGACCACTGGTGTTTCAGGCGCGCGGTGCTCGGCGACTATCTCTAACGCCCTCCCTAACTGCCACGGCCGTGAACGCGAGATCGGGTTGTAGAAGGCCAGGGCCAGGTCGGCTTGCGCGGCCAGGTCCAGGCGTTTCTCGATGATTGCCCATGGCTTGAGGTTATCCGACAGCGACAGCACGCAGAAGTCATGCCCCAGCGGCGCACCCGCCTGGGCGGCTGTCGCCAGCGAGGCGGAAACCCCCGGCAAAATCTCGAGATCGACGTTGTGCCAATGGACGTCGGTGGATTCGTGCAGCGCTTCCAGCACCGCCGCAGCCATGGCGAAAACCCCCGGATCTCCTGAAGAAACCACCACCACCGAACGCCCTTGGGCCGCCAGTTCGAAAGCGTGACGGGCGCGCTGCATCTCTTCGCGGTTGTCGGTGCAATGCAGCACCTGATCGGCGCGAAACGGCCCGGCCATGCGCACGTAGGTTTCGTAACCCAGCACGTCGGTTGCCCGGGCCAGTTCAGCCTTCACTGCCGGCACCATCAGCTCAGCAGCGCCCGGCCCGAGGCCGATCACCGCCAGCCGTCCACGCGGGCGGCCGATCTGCAACGGGTCCAGCGGCTGCTCTGCCACCGCAATGGCAACGGTGTCGCTACCAAGCATGGAAACGGGCTGGCCAATGGCAGTACGCAGACGTTCGCCAAGCGCCTTCTCAGCTCCGGCAAAACGCAGCGGCACACCCAGTTCAAGCGCCGCCTCGTGCAACCCCGAACTGGCCATTTCGGTGTCGGCGCCCAACAGGCAAGCCAGCGACTGCACGGCGATTTTCGCCTGATGCAAAGCTTCGCGCACCGCCCCCGCGATGTTCACCAGGCCAGCATCTACAGCGACCACCACATTGCGCGGGTAGATCAACAACTCGTTGGCCGCGGGTGCCCGTTCGGCATGACTGACATGTACCGCCAGTCGGGCCTGTGCATCTTCAGGCAATTGCGCCTGCGCCAGCCACGGCGCCTCGCCTTCGATACGCACGGTTTCGCCCGCGAGCAAATCGGAAACGAACCGCTTACCCAGCTCCAGATCGCCAAGGGCATAGCCGCTGGGCGGGTTGAGCAGGCACGTGCCGAAACGCAACTCGCCGCTGGTGGTGATCGCCGCCGCGACTCCAAGTGCGGCGGCAATCTCCCGCGCCATCACATTCACCCCGCCGAGCCCGCCCAGCAGTGGAACCACGGCGCTGCCGTCTTCGGCCACCGCCAATACTGGTGGCTCGGCGCCCTTTTCCAGCAACAAGGGCGCCAGCGTGCGGATCACGATCCCCGCCGCGCACAGGGCAATGATCGGTGTGCCCTGTTGATAGAGCTCGCGCAGGGTCGCGCCGAACTCGTGATAGACCCGATCCGCGCCTTCGACCCGTTCGGCCAGGCCATGGATCAGGGCTTCGGGGTACACCTGCTGAATGCTGCGTGCGGTAGCGAGGCTGCCATTGCCGAGAATGACAATCGCCGGAACTGGACGGGTCATCAGCCTTGCCACCTTTCGCCGGGAACGATGATCAACGAGAAGTATGGCGAAGACATCGGCTCGACCTGATCCAGCGGCACGATCTTCTGATTGGCCATGGTCGCGCGCTCGACATACAACGCGCGCTCGGCCAGGCCGAGTTCTTCCAGCACCTGGCGAACCTTGGGAAAGTTGCGCCCCAGTTTCATGATCACCGCCGCATCGGCATCGGCCAGGCGACGCTTGAGTTCGTCGGGCGGCAGCACACCGGACAACACCGACAGACTCTGATTGCGATACACCAGCGGCGCACCGAGCACCGAGGCCCCGCCGAGCATCGAGCACACACCGGGCACGACTTCAGCCTGATAACGTTCGGCGAGCCGGTCGTGCAGGTACATGTAGGAGCCGTAGAAGAACGGATCGCCTTCACAAATCACCGCCACGTCGCGACCCGCATCAAGATGCGTCGCCAGTTCATCGGCGGCGTCATCGTAAAAGTCGCTGATCACTTGCTCGTAGGACAGCGGTGCCGGCAAGGCTTCGGTAGTCACCGGGTACACCAGCGGCAACAGATTCTGTGCGTCTTGCAGATGCGCCTCGATGATGCCGAAGGCATTGCCCTTTTTACCCTTGGCGACGAAGTACGCCACCACCGGCGATTCGCGCAGCAGGCGCAGGGCCTTGACGGTAATCAGTTCCGGATCACCGGGACCGACGCCGAGGCCGATCAAACGTCCAGGTTGCTGCATCATTCGATCTCCGTGGCGAGAGCATTGACGGCGGCGGCGGCCATGGCGCTACCGCCCAGGCGACCCTGCATGATGACAAAAGGCACGCCACGGCTGTCGGCTGCCAGCGCGGCCTTGGATTCGGCGGCACCGACGAAGCCCACTGGAAAACCGAGGATCAGCGCCGGTTTCGGTGCGCCGGCATCGAGCATTTCCAGCAGGTAAAACAGCGCCGTCGGGGCGTTGCCGATGACCACCACGCTGCCTTCGAGGTACGGGCGCCACAGTTCCAGCGCAGCGGCTGAGCGGGTGTTACCCAATTCACGGGCCAGTTCCGGAACGCTCTCGTCGCGCAAGGTGCAGATCACCGGATTGTTCGCCGGCAACCGCGCGCGGGTCACGCCTTCGGAGACCATCCGCGCATCGCACAAAATCGGCGCGCCGGCCGCCAGCGCATCACGCCCGGCCTTGCCCGCCCCTTCGGAAAACTGCAAACCGTCGATGGCCTCGACCATGCCGCAGGCGTGAATCACACGGACCGCGAGTTTCTCCAGATCGCCCGGGATTCGGTCGAGGTTGGCCTCGGCGCGAATGATCGCGAAGGAGTTGCGATAGATCTCCTGACCGTCGCGGATGTAATCAAGCATCAAGGGGGCTCCGTGAGCGGGCGTCGAGCAGGGCCGCGACCGCTTCAATAGTAAGGTTGCGTGCGTGCAGTGCGCCGAAGCCCGGCTGCGCTGCATCGCGAAAATAGAGATCGTAGTGACCGTGGGCGACGGCCAGTAATGTGACAGGCGCCGTATGCGCGGCGGCGCAGGAACGCGGGCAACCGCTCAGGTGTATATTCAGCGCCGGTCCATGGCGGTGCAGCAGTGTGGCCAGTTGCAGGGCATCACCCTTGGTCTCGGCCAACCCCTTGGCGCAACCGCTGGAACCGGTGCAGGCGATCAGCCGGGACAATGGCTGACCGGCTTCACAGGACAAGCCCAAGCGTTGCAAACGCCCCATGACTTCGGCGGCGCTGTCCAAGCGGATATTGGGCAGCAGCAGGCTTTGCCAGGGTGTGAAGCGCAGACTGGAATCACCGAACTCGCGTGCCAGTTGTGCCACCCCCCGCAGCATCGCCGGATCGAGCCGCCCCAGCGGCGGCACGCCCCCCACATAGACGACACCGGACTCGGCCTGGGGATGGGCGCCCATGTGCAAATCACTGCAACCGGAAAGCCGCTGCCAACCGACAACAGCTTGCATCGGTACTCGCTCAGCCAGCCGAAGCAGAACATCCTCGACCGAATACTCGGCCAGCAAATGACGCATCCGCGTCTGCTCGGGGCGCGCCAGATCAAGGAACAACTCAAGGACCGCAACCACCAGCGCGTACCCGTCAGCCAGTGCAACCGACCCGGCGGGGCTGTCCGTCGGGCATCCCGCCAGACCAAATGCCAGCCGTTGCTCGCCGTCTTGCTCAAACGCCGAGAGCCACAGGTCATGGGGATGTTCGAGCATCGCCAGGTCTTCACCGCCATCGAGTTGCACGGCGAACTTGGCGCTGAGGTCGTGGAACGCTTCGTGGTTTTGCAATGTGGCGAGGATCTGCCCGGCCAGCGGGCGAGTGTCGAACAGCATGCGCCGATCGATCCCGGCGCCGGGGCTGAGCATCAGGTTGCGCACATCGTCGCCAGCCGCCGTACGCGGCCCCAGATCGGCGGCCAGCAGGCTGTCGATCAACGCCGATTGCTCGTTGCCGATGCCGCGGATCTGCAGGTTGGCCCGGTTGGTCGCCTCGATCGCTCCGCTGGCGAAACACTCGGCCGCAGCCGCCACGGCCTCGGCCTGGACGCTACTGATCGAACCGCCGTTCAACTTGATCCGGCAGATACCGCCATCCAGTGCCGGCACGATACGCAGCAACCCCGGGCAGGCCGAGGGGCGTAAGGCAGTGGACAGCGGAAGTTCGTTCAAGGCGGACCCGTTCAGGTGGCGAGGCGATTCACGGCGAAAGTGCGCGGTATTATGCCTGCTTTACTTCGCTGCATGAAAAGACTCCGGTCGGGAAGAGAAGGCAGTCAGCTCAAGGAACCCGCGCTATCATGCCGCCCAACAACGTTGAACGCGTGATAGAGGAATGGCATGACACCCTGGCTGACGGTAGTGGGCATCGGCGAAGACGGATTCAAGGGCCTGGGCAAGAACGCCCGGCATGCGCTGTTGCGCGCTTCGAAAATCTTCGGCGGCCAGCGGCACCTGGAGTTGCTCCCGCCGTGCATACGCGGCGAGCGCCAGCCGTGGCCGAGCCCCTTCTGCCTTGAGTCGCTGCTGTCGCACCGTGGCGAACCCGTTTGCGTGCTGGCCAGTGGCGATCCGATGTTCTTCGGCGTCGGCGCCAGCCTCGCCCGGCAACTCCCCGCAACCGAGATGCTGACGCTTCCCGCACCGTCCTCCTGCTCACTGGCCGCGGCGCGAATGGGTTGGCCCTTGCAGGAAGTGGTCACGTTGTCAGTGGTTGCCCGCCCCGTCACTGCACTCAGCGCGCAATTGTTCAGTGGCGTGCGCTTGCTGGTGTTGAGTAACGACGGCAGCAGCCCCGCCGCCATCGCCGCACTGCTGCGTGAACGTGGTTTCGGTCTGAGCCGGTTAACTGTGCTCGAACATTTGGGCGGTGAAGCAGAGCGGCGTATCGACGGCATCGCCAATGACTGGACCGATCCTGTGATCGCGGACCTGAACCTGATCGCCATCGACTGCATTGTTGAACCAAGCGCACAGCGCCTGTCACGACTGGCCGGGTTGCCGGACTCGGCGTTCAAGCACGACGGCCAACTGACCAAACGCGATGTGCGCGCCATCACCCTCGCGCGCCTGGCCCCGATCCCCGGCGAACTGTTGTGGGACGTCGGCGCCGGCAGTGGCTCGATCGGCATCGAATGGATGCGCGCTCACCCCAGCTGCCGCGCACTGGCCATCGAGGCGGATGCGGGCCGACAAGCGTTGATCGAAGATAACCGCGACGCCCTCGGCGTTCCCGGCCTGCAACTGGTTCGCGGCAGCGCGCCGCAAGCATTGGCCGGGCTGGAGCGGCCGGATGCGATTTTCATCGGCGGCGGTGTCACCCGCGAGAGTGTGCTCGATACCTGTTGGGCCGAACTCAAGCCCGGTGGCCGGCTGATTGCCAACGCAGTCACCCTGCAAAGTGAAATGACCCTGATGGCCTGGCGCGAGCAACATGGCGGGGAGTTGACTCGCATTCATATCGCGCAAGCACAACCGCTGGGCGACTTCGACACCTGGCGCCAGGCCTTGCCGATTACCTTGCTGGACGTGACAAAACCCTTCGATGCGTGACGAAACCGCCGAACAACCTGCCCCCCTGCGCAGCGGCCTGACCACCGGCAGTTGCGCCACGGCCACCAGCCTCGCCGCCGCGCGTCTGCTGCTGGCTGGCACATCGACCGATGCGGTGGAAATCGTGTTGCCCAAGGGCAAACAGGTGCAGATGCGCCTGGAGTTCTGCCGCCTCACCGAGGACGGCGCCGAAGCGGGAACCCTCAAGGACGCCGGTGACGATCCGGACGTGACCCACGGTGCGCTGCTCTACTCCCAGGTGCGCCTGAGCGCCGAACCGGGGACTCGCTTCAAGGCCGGTCGCGGCGTCGGCACAGTGACCCGGCCCGGGCTGGTGCTGGGTGTCGGCGAGCCCGCGATCAACCCGGTGCCACGCAAAATGATCAGCGACCACTTGGCCCGACTGGCCGACGAACTCGGCTACAGCGGCGGTTTCGAGGTCACGGTCAACGTCGAGAACGGCGAGGCACTGGCACTGAAGACCATGAATCCGCGCCTGGGCATACTTGGCGGCCTGTCGATTCTCGGCACCAGTGGCATCGTCCGGCCGTTTTCCTGTGCGGCCTACATCGCCTCGATCCACCAGGGCATCGACGTGGCGAAAACCAACGGTTACCTGCACATCGCCGCCTGTACCGGCAACGCCAGCGAAGACACCATGCGCCGGGTCTACAACCTGCCGGAAATCGCCCTGATCGAAATGGGCGACTTCGTTGGCGCCGTGCTCAAGCACCTGCGCAAAGTACCGGTGGATAAACTCAGCCTGTGCGGTGGTTTCGGCAAGATCAGTAAACTGGCGGCCGGGCACATGGATTTGCACAGTCGTCATTCGAGCATTGACCTGCCGCAACTGGCGCTATGGGCGGCGCAGGTCGGCGCCGATGCGGCGTTGCAGCAGAATATCCGCGAGGCCAACACCAGCCAGCAGGCACTGGCCATGGCCGCCGCAGCCGGGGTCGCCCTGGGTGATGCAGTCTGTCAGCACGCCTTGGACTTTGCCCGCAGCGTGGTGCCGGCGCAGGTTCAGGTGGAAGTCTTTGCCATCGATCGCCAGGGCAGGATCGTTGGCCATGCGGGAGCATTTCAATGAAGCGCATCCTGTTGCTCGGCGGCGTGACTGAAGCCATGACCATTGCCCGCACGCTGGGACCGCAGCATATCTACAGCCTGGCCGGTGTCGGTCGGGTGCCGACGGATCTGCAATGCCAGGTTCGCGTCGGCGGCTACGGCGGTGCCGAGGGTCTGGCGCAATTCATTGGCGATGAAGGCATCGAGCTGCTGCTCGACGCCACTCACCCCTACGCCGCCCAGATCAGCCAGAACGCCGCGACCGCCGCGCGCTTGAGCGGCATTCCCTGCTGGGCGTTACGGCGTCCGGCCTGGCAAGCCCAGGCGGGTGATGACTGGCGGAAAGTCAGCGATTGGGCCGAACTGATCGACGCCCTGAAGCCCTTCCGTCGACCGCTGTTCACCCTCGGCCGCGAGCCCCTGCAACACCTGGACGAAATTCCTGCGGAGCAATTCTGGACCCTGCGCGCACTGGATGTATATCCGGGCAACGATCGCTGCGAGGTGATCGGCGCACGGGGACCCTTCCTGATCGACGATGAACGTGAGTTGTTCGAACGGCGAAACATCGACGTGCTGATCAGCAAGAACAGCGGCAGCACGGCGACCGAGCCGAAGCTGGAAGTCGCGCGTGAGCGTGGTGTGCCGGTGATTGTCTTGAAGCGGCCAGTGTTGCCGGGGGTTGATCGGGAGTTCCTGACACCTGAGGAAACACTTGGCGCGTTGTCGGTCTTCGTTCATTAGGTCAGGATCATTGGCTTGCATGATAAGTAACCTATTTGTTACCATCAGGGCCGCCTGTGATCACGCTCGAAGAATACGTACAGGACAACGAAACCAGCCCATTTGGTCGCTGGTTTTCCAACTTGAATGCGCAGGCCGCGCTTAAGGTATCCACCGCGCTGCTGCGCCTCGAGTTAGGAAACACATCAAACATCAAGTGGTTCGACGGGCTCGGCGAGTACCGGATAAATTGGGGCCCGGGCTATAGAATCTATCTCGTTCAAGAGGGGAAACACCTGATCATCCTTTTTGGTGGCGGTGACAAGTCCACACAAAAAACCGACATCAAACAGGCGAAAGTACTGATAGCCGAGTTTCGATCTCGAAAAAAGACTGAACGACACCGGAGATAACATCATGGCGCTCACCCGAAGCTACAAACACACCATTGCCGAGCGTGCCCAACGTGATCCCGAGTTCGCCCAGGCACTGCTGGATGAGGCTGCTACTCTGTTTCTTAACGGCGAACCCGAAATGGCGCGGATCATCCTTCGCGACCTCATCAACGCCACCGTTGGTTTTGAAGAACTGGCAAAGGAAACGGCAAAGCCCAGCAAAAGCCTCCATCGAATGTTGTCCGCCAAAGGCAACCCAAGCATGGACAACCTGGCTGCAATATTCGCCGTAATTCGCGCTACGCTTGGAGTAGAAATACAAGTACATGCGGTACGTGCGCACTGAGCTAACGTCTTTTTGCTGCGACACCAAACCGCACGCCGCCTTTTTACTTATTGGCCCTGATCAGGCTAAATAACCCGCGCCTGATCGCCCACCCAAACGGATTTTGTCCCATGTCCCGACAACGGCTCGCAATTGCCTGGATAGCCTGCTTCGCAGTGCTGTTCAACATGCTCGCCATGCCGATGTCCGGAGCGATGGCACAAACGGCTAATTCACCTGCCGAACAGTTGTTGTGGGGCAGTTTCTGCAGTTCCAGCGGCACCAGGATGGTGGCGATTTCCATCGGGGACCTTGAACAGAAAGCCCCGCAAAGCGACGATCATTCCAACATGCAGCATTGCTGGTGCTGCTCCGGTTCTGCGCCATTGGTGGCGTTGCCGGGGCATTCGCCACAGCTGTATTTCGCGCACTTCGAATCCAACCGAAGCCTGCCCGCCACCTCCCTCGAAAGCCCGTCACCGCGCCAGCAATGGCCGAGCCTCAACCCCCGCGCGTCCCCTCTGGTGTGATTTTTTCTCGCAATTGACTGCGTTTTAAATCGTTCCGGAGAACTGCCATGTTGAACAAACTCATCGTTCTGGCTGCGTTGCTGCTGCCTGCCTGCTTTGCCAATGCCCACGAATACAAGGTCGGCACACTGCAAATCGCTCATCCGTGGTCCCAGGAGTTGCCGCCCAATGCGCCCACCGTTGCGGCTTATTTCGTGATCAACAATGAAGGCAAGACCGCTGACCGCCTGCTCAGTGTCGACACCCCCATTGCCGGCGAAGCGCAATTGCATGAGCACGTGATGCAAGGCGACATGATGAAAATGCAGCACGTAACAAGCGTGGAAGTGCCCGCCGGAGGCGAGGTCACTTTCGCGCCGATGGCCTATCACGTGATGTTGCTGGGCCTCAAGGACCGCAGCCTGCTGGTTGACGGCAAGCGCTTCCCCATGACGCTGCACTTCGAGAAGTCCGGTGACGTGACGGTTGAAGTCGCGGTGCAGAAGCAAGGGCCGGACGCCATGCAAGCGCACGTGCACAAGCCGTAATCGCCTGAACTGAAAACGCCCATGCGCCCGCTTAGCGCCAGGTCATCCAGTTCACGCAATCAGGCATTGAGCCTGACACGCGGCAGCTGGATCAGCCTGTTCGCCATGCTGATGATCTTTATCGGTCCGCTGATTTCTCAGTCGATGCCGATGGATTCGCGCGCCATGTCGATGACCATGCCTGTGGGTATGGACATGTCGGCGATGGAGCATGCCGACCATGCCACGCAAGTCACCGCCGAGCATTGCCCGCCAGCCCCGGGGCACCATGTGCTGTGGGAAAAGTGCGGCTATTGCAGCCTGCTGTTCAATTGCCCGGCGCTGACCGGTGGCGTGTCTTTCGCCAACTTCGTCATCCCGCCCGTCAACACCTTCACCACACCCTCTCCGCGCCTGGGCCATGCCTGGCAAACCTTCTTCCCCGGCGCCCGCACCCGCGCCCCGCCCATCGTCGCGTAAACACTCACTTCTGATTTCACACGGTCCGCAAGACCGCCAACGCTCAATCCCACAGGGATTGTGCAGGCTGCCGGCCGTGTCGTTTACGACTGTTCGATGGAAATTGTCATGTCCAGGTTTTCCGCTGTCCCGTGCTTGAGCCCTGCCCAAGCCTCTTATGCCCTGAACGAATCCGGCGTTCGTTTCAGGCACGCCACCGCGATCCTGTGCGGTGCTTTGCTGGCGCCTTCTGCGCTGGCCGATGATCATGCCGGTCACAGTGAAGAACTGAGCCCGACGGTGATTACCGCCGTTGCGCCCAGCTCGCCCTTGACCATCGTCACCAACCCCAAGGACCCGCGCCAACCGGTGCCGGCCAGCGACGGCGCCGATTACCTGAAAACCATCCCGGGCTTCGCCATGGTGCGCAATGGCGGCACCAATGGTGACCCGGTGCTGCGTGGCATGTTCGGCTCGCGGCTGAACATACTCACCAACGGCGGCATGATGCTCGGTGCCTGCCCGGGCCGCATGGACGCTCCGACTTCTTATATCTCGCCGGAAACCTTCGACAAACTCACCGTAATCAAGGGCCCGCAAACCGTGCTGTGGGGACCGGGTTCCTCGGCTGGCACTATCCTGTTCGACCGTGAGCCGGAGCACTTCGGCGAACTCGGCACACGGGTCAACGCCAGCGTGCTGGCCGGCTCCTACGGTCGCTTCGACAAACTGGTGGACGCCGCAGCCGGCGGTCAGTCGGGTTACGTGCGAGTCATCGGAAACACCGCGCACTCCGACGACTACCAGGACGGCAACAACGACACCGTGCCGTCGCGCTATGAAAAATGGAACGGCGACGTGGCCGTCGGCTGGACCCCGAATGCCGACACCTTGCTGGAGTTGACCGCCGGCCGTGGCGATGGTGAAGCCCGCTACGCCGGGCGCAGCATGGACGGTTCGCAGTTCCTGCGCGAAAGCCTCGGCTTGCGTTTCGAGCAGTCCAACATCGGCGACGTATTGGATAAAGTCGAGGCGCAGGTCTACTACAACTACGCCGACCACGTGATGGACAACTACACCCTGCGCACGCCATCCGGCACCGGGATGATGGCAGGCCCCATGGCCTCCAACGTCGACCGCCGCACCCTCGGCGCCCGGGTCAAGGCCACCTGGCGCTGGGCCGATGTGCAGCTTATCAGCGGCATCGACGCGCAGACCAATGAGCATCGCCAGCGCAGCGCCATGGGCGTCGACACCTACAAGGACCTGCCGTACACCAAGGATGCCGACTTCCATAACTACGGTGTGTTCGGCGAACTGACCTGGTACGCCGCCGACCGGAACCGCCTGATCAGCGGCGCACGCCTGGACCGCGCCTCGGCCAAGGATTATCGGCAGACCACCGGCTCGGGCATGATGACCCGCCCGAATCCGACCGCCGACGACACCCGCGCCGATACCCTGCCCAGCGGTTTCATCCGCTACGAGCATGACCTGGCCGACAGCCCGACCACCTTGTATGCCGGTCTCGGTCACACCCAGCGATTCCCGGATTACTGGGAACTGTTTTCACCCAAGTCCGGCCCCGCCGGTTCGGTGAATGCCTTCGATTCGATCAAACCGGAAAAAACCACCCAGCTCGATTTCGGCCTGCAATACAAGACCGAGAACCTCGAAGCCTGGGCCTCGGCTTACGTCGGGCAGGTGCGCGATTACATCCTGTTCAACTACACCCCGACAATGATGGGCATGACCTCGCAAGCCGAAAACATCGACGCGCGAATCATGGGCGGCGAACTGGGCGTCGCTTACAACTTCACCGAGAACTGGAACGCCGACGCGACCCTGGCCTACGCCTGGGGCAAGAACAGCAGCGATGGCAATGCATTGCCGCAGATGCCGCCGTTGGATGCCCGTTTCGGCCTGACCTACAGCGAAGACAACTGGAGCGCCGGCGCACTGTGGAGAGTGGTCGCCGCGCAAAACCGCATCGACCAGAACAAGGGCAACGTGGTCGGCAAGGATTTCGGCAAGACGCCGGGCTTCGGCGTGTTCTCCCTCAACGGTGCCTATCGGATCAACAGCAACTGGAAGGTCAGCAGCGGCGTCGACAACCTGTTCGGCAAGGCTTACGCCGAGCACTTGAACCTGGCCGGCAACGCCGGTTTCGGCTACCCGGCCAATGACCCGCAAGCCATCAAGGAACCGGGGCGAACGCTCTGGACCAAGGTGGACATGAGTTTCTAAAAGCTTCGCGAGCAAGCTCGCTCCTACAGGGGAGCGGGCTTGCCCGCGAACGGTTGCGCAGCAACCGCAAAACAAACAACTAAAAGATCCAGCCAAGCGGAGCACACGTAATGAAACAGCCCAAAGTGAATTTCTACAACCTGGCCTGGCGCTGGCATTTCTATGCCGGATTGTTCGTTGCGCCATTCATGGTGATGCTGGCCTTGACCGGCACCATCTACCTGTTCAAACCGCAGCTCGATTCGCTGATGTACAGCAGCCTGCTCAACGTCCCGGCCGGTCATCACACCGTCCCGGCCGACGACCTGCTGACACGGGTGAAAACAGCTTATCCACAAGGCCAGGTCACCCAGTACCTGCCCCCGGTCAACGCCGAGCGCAGCGCGCAGTTTGTCGTGCTCAACGATGGCAAGGAGCTGAACGTTTTCGTCGACCCTTATCACGGTGACATCCTCGGCGAGCAAGACGCAAAGAAGAACCTGCAAGCCATTGCCCGGTCGATTCACGGCGAGCTGATGATCGGCACCGTTGGCGATCGGCTGATCGAACTGGCCGCCGGCTGGGGCGTGGTGCTGGTGGTGTCGGGCATTTTCCTGTGGTGGCCGCGCGGTCAGGCCGCCGGCATTTTGTGGCCACGCCTGAACAGTCGTGGTCGCATATTGTGGCGTGACCTGCACGCGGTCACCGGGTTCTGGGGCGCGTCCCTGCTGCTGGTGATGCTGCTCAGCGGCATGACCTGGACCGGCTTCTGGGGCAAGCAATACGCCGAAGTGTGGAACGTGTTCCCGGCCGCCATGTGGGATGACGTGCCGAAGTCCGATATCGAGGCGCGCAGCCTCAACACCGCGACCCGCCAGACCGTGCCGTGGGCCATGGAAAACACGCCGATGCCGATGTCCGGCGACCATGCCGAACACATGGCTCACGATGGAGCGTCGGCCGGCCCGGCCTCGCCGTTGATCCGCCTGCAGGACGTACAAAACATCGCCAGCGAACGCAAGGTCGAACCGGGTTACAGCATCACCCTGCCGACCACCGCGACCGGCGTGTTCACCATCGCCGTGTTCGCCGACGACCCACGCAATGACGCCACGCTGCACATCGATCAATACACCGGCAAGGTCCTGGCCGATGTACGTTTCGAGCACTACGGCACCGTCGCCCGTGCCACGGAAATCGGCGTGATGCTGCACGAGGGCAAGATGTTCGGTGTGTTCAATCAGATCGTGGTGTTGCTGATCTGCCTGATGATTTTGCTCAGTGCGGTCAGTGGCGTGGTGATCTGGTGGAAGCGCCGTCCGCAAGGAAAACTCGGCGTGCCGCCGCTGCGTCATGACCTGCCGAAATGGAAAACCGCGATGGTGATCATGTTCGCCCTGGCGGTGGCCTTTCCATTGGTGGGCGCTTCGCTGGTGGTAGTGTGGGTACTGGATCGCCTGCTGCTGTCGCGCTTCACCCGGCAGACTGAGAGCGCCTCATCTTCATCATGAAACAGGTGAGATGCGTGGGGTGAAAGGCACTGTAAACTCCCCCGCGCGTCACCCTCTCGCATTCAGGGTGTCCTTTCGGGCCCCTTCGCGAGCAAGCCCGCTCCCACAGGATTTGCGCAATTCCTGTGGGAGCGGGCTTGCCCGCGAAGGGGCCATCAGCATCACCTCAAGAGCCACTGCATGACCTCGCTGAACCTCACGAACCTCACCTGGTCCCCACTGGGTCACGGCCATTGCGATCACCAATTCCAGCTGTATGACGCCTCGCTACACGTGGCCGCCGGTGAGTTCGTCGGGCTGATCGGCCCCAACGGCAGCGGCAAGACCAGCCTGTTGCGGTGTGCCTGGCGCTTCAATAAACCGGAAAGCGGCGAGGTCAGACTCGATCACCAGAACGTCTGGAAACAATCCTCGCGTTGGTGCGCGCAACGCATCGCCGTGGTGTTGCAGGAGTTCCCTGATGCCTTCGGCCTGACCGTCGAGGAAGTGGTCGCCATGGGCCGCACGCCGCACAAAGGCTTGTTCGATGGCGACACCCTTGAAGACCGCGATCTGATCGATCAGGCCCTGGAATCCGTCGGCCTCAAGGGCTTCGAACACCACGGGTTCACCACTCTCTCCGGTGGTGAAAAACAGCGGGTCATCCTCGCCCGCGCCCTGGCCCAGCAACCACAGTTGCTGATCCTCGACGAGCCGACCAACCACCTCGATCCGCGTTATCAGCTTGAGCTTTTGCAGTTGGTCAAACGCTTGAACATCGGCACCCTGGCGAGCATCCACGACCTCAATCTGGCGGCGGCTTTTTGTGATCGGCTGTACGTGATCAACCATGGTCGTATCGTCGCCAGCGGCACACCGAAAGACGTCCTGACGGCTGCGCTGCTGAGCAATGTGTTCGGCGTCGAAGCGCTGATCGATGAACATCCACTGCACGGCTACCCACGAATCACCTGGATAACCCAACCATGACTTTGCGCTCCCTGCTGCGCTCCTGCCTCTGCCTCGTGATGCTGCTGGGCAGCGCCCAGGCATTGGCCGAAGCCACCCATTACCCGCTGACAATCAAAAGCTGCAACCGCGAGGTGACCTTCAAGCAGGCACCAAAACACGCCCTCAGCCACGACATCAACATGACCCAGATGATGCTCGCCCTCGGCCTCAAACCGCAGATGGCCGGTTACAGCGGCATCAGTGGCTGGAAGGCCGTGACGCCCGAGATGCAGAGCATTCTCGAAGGCCTGCCGGAACTGGCGGCCAAGTATCCGTCGGTGGAAACCCTGCTCAATGCCAACGTCGATTTCTTCTTCGCAGGCTGGGACTACGGCATGCGTATCGGCGGCGATCTCACGCCACAAACCCTGCAACCGCTGGGCATCAATGTGTATGAGCTGAGCGAATCCTGCGCCTTCGTGATGAAGCGCCCATCGGCCAGCCTCGAAGACACCTACAACGACCTGCGCAACCTCGGCAGAATCTTCGACGTGCAGGACCGCGCCAATGCCCTGATCGCCAACATGCAGGCGCAGGTGGCAGACATTGGCAAAGACCTGCCCACGGAAAAACCGCGGGTCTTCCTGTACGACAGCGGCGAAGATCGCGCCATGACTTCGGGGCGCCTGGGCATGCCGCAGGCGCTGATCGACGCCGCTGGCGGGAGCAATGTTCTGGAGGATGTCGACGCGAGCTGGACCCGGGTCAATTGGGAAACCGTGGTCGAACGCAACCCGCAGGTGATCGTGATTGTCGACTACAGCGAAGTCACTGCCGAACAGAAGATTCAATTCCTGCTGAGCAACAAGGCCCTGCAATCGGTGGACGCGATCAAGCACCAGCGCTTCATCGTCATCCCTTACGTGCAGGCCACGCCGGGGATCGATAACGTGCTGGCGGTAGCAACCCTGGCCAAGGGTTTCCACGGCGAATGATCAACCGTCGCTACGCCCTGTTGCTGATCGCCCTCGGTGCGCTGTTGCTGGTGTCGTGCGTGGTGTCCCTGGGTTTCGGCCCGGCACGGGTGCCGCTGGATGTGGTGTGGCGCATCCTGTTACACAAACTGTTCGGTTTCGGTGTGCCGGACTGGAACCCCGGACAAGAACACATCGTCTGGCTGATTCGTGTGCCGCGCATGTTGCTCGGCGCGCTGGTGGGCGCCGGCCTGGCGTTGATCGGCGCGGTGCTGCAAGCGGTCACGCGCAACCCGTTGGCTGACCCGCACCTGCTCGGCGTGACTTCCGGTGCCACACTTGGCGCGGTGATCGTGGTGCTGCATGTCGGCGAAATCGTTGGCCTGCTGACCTTGCCGATCGCGGCATTCATCGGTGCATTGCTGAGCATGCTGGTGGTGCTGATGATCGCCAGTCGTCATGGTCGCCTCGACAGTGACCGCTTGCTGCTGTGCGGCGTGGCGGTGTCGTTCGTGATGATGGCGATTGCCAATTTGCTGCTGTTCATGGGCGACCATCGAGCCAGTTCAGCGGTGATGTTCTGGATGCTCGGCGGGCTCGGGCTAGCACGCTGGGAGTTGCTGGCGGTGCCGACAGCCAGTGTGTTGCTCGGGCTGATTTTGCTGCTGGGCATGGCGCGACCGCTGAATGCACTGATGGCCGGCGAGCAGACAGCGGTGACCCTGGGCCTGAATGCACGCACCATACGCCTGCGGGTGTTTTTGATTGCGTCATTGATGACCGGGGTGCTGGTATCGATCAGCGGCTCGATCGGTTTTGTCGGGCTGATGGTGCCACACATTGCGCGGCGTCTGGTTGGGGCTGAACACCGAAGATTGCTGCCGGTGTGCGTGTTGCTCGGCAGCCTGTTTCTCGTCTGGGTCGACGTCGCCGCCCGGACACTGATTGCCCCCGAAGACTTGCCCATCGGCATTGCCACTGCGGCGATTGGCGGGTTGTTCTTCATCGGCTTGATGCGACGTCGTTAACGCCATATTTAATTAAAAAAGTTTCATGACTGCATTTACGCCTGGAAAAACCTCGTATTGAGTTAACGCTTAACAAGTTAACCATCATGTTCATACTCCGCACTCGCGAGTTCAACTATAAAACGCTCGCGCACTTCAATGACGATTATTCCTACAACTTAATCGCCACAACTCTTACAAGAGCGGAAAGAGGTAAGCATGTTCAAGAAACTCATCGCATCCATTGCACTTGTTTCAGCGCCCGCATGGGCAGTGCAGCCACCCTTTACTGGCGTTGATTATAGTGGCCGGTATCAATGCACCGGAATGGACAGCCATATCGGTCCGTTTGAAGGTGTTGTAGAGATGAAGCTCAATGCCAAACAGAGTACCGGCGAACACGGTGCCTACGGTTTTACGCTGACGTTGCTCGACAACTCCCGGTATGACGGATTTGCTGCCGCCAACTTGAGTTCCCTGGCGATTTACTTTGCCCATACGGATCCGTCACTCAAGGATTACGGCGTTGGAATTGCGAAAATTGCTACAACCCCTGACGGGAAAACTTCATTCACCAAGTACTACTACGGCCCGGAGTACGAAGGTGGCGGACATGGTTTTGAAACCTGCATTAAAAGCTGACTTGATGCGCCGCTGACCTTGTGGGAGCGGGCTTGCTCGCGAAGAGGGTGTGTCAGACAACATAAATGGCAACTGAAACACCGCATTCGTCGGAACGCCGCCCGGAGCAAGCCCGCTCCCACAGTCGATTTTTGTTGCCCACAAAGTCTTCGCCCCAATCTGGCGCAACTCTTCGCACCAACGCGCCAGACGCGATCCTTCATGGTGCGCCAGCAAACCGTTCAACCGCTCTAAAACGACATTTCCCTGCCTTTTGCCGACCGGGCACAGCACTTGCAAAACACACCTTCAGTAGTCCGCATCTGCCAACCAAAAAAACTCATAAGTTCATGGAGATCGCACAATGAAGCGTCGCAGTTTGATCAAGGCTTTCACACTCTCGGCAAGCATCGCCGCGATGGGCATGACCTGGACTGTCCAGGCCGCCGAGACCATCAAGGTCGGTATTCTGCATTCGTTGTCCGGGACCATGGCGATCTCCGAAACGTCGTTGAAAGACATGGCGCTGATGACCATCGACGAGATCAACGCCAAGGGCGGCGTGAACGGCAAGATGCTCGAGCCGGTGGTGGTCGACCCTGCATCGAACTGGCCGCTGTTCGCCGAGAAGGGTCGTCAATTGCTGACCCAGGACAAGGTCGCCGTGGTGTTTGGTTGCTGGACTTCCGTGTCGCGCAAATCGGTACTGCCAGTGTTCGAAGAACTCAACGGCCTGCTGTTCTACCCGGTGCAATACGAAGGCGAAGAAATGTCGCCAAACGTGTTCTACACCGGCGCGGCGCCGAACCAGCAGGCGATCCCTGCCGTTGAATACCTGATGAGCGAAGAGGGCGGCAGCGCCAAGCGCTACTTCCTGCTCGGCACCGACTACGTCTACCCGCGCACCACCAACAAGATCCTGCGTTCGTTCCTGCACTCCAAAGGCGTGGCCGACAAGGACATCGAAGAGGTCTATACCCCGTTCGGTCACAGCGACTACCAGACCATCGTCGCCAACATCAAGAAGTTCTCGGCCGGCGGCAAGACGGCGGTTATCTCCACCGTCAACGGCGACTCCAACGTGCCGTTCTACAAGGAACTGGCGAACCAGGGCCTGAAAGCCACCGACGTTCCGGTCGTGGCGTTCTCGGTCGGCGAAGAAGAACTGCGCGGCATCGACACCAAACCGTTGGTGGGTAACCTGGCGGCGTGGAACTACTTCGAATCGGTGGAGAACCCGGTGAACAAGAAGTTCGTCGACGACTGGAAAGCCTACGCGAAGAAACACAACCTGCCAGGCGCCGACAAGGCGGTGACCAACGACCCGATGGAAGCCACTTACGTCGGTATCCACATGTGGGCGCAATCGGCGGAAAAAGCCAAGTCCACCGACGTCGACAAAGTCCGCGAAGCCCTGGCCGGCCAGACCTTTGCCGCGCCGTCCGGTTACACGCTGACCATGGACAAGACCAATCACCACCTGCACAAGCCAGTGATGATCGGCGAGATCCAGTCTGACGGTCAGTTCAACGTGGTGTGGCAGACCGAAGGACCGATCCGCGCCCAGCCGTGGAGCCCGTTCATCCCCGGCAACGACAAGAAACCGGAATATGCGGTGAAGAGCAACTGAGCCATTGGGCCTGACGATTATTCAGGCCCAACACAACTCCCTGTGGGAGCGGTTTTTGCGGCGAGGGAGCTTGCTCCCGTTGGACTGCGGAGCAGTCCTTTTTTGGGGCCGCTTCGCGTCCCAGCGGGAGCAAGCTCCCTCGCCACAAAAGCCAGCCTTCACATTTAGTCCGAGCAAGGCGACTCTCTATGCCCACTGCCCTCTACCGCTTCCTCCTCGCCATCGCACTCTTGCTGCCTATGGCCACTCACGCCGGTGACGCCGAAGACTTCGTCGTCGCCAATCCCGTGCAGCAAGCCAGGCTGTTGGAAGCCTGGGCCGCGCAACCCGACCCGGCCCGTATCGAACTGATCAACGCCCTGCAACAAGGTGAATTGACCATCGACGGCCAACCTAAAACCCTGCGCCTGAACAACCGCCTGCGAGGTCTGATCGACACGGCCCTGGCCAGTCATCAATTGCTCGCCACCGATGCCAAACTCCGTCTGACCGCCGCGCAGCAACTACAGAAAAGCGCCAAGCCGGCGCAGTTGAAATTCCTCGACCAACAACTGGCGGGCGAGAAGGACGAGAGCGTTCATGCCGCACTGAGCCTCGCCCTGGCCAACCTGCAATTGGTGGATGCCGACCCGGCTGTACGGCTGGCCGCTGTGCGCTTGCTCGGCGAAACAGGTGATCCGCTAGCCCGCACCCGCCTCGAAGGCTTGCTCGATCCTGGCGTTGAGGCTGATGCCAATGTACGCACTGCGGCCGAAACCAGCCTCGCTCAAGTCAAACGCAAACTGCTGGTCGGCGAGATGCTCGGTCAGGCATTCAGCGGCATGTCCCTGGGCTCGATACTGCTGCTCGCCGCCTTGGGACTCGCGATCACCTTCGGCCTGCTCGGCGTGATCAACATGGCCCACGGCGAGATGCTGATGCTCGGCGCCTACTCGACCTATGTGGTGCAACTGATGTTCCAGCGCTTCGCGCCGCAGGCCATCGAGTTCTATCCGCTGATCGCGCTGCCGGTGGCGTTTTTCGTCACCGCGGCCATCGGCATGGCGCTGGAGCGCACGGTGATTCGCCACCTCTACGGCCGTCCGCTGGAAACCCTGCTCGCCACCTGGGGCATCAGCCTGATGCTGATTCAACTGGTTCGCCTGGTGTTCGGCGCGCAGAACGTCGAAGTGGCCAACCCGGCGTGGCTGTCGGGCGGCATTCAAGTGCTGCCGAACCTGGTGCTGCCGTACAACCGCATCGTCATCATTGCCTTTGCGTTGTTTGTGGTGGTGTTGACCTGGCTACTGCTGAACAAGACTCGACTCGGCCTGAATGTTCGCGCCGTCACGCAGAACCGCAACATGGCCGACTGCTGCGGCGTACCCACCGGGCGCGTGGACATGCTCGCCTTTGGCCTCGGTTCGGGCATCGCCGGCCTCGGTGGCGTGGCCCTGAGCCAGATCGGCAACGTCGGCCCGGACCTCGGCCAGAGCTACATCATCGACTCGTTCCTGGTGGTCGTGCTCGGCGGTGTCGGTCAGTTGGCCGGTAGCGTGCTGGCGGCGTTTGGCCTGGGGATCGCCAACAAGATTCTCGAACCGCAGATCGGTGCCGTGCTCGGCAAGATCCTCATCCTCGCGTTGATCATTCTGTTCATCCAGAAACGTCCGCAAGGCCTCTTCGCACTCAAAGGACGGGTGATCGACTGATGAACCAGCCCCTGCTCGTTACCGCGACCCAAAAAGCCGGCCCTAAAGTCTCGATTGCCGTCGGTGCAGTGATCCTCGTTTTGCTGTTGGCGCTACCGCTACTGTCGTTGTTACCGGTGGACAGCACGCTGCATGTTTCGGCTTACACACTGACGCTGGTGGGCAAGATTCTTTGCTACGCCATCGTCGCACTGGCGCTCGATCTGGTGTGGGGTTACGCCGGCCTCCTGTCCTTGGGGCACGGTCTGTTCTTCGCCCTCGGTGGCTATGCCATGGGCATGTACCTGATGCGCCAGGCCTCGGGCGATGGCTTGCCGGCGTTCATGACCTTCCTGTCGTGGACCGAAATGCCGTGGTTCTGGACCGGCACCAGCAGCTTCCTCTGGACCCTGTGCCTGGTGGTATTGGCGCCGGGGTTGTTGGCGTTGGTGTTCGGCTTCTTCGCCTTCCGTTCGCGGATCAAGGGCGTGTATTTCTCGATCATGACCCAGGCCCTGACCTTCGCCGGCATGTTGTTGTTCTTCCGCAACGAAACCGGCTTCGGCGGCAACAACGGCTTCACCAACTTCCGCACGATTCTTGGCTTTGGCATCACCGAACCGGGCACCCGTGCTGTGCTGTTTTTCGCCACGGTGCTGTTGCTGGTGGCGAGCCTGTTTATCGGCTGGCGCCTGGCGCAAAGCAAGTTCGGTCGGGTGTTGACCGCGCTGCGCGATGCGGAAAACCGCCTGATGTTCTGCGGCTACGATCCGCGCGGTTTCAAGTTGTTCGTGTGGGTGTTGAGCGCGGTGTTGTGCGGCCTGGCCGGTGCGCTGTATGTGCCGCAAGTGGGGATCATCAACCCGAGTGAAATGTCGCCGACCAACTCCATCGAAGCAGCCGTTTGGGTCGCGCTCGGCGGGCGCGGGACCTTGATCGGTCCGTTGCTCGGCACCGGCGTGGTCAACGGCATGAAGAGCTGGTTCACCGTGGCGTTCCCCGAGTACTGGCTGTTCTTCCTCGGCGCGCTGTTCATCGTCGTGACCCTGTATTTGCCCAAAGGCGTGATCGGTCTGTTGAAGAAAAGAGGTGAGCAATGAGAGTCACTGCAACCGCTGAATTCATGCTCGAACCAGCGTTTTTTCCTGTGGAGCCCAACAAGGACGCCGGCAGCAGCCGCGATGCCATCGGCCTTGGCCAACGCGTCGGGCCAGGCCTGAACACCCGCCACGGCACCATCCTGACCCTGGAAGATATCAGTGTCAGCTTCGACGGCTTCCGCGCCCTGAACAATCTGAACCTGTACATCGGCGTCGGTGAGCTGCGCTGCATCATCGGCCCCAACGGCGCAGGCAAGACCACGCTGATGGACGTGATCACCGGCAAGACCCGCCCCAGCCACGGCAAGGCCTGGTTCGGCGAAACCCTGGACCTGACGCAAATGAGCGAAGTGCAGATCGCCCAGGCCGGCATCGGTCGCAAGTTCCAGAAGCCCACGGTGTTCGAAGCCTTGAGTGTGTTCGAGAACCTGGAACTGGCGCAGAAAACCGACAAGTCGGTGTGGGCCAGCCTGCGGGCGCGTTTGAGCGGCGAGCAGAGAGACCGCATCGCCGAAGTGCTGGAGACCATTCGCCTGACCAGCTCGGTCAATCGCCCGGCCGGCCTGTTGTCCCATGGTCAGAAGCAGTTCCTGGAGATCGGCATGTTGCTGATGCAGGACCCGCAATTGCTGCTGCTCGATGAGCCGGTGGCGGGCATGACCGACGCCGAAACCGAGTTCACCGCCGAGCTGTTCAAAAGCCTGGCCGGCAAGCATTCGCTGATGGTGGTGGAGCACGACATGGGCTTCGTCGGTTCGATTGCCGACCACGTCACGGTGTTGCATCAGGGCAGCGTGCTGGCCGAAGGGTCGCTGGAGCAGGTACAGGACAACGAGCGGGTGATCGAGGTTTATCTCGGTCGATAGACATGTGAACACTGCCCCATGTGGGAGCGGGCTTGCTCGCGAAAGCGGTGTGCCAGTCGATGCAAATGTTGAATGTCAGTCCGCATTCGCGAGCAAGCCCGCTCCCACAGGGTTCTGTGTAAAACAGAAGGAATTCGAACATGCTGCAAGTCGAAAAACTGCACCAATACTACGGCGGAAGCCACATCCTGCGCGGCCTGACATTTGACGTGAAGGTCGGCGAAGTCACCTGCCTGCTCGGCCGTAACGGCGTGGGCAAGACCACCCTGCTCAAATGCCTGATGGGCCTGCTGCCAGCGAAGGAAGGCGCAGTGAACTGGGAAGGCAAGCCGATCACCACGTTCAAGCCGCACCAGCGTGTGCATGCCGGCATCGCCTACGTGCCGCAAGGCCGGGAGATCTTCGGCCGCCTGACCGTGGAAGAAAACCTGCTGATGGGTCTGTCACGCTTTCCCGGCAGCGAAGCGAAGGAAGTGCCAGCGTTCATCTACGAGCTGTTCCCGGTGCTGCTGCAAATGAAGCAACGCCGGGGGGGTGACCTGTCCGGCGGCCAGCAACAACAACTGGCCATCGGCCGTGCGTTGGCCAGCCGCCCTCGCCTGCTGATCCTCGACGAGCCCACCGAAGGCATCCAGCCGTCGGTGATCAAGGAGATCGGTGCCGTGATCAAAAAACTCGCGGCCCGAGGCGACATGGCCATTCTACTGGTCGAGCAGTTCTACGATTTCGCCGCCGAACTGGCAGACCAATACCTGGTGATGTCCCGGGGCGAAATAGTGCAACAGGGTCGCGGCGAGAATATGGAAGCCGAAGGCGTGCGCGGTTTGGTGACGATCTGAGCAGTGAACTGTCAGCGCTCATTCAGAAACCGGGCCGATTCGTCACGCCCTCCCATAGGGCCGCCATCGAGCGTCCACCAAACCTGGAATATTCCAGAACGGACTGGTTTGTTCGACCGTCAGTACACCCATTGCCGCAACACGTCTGACGAAAAACCTCGGACTCATGCGCCCGGTAAGCAAGAACCTGTCGATGTTGACGCCCAACTTGCCATCTGCCTCGAACATCAGGGATTCGGCGTCCGAAAACGTACTGTGATACTTCAGCAGTGCGCCGTCCGGAGTCTGGCGGAATACGGAAAAGCCCTGGGAGACGTCCACCAACCCTGATGTTCTGCCCTGCTGGATGCTGAACAACAATGACCGGGGCGAGAAAAACTGCTGGTAAATGTCAGCCTGTTCTTCCGGTAGTGACGTCGCCAGCAACTCTGGCCCTAGGTACACACCTGCAAACGTCTGATTTTCTGGTAACAGAAAACCGTCTGGCGTCGCGGGGAATACCTGCTCGATTGCCAGCAATCCATCAGGTCGTTGCAACGGCAATGTCGCGACATATTCGTCACGGTCGCGATGCTTGAGGATCAGTCCCATGCGCAGATGCGCTGCGGTGGCGGGTACGCGACTCAAGGCAGCGTTCAACGCCGACGCCGGATCGTCAAAAACCGACGTATAGAACGGTTGGAGAGTGGGAGGTCCGGGCAGGACCGGCTGGTTGGGAGTCCATTGAGCCGTGATCGGGCCGCGAAATCCCCCCCAGACCGTGCCTGGATCAAGGACACGCATCTGGCCGATGGTCACGATCCTCTTGATTCGACTTTCGGGCGTGGAGCCCAGTCCGAACTGAGGATTGCCGGATGCGTTCTGCGGATTGATGGAATAGGCCACCAGAGAACCATCGTGACTTGAAATGTAATTGGTTTTAAAGACGTCGACATGCCTGAAAGCTGAATCGAGATCGACTGTCGAGGGGAGCGCCTGATGCAACTTGACCTGGTCTGCGCTGTAGCGGGGGTGAGCCCGGGCAATCTGTTCCGCATATTCCGGATGGCTGTGATAGCGGCCCACGCAAAGGTATCCCGCAGGATGAATGATCGTCCGGGTTTGTCGGTCGTAGGCCAGCAAACGCTCAAAATCAAATGTAGTTGCCTCACCTTTTATAGGTGTCGTGGCGACACATTTACCATCAGGGCGCTGCAACAGGAGCGCACCGTACTCTCTGTCGCTCACGTGTTCATGTTGGTGCAGCCAAAGCGCCGCATCGTCCACGCCAATGAAGGGCTGGCTCACAGGTGGCAACACCGGTGCGGTCGAAGATGCAGGTGGTGCAGGATCATAAGAAGTGGTCATCAAGAGACTCCAAGGCGTTCAATCACCCCTCTGGATGTGGGGCGTACGCTTGCATCCTCGGTTTTTCACGACCACCGATGGCGGTAGATATGTATACCTCAACAGGCACAAGGCACCATTTTGTTGCGCCATATTTCATGGGGCGCCTC
Organism: Pseudomonas sp. GL-B-12; assembly: GCF_019955895.1. Taxonomy (NCBI): domain Bacteria; kingdom Pseudomonadati; phylum Pseudomonadota; class Gammaproteobacteria; order Pseudomonadales; family Pseudomonadaceae; genus Pseudomonas; species Pseudomonas sp. GL-B-12. Next base: position 61,058 of record NZ_JAHBCX010000015.1, read on the forward strand.
CTGTTGGTGCACAAACCCAGGCAATAACCGCTTCCTGCCTGCGAATCCTTGCGGCACAGCCTTTGCAACCATCGTGACGACCTCAAGATAAGCACTGACTATGACTCTTCCCGCTTCTGGCGCCTTGTTTACCCCCAGCTGGCACGCCGAACTGGAGCTGGGTTACGCCCGCTTCGACGGCTGCACGCGCCCGGTCCTGCGTCGCCACCTGGGCCCACTGCGCGTGCAAAAACACCTGTATGCCGAAGGGCCGGAAGTCTGCCAGCACATCATCGTCCACCCGCCCGGCGGAATTGCCGGCGGTGATCGTCTGGACATCTCGGCCAGCGTCGAGCGCGATGCCTGGGCACAAATCACCAGCCCCGGCGCGGCCAAGTGGTATCGCGCCGCCGGCCCCGCCTATCAGCAGCTGAAGTTGAAGGTGGCGGCCGGTGCGACACTGGAATGGCTGCCCCAGGAGACAATCATTTTCAGCGCTGCCCAGGCTGAACTCAGCACTGGCATCGAGCTTGAAGGCGATGCGCGACTGTTCTACTGGGACGTCTTGGCTTTGGGCCGTCCGGCCAGTGGCGAGCGCTTCGATCTTGGGCACTTCCAGGCGCAACTGGATATCCGCCGCGACGGCCAGTTGCTCTGGCATGAACGCCAGCGCATTGTCGGGGCGGACGGTTTGCTGGACTCGCCCATCGGGCTAGATGGGCAACCGGTGTTTGCGACATTGCTGGTGACCGGGGAAATCGATAGCGGACTGCTGGAGCGCTGCCGCTCGCTGCCCAACGACGTGCGCGGGGATCTGACCCAGCTGCCGGGGTTGCTGGTTGCACGGTGCCTGGCCAGTGAAGCGTTGTTGGCGCGGGGATGGCTGATTGATTTGTGGCGATTGCTTAGGCCTGCGCTGCTTGGCCGCGAAGCAATACCTCCAAGAATATGGAACACCTGAATCATGCTTTTCTGTGCAAGCAGATCCAACACTTTTTTAATCTGCCCTGATGGATGTCTACGATGGACCTGACCCCACGCGAAAAAGACAAGCTGCTGATCTTCACCGCCGGCCTGGTGGCCGAGCGGCGTTTGGCTCGCGGTGTGAAGCTCAATTACCCGGAGGCCATGGCCTACATTTCTGCCGCGCTGCTTGAAGGCGCCCGTGACGGCCAGACCGTGGCCGACCTGATGCACCTGGGCACCACCCTGCTGACCCGCGAACAAGTGATGGAAGGCATCCCGGAAATGATCCCGGAAATCCAGGTCGAGGCCACGTTCCCCGACGGCACTAAACTGGTCACCGTCCACCAACCCATCGCCTGAGGCCGCGCCATGACTTACCACATCCGCGATGCCGTGCATGCCGATCTGCCAGCCATCCGCGACATCTACAACGACGCGGTGCTCAACACCACGGCGATCTGGAACGAACAGGCGGTCGACCTCGGCAACCGCCAGGCCTGGTTCAGCGCCCGACAATCCCAGAGTTATCCGATTCTGGTGATTGTCGATGCCGACGACACGGTGCTCGGGTACGCCTCGTTCGGCGACTGGCGACCCTTCGACGGTTTCCGCCACACCGTCGAGCACTCGGTCTACGTGCGCAGCGACCAGCGCGGCAACGGCCTCGGCCCGCAACTGATGGAAGCGCTGATTGAACGCGCCAAAGGCTGCGGCAAGCACGTGATGGTCGCGGCCATCGAAAGCGGTAACGCCGCCTCCATTCGCTTGCATGAGCGCATCGGCTTTATCACCACCGGGCAAATGCCGCAGGTCGGCACCAAATTCGGTCGCTGGCTGGACCTGACCTTCATGCAACTGACCCTCAATCCTGGCGCGCAACCACCCGCCGCCAACAAGGAGTGATCGCCCATGAACCCCGCCCAACTGCGACGCGTCAACGTCGAAAGCTTTGCGCATTATCGCCAGGGCCTGATCGATCTGCTGCTCGATGCCGTCGGTTATGGCGCCAGCGTCGGCTTTATGGCTGACCTCGATTCCACCCAGGCCCACGCCTATTTCGATGAAGTCCAGGACAACCTGAACAAGGGCAATGTGTTGCTGTGGGTGGTGGTCAATGACGAACAGGTGCAGGCCAGCGTACAGCTGAATCTGTGCCAGAAAGCCAACGGCCTGAACCGGGCCGAAGTGCAGAAGCTGCTGGTGCGCGAACATGCGCGGCGTCGCGGTCTGGGCCAGCAACTGATGAGCGCGCTGGAGGCGGCCGCCCTGCAGCACAAGCGCGGCATGCTTTACCTCGACACCGAGGCCGGCTCGCCCGCCGAAGACTTCTACCGATCACTGGGCTATACCCGCGCCGGTGAGATTCCCGACTACGCCTGCGACCCGAGCGGCCGCTACAAGCCGACCGCCCTGTACTACAAGATTCTCCAAGGAGCCCATTGATGATTCCCGGTGAATACCAGATCCAGCCCGGCGAGATCGAACTCAACGTCGGTCGGCGCACGATCAGTCTGAAAGTGGCCAACAGTGGTGATCGGCCGATCCAGGTCGGCTCGCATTACCACTTTTTCGAAACCAACGATGCCCTGACGTTCGATCGCGCCGCCAGCCGCGGCATGCGCTTGAACATCCCCGCCGGCACCGCGGTGCGCTTCGAACCGGGGCAGAGCCGCGAGGTGGAGTTGGTGGATTTGGCGGGGCATCGTCGGGTGTTCGGCTTTGCCGGCAGGATCATGGGTGATCTCTGAGGAGCAGCCACAAGCTGCAAGCCACAAGCTGCAAGAAAAAAGCAGTTTTGCGGCACTCACAATTTTGCTTTTACTTGAGGCTTGCAGCTTGAAGCTTGCAGCTCAGTTCCGAGGAACGAGGAAATGAAAATCAGCCGTCAAGCCTACGCCGAAATGTTCGGTCCCACTGTCGGTGACAAGGTGCGCCTGGCCGATACCGAGTTGTGGATCGAAGTGGAGCAGGACTTCACCACCTACGGCGAAGAAGTGAAATTCGGTGGCGGTAAAGTCATCCGTGACGGCCAGGGTCAGAGCCAGTTGCTCTCCGCCGAGGTGGTCGACACGCTGATCACCAACGCGCTGATCATCGATCACTGGGGCATCATCAAGGCCGACGTCGGTCTCAAGGACGGGCGCATCGCGGCGATCGGCAAGGCCGGCAATCCGGACATCCAGCCCAACGTCAACATCGCCATTGGCGCCAGCACCGAAGTCATCGCTGGCGAAGGCATGATCCTCACCGCTGGCGGCATCGACACCCACATTCACTTCATCTGCCCGCAGCAGATCGAAGAGGCGTTGATGAGCGGCGTCACCACCATGATCGGTGGCGGCACCGGACCGGCTACCGGCACCAATGCGACCACATGCACCTCCGGGCCGTGGCACCTGGCGCGCATGCTTCAGGCCGCCGATGCGTTTGCGATGAACATCGGCCTGACTGGCAAAGGTAACGCCAGCCTGCCCGAGCCGTTGATCGAGCAGGTCAAGGCCGGAGCCATCGGCCTCAAGTTGCATGAGGACTGGGGTACCACGCCAGCGAGCATCGACAACTGCCTGAATGTAGCCGACCGGTTCGACGTGCAGGTGGCGATCCACACCGACACCCTCAACGAATCCGGTTTCGTCGAGACCACCCTCGCCGCCTTCAAGGGCCGCACCATTCACACCTATCACACCGAAGGTGCCGGTGGTGGTCATGCGCCGGACATCATCAAGGCCTGCGGTTTTGCCAACGTGCTGCCCAGCTCCACCAACCCGACCCGGCCGTTCACCCGCAACACCATTGATGAACACCTCGACATGCTGATGGTCTGCCATCACCTCGACCCGAGCATTGCCGAAGACGTAGCGTTCGCCGAAAGCCGCATTCGCCGCGAGACGATTGCCGCCGAGGACATCCTCCACGACCTCGGTGCGTTCTCGATGATCAGCTCAGACAGTCAGGCCATGGGGCGCGTCGGCGAAGTCATCACCCGCACCTGGCAGACTGCCGACAAGATGAAAAAACAACGCGGGCCACTGCCCGGCGATGGTCAAGGCAACGACAACTTCCGCGCCAAACGCTACATCGCCAAGTACACCATCAACCCGGCGATCACCCACGGCATCAGCCATGAAGTGGGTTCGGTGGAAGTAGGCAAATGGGCGGACCTGGTGCTCTGGCGCCCGGCGTTTTTTGGCGTGAAGCCGACGCTGATTCTCAAGGGCGGAGCCATCGCGGCCAGCCTGATGGGCGACGCCAATGCCTCGATCCCGACGCCACAACCGGTGCACTACCGCCCGATGTTCGCCAGCTTCGGCGGCTCGCTGCACGCCACCAGCTTGACCTTCATCAGCCAGGCCGCACAGGATGCAGGCTTGCCCGAAGCCCTGGGCTTGAAGAAGAAAATCGCCGTGGTCAAAGGCTGCCGTGACGTGCAGAAAACCGATCTGATTCACAACGACTACCTGCCGAACATCGACGTTGATCCGCAGACCTACCAGGTCAAGGCCGACGGTGTGTTGCTATGGTGTGAGCCGGCGCAAACCTTGCCGATGGCCCAGCGTTACTTCCTGTTCTAATCCGGCAACCACGACACGAGCAAAGGCCTCGCACACCCTGTGTCGAGGCCTTTGTTTTTTCCGTGGTTACTGAGTGGATTCAATCCGCAGCCGATCCAGCCTGGCCCGATTCATCGCTTCCCGTGTCAGTTTTTTCAGCAACTGCGTAATCTGCAGATCGATGTCATCCAAGGCTTGAACATATTCCTCGTCAGTCATCAGCCTGCCATCGGCAAAGTCAGTTTCACTTTTGCCCAATTCACTGCACAGCCCTTTGATTTGCGCCTCCACCGCAGCCTTTTCCTCGGTGCTCAACCCCGCACCTTCAGCCCTGCGCTGCAACGCATCCTGCAAATCGATGGTGGCGTCAATCCGGCGTTTCAAGCCGTTCAACTCCTCGCGGTAAGTCGACTCCAGCCAGGTTTTCCAGAGCGGTTGCTCGAAGATCCGGTCGATCAGCAGGTCACCTTCCTCCAGCGCCTTGATCCGCTGGAACGCTGCCTCGATCATCTCTTTGCTGACCTCGGCGATGCTGCGAAACTGCATGCCCCGTGCCTGCCACGGCAAATCCAGGCGCTCCGCCAGATCGGTCATGTAGGCCAGGTGCACTTCCACTTCATCGATGGTGCCGGTCACTTCGCCATCGGCGTCGTAACGGCGAAACCGCTCTCCCTTTGCCAACCGCTCTGACACCCGGCGACGGGCAATGGCAGCGAGTTCATCGAGCCGGGACTTGCCCAGGGCCAGTTCCAGCAACTGTGTTTCGATCAGGTCCGCACGCTCCAGGGCGTAAGCTTCGTGGACCAACACCTGCACGCCCATGGCATTGAACAGTTGCGTAACGCCATCCACGCATTCGGTGGGTGTTGCAGCTTCGTTGAACAACTTGATGCGCAGTTCACTGTCACGGGCCATGGCTTCGAGCATGCGCCAGACCTTGGCCGTCAGTTCTGTCTGATAGGTCCCACCGGCCTTGAAGTCAGCGGAATTTGTGAGTTTGTCGAGTTCATTGAAAAACGGCATTGAATTGAACTCATCCTCGACCGCGTCCCAGACTTCCTGCTTTTTCTGCCATTCTTGCTCGGACATACCCGTCCCCCATTCCGCGCTATCGATTACGCCACGGGGCGGATAAGGACGCTCCGGGTCCATGCCGACCGACTCGATGTAAGACTTGAGGAAATCGAGATTCTCCGGCGAGATCCAGCGCGGGGACCGACTGATCACGGTGCGCGCCAATAGCTCTGCGCGAAATGAACCGGGCGCGACCTCGGGTATCCGGCTGATCGGATTATCGCTCAGATCAAGATAGATACTGCGCGGCCGCGGTTGCGAAAACAGCCCGACAGGCCAGCTGTCCAGTCCCGTTTCGCCCAGCAACAGCACCTGCAAATGCGGCATTCGGCTGATGTTCGGAATGAGCTTCAGCGGGTTGCCGCGCAAGCGCAGGAACATCATGCGCGTCAGATTCTTCAGGCGATCGACCGCCACAACATCCAGTTCAATGTTATTGCCGTCAAGAAACAGGTGAGTGAGATGACGCATGTCCTTCATTGCCTGCGGAAGCGCCGTCAGCAGATTGTCTTGCAGGTTGAGGTAACGCACCTGATGGAACGAGTCCAGGAACGACAGGTGCCCGGAACGCAACTGCCCACCGCGCAGGCTCAGGCTGGTGACGTGATCAAAGTTGGCCTCCAGCTTCGGCAGGGTTTCCAGCAGTCGGCTCAGCCTGGGAATGTTGTCCAGTCTCAACGCCTGTGGTCGCACTACGCTGGAGGCCTCGATGCCCTCAGGCCCGGTGCGCTGCCAGCATTGCCTGAGCGCTTTGTAGATATTGTTCCGCGCATGCCACTCCGCCACGCCCGCCGGGGTAAAACGAGAGGACTGCGTCGGCGAGTTCATCCAGCGTTGCAGGGTGCGGTTCAACTGATTGAACTCGGTCTCGAGCACGGCCAGTCGTTCATGCACCGCACCTTCGCCCTGGCTGAACTGCGCCAGCAGCGTCTCGACCTCCTCCGAGGTAAAATCCGGATACAGTGCCTGAGCCCGGCGCCGCAGCCCCATGCCATGCGGTGCTTGCCGGGCATAGCCACGCATGCCGCCGCGCAGGCGCAAGCCGGTCGGATCGTAGGTCGGCTTGTAATTCGGGTTGTCCCGCAGAATCGGCTCAAACACCTGACGATCCAGGGGGCGTGCCTTAATCGCTTGCTCCAGTCGCGCAGCCTCGTTGATGCCGAAGCCCAGGGTTGTTCGCTGTGAATCCGGAAACGCATGCAGCACCGCGGCATACAGATTGTCCGCGCCGTGCAGGTGTTGATCGCTGTCGTCCCGCGCTTGGTATTTGCCATCCTCATCCAGGATCAGCACTTTGCGGATCGGCGCGTCGACGGGGCCCAGACTGTCGGTCAACGCTCCCCCGAATGAATACTCACGAACCTCCAGGCGCAAATCCGTCGGCCAGCCTGGCAGGGCCGCCAGGGAGTGCAACTTCAGGCGCGCGGTGTCAGCACTGTGCAAGGCGTCGAGGTAAAGTCCCTCATAGGCCCGTGTCACCCGCAATTGCTCGGCGGCCTTCCTCGCTTGTTCAGCCAGCCGCAAAGGCACGCGTTTTTTTTCGCTCAGGTGTTGCACGTCCGAGGGGTGCGCCTCACCCAGCAGTTCTTGCGCCTGGCTGATCGATATCTCTGCAAAATCCTCCTTGAGCAGATTCACCAAAGGATCGTCCGAACGGGTCCAATGACTGTACAGGAGGTCGAACAACTGCCGCTTGCGCCGGCCCACCTGTGCCGCCCATTGCTCGCGCAATGCTTGCGCACGCTTCTGCGCGTCACCGGATAACCATTCGGGGAGCAGTTCGCGAAGCGCCTGTTCGTCAAGGAACCCCACCACGCGCTCGGGCAGCGCCCCCGCCAGCAGGTAAGATCTGGTCATCTGCAACGTGTTGGCCAGTGACGCCTGGGCATAGCCGTTCTTGATCGACGCCCCCGTCAGTCCCGGCCCCTGGAAGACTTCTATAGCCTTGTCGCCGGACCAGCCGCCCATTTCGGTCATGGATCGCACGGCGTAATCGGCCCATTCCTCGCCGATCCGGTTGGCCATAATCTGCTCTGCGCAGGCTTGCGCATCAGCATGGGCCTTGAAGCGCTTGAGGGTATCGGCCAACAGAGCGGGAGGGGTCTGCTGTTCGACGTGAAGCCGGCGCAGCACATTTTCGTGCACGCCACTGGCGGTCAGAATCTGCTCCAGGGTTTCATCGGAGAATCCATCCACCGAAGCGCCCAGACGCCTGAGTATTTGCCCCTTGTCCCATTCGAGCGGTTGGTCGAGTTCCGTCTTCCAACTGCCGGCACCGTTGTGCTCCAGCAGCGGCTGATAGGCATCGGCGCGAGTCGCGTGTTGAAGCCGGTGCCGGCCGGTGTCCGGGTCTTGCCTGACTGCGTAGCATTTGTCATCGAGCCGCAGCAGGTCCTGATCCTGATGACGGTACAGCCCTGTGTCACTGGCCTTCGCCCCATCGGGCAACACGACCGGTTGTTCATAGGGAGCGAGGTCAGGGTTCCACAAACGCTCTTTGCCGCCGACCTCCACGGGTTTGAGGCCCTCGACAAACGGCGACACCTTGATCGGCGCGACACCGGTGCCGGGCAGCACATGTCCGGCGCCCATGAGTGCCAATTGCGCGAAGTTGATCAAGACCCCGTTGAAATAGGCAGAGGCTTGCTCCTTGTCACCCTTGCTCCAGTCCTCGACGCCTTCGGCCACCTCGGCGAGCATCTGCGCGACCATGATGCCGAGCATGGCTTCGCCCAGGCCGGGCACCAGCATTGCGGCGAAATTGAACAGGTTCCAGCCAATTGACAGGTAACTGGTCAGGCGTTTGAAGCGTGCATTGGCATCTTCATCGCCGGTCGGTACAGCGATGAGCCTGGCATCGGCGATGGCCTTGTCGCGGCGCTGCAGAAACAGCGCCACCCACAGATCACCCGTCATCTGGTTGGTGATGGGCTCTGCATCGGGGTTTTCAACCGCTGCTTCACGCCACCACGGGCCCATGTCGAGCGGCTCGCGCTCGTGCCAGGTGAAGGTCGTGAGACGCTCGTTGACCCGGGCGAAAAACAGCCCTTTGTCCTTCTGCGCGACGAAGCGGCTGAAAAAGGCCTGGTAATCGGCATTTCTCAACTGACCGATCAGCGTTTTCATGAACGCGGTCAGCGACGGATACTCCTTGAGGGGATGCTCCGGATCATCCGGGACATAGGCGATCAACGGACCGGTCAATCGGCTCTGTTGATATATATCTTCGCGGCGCAACAGCTCATCGCTCAGCCCCTGCGGTCCGTTGGCAAAGAAGGCTTGCAGCAGTTTGAATCGATCATATTCCTGGCCCGGCAGTACAGGGATGCGGCGCGACCAGTCTATCCAGAACCTCAACAGGGCCGGCGTCAACGCTTCAACTTCGCGCTTTACTTGCGATGGCTCAATGACTGCACTGAACAACACGATGCCAGTCATTCGAAAGCCCATCAGCGACAACCGATGACACTGCAACGGCTGGTCGTACAGCGTGATATCTGCCCGGCCCTCACGCACCTGGCCCAATTTTCCGTAGGCATGGTCACTGATATCACCCTTCAATCGGGCAATCAGCGCGGCCACATGAAGGGCCGCCTTTTCACTGGCCACCGAATTCCGTTGCAAGGTTCGCTGTGCCTGTGGGGTTTCGGACAACAGGACGGACTTGATGTGTCGCTGGTATTGCCCGCCGATGTCCAGGCTTCGGCACAAGGCTGCAAACGCAGGGAGGGTGATGGCCGTTTCAAGACTGAGACTGCCCCGACTGTCCTTGCGGTAAATACCGGAGCTGCTGCGCAACGCGCCAGGTGCCGTTTCGTCTTCTTCGAAATTGTGCAGCGCTGCTTCCAGTAACGTGGATCGGCGGACACGACTGGCCCCGGTATCGATGCCGAAAATGATCGTGCTCGGCACCTCGAGCTGTACGGTGAGCCCGTTGATGTTCTCGACCGTGTTGAATTTCGACTGCAAAGCCGTTTTGAGCAACGGTTCGGCGAAGGCATTGATGTCATGTTGCAAGTCGCCCAGGGTCTGGTCCAGTACGCCTTGCAAACGCCAGCGCTCATCCATCAACTGCTTGAGGTATTGACGGTCGATTTCCCGCGCGCCGCTATACCACTCGGGCATTTGCGGCTCGAGCGCCAGCAGGGACTTCAGCCTCGCCAGCGGCGCATTCTTGATGGCAGCGGGGATCACGTCGTTTGTTCGACGGTAATGTTTCCCGTGACTATCGATGGACACTCCGCCCGGGATTTCTTGTGAATTGCTTCCATGCAAATCAGACACTTTTGAATCACCTTGATGACAGGAAAAGAACCACCAGCTTATTCACCTACACCTGAAACAAAAGTCCAAATAGCTGCTTGGCCGGCCCCCTGAAAAGGCTCCGGAGGATCGAAAATCAGGGAGCCAAAAACATATATCTACCGCCATCGGCATGTCCGCCTGTGCCTCGGCATGAGCGGTCGTGTTTTTTTCGGCAAAGGGACTACTACCAGGGGACGATCGAGGTCAGTTCCCGTGAGATTGATGGCACGACGTTTACCGTGGTGTTGCCGAGGAAGCTTTAAGCGCTTTTGTGGCGAGGGGGCTTGCCCCCGTTCGAGCGCGCAGCGGTCGCAGAATCGGTGAAAGCGGTGTGTCAGACGATTACGGTGATTGGCTTTTGGGGCTGCTTCGCAGCCCAGCGGGAGCAAGCTCCCTCACCACAGGTTGGGTGCCACTCTTTGAGTTACTCCACCACCAACCGCCCCAATCGCTGCTTGAGCATGCGGTTCTCGGCCCGCAGTTGCTGGACTTCTTCGAGCAGGTCCAGCGCCAGGGCGACGCCTTCCCATTCCAGGTCAAGGTCGCGCCGCAGCTTGGCGGCGCGCTTGGCCAGGGTCAGCTCGTAGTCGTTGAAAACCCAGTCCTTGGGCTGAGCACCCTGAGGTTCGAGGATGCCGTGTTCGACGATTTCGATCACGTAGACGTCCGACAGCTCGGCCGCCTCACAGAATTCTGCCATGTCCAGTTGAACGATCAGGGGACTGCTCATAGTCAGTGACTCCTTGGTTCTAAGGGATCAAAAATGCTCCCGCGGGTCGAATGCGGCTTTTTTCGCCAGCTCCTGCCACAGGGCCTTGATGTCATCGTCGGATTTCTTCGGCATCACGGCCTTCAGTTGCACGAACAGGTAACCGCGCTCACCGGCCTTGTTCATCAGGCCGTGGCCCTTGGCCCGCATGCGCTGGCCGTTCTGGCTGCCGGCCGGGACCTTGAGGTTGATCTTGCCGGTCAGGGTCGGCACGGCGACTTCGGCGCCCAGCGCCAGCTCCCACGGTGCCAGTGGCAAGGTGATGATCAGGTTCTCGCCTTCGACGTCGAATTTCGGGTGCGGTGCAAAACGGATCGTCAGGTACAGGTCGCCATTGGCCCCGCCACCCACACCCGGAGCGCCCTGCCCCTTGAGGCGAATGCGCTCGCCGTCACTCACACCGGCCGGAATCTTCACATTCAGGCTTTTGCTGGTGTTGCTCACGTGCTGGCCGGCCGCGTTGTACTGCGGTACCTGGAAGGTGACCTTCTTCGATTCGGTCGACAGTGTTTCTTCGAGAAAAACCCCAAGTTCCATTTCCACGTCCTGCCCTCGACGTCCGGTGCTGCGACGTGACTCTCCACCCCCACTGAAACCAGGCCCACGGTTGCCGAAGATCGAACTGAAAAAGTCCGAGAAATCGCCCGTGTCCTGGCCACCACCACCGAAACCGCCACGGCTTTGCCAGCCCGGTGGTCCCTGGAACGGCTGGCCGTGCTGGCCATAGCGGCGCAAGTCATCGTATTCGGCGCGCTTGTCGGCGCTTTTCAGCGCTTCATAAGCTTCCGAGGCGTCCTTGAACTTCGCCTCGGCATCCTTTTCCTTGCTGACGTCGGGGTGGTATTTGCGCGCCAGCTTGCGATAGGCGGCCTTGATCGCCTTATCGTCTGCGGTCGGCTCCACACCGAGAATCTTGTAATAGTCTTTGAAGTCCATCGCGGGAATCACCATCCGTTATCAAATCGCGCCACGGGCCACAGCATGCGCTTGTTTGCAGCCATTGGTTTGACCGATCTCAAATTTGTGACCGGGCGGCGCGGCAGAAGTTTATCGGCAGCCGGCGGGGCTTCTTGCAAGCACTCCCGCGGCTGTCCGGTTGATGCAGGGTAGTTTGGGGGTAATGGTTCGTCTTTCAAGGATCATCAGGCGAGATTTAGCAGATAACCGGCCTTCGAATCTGGCGCGCACTGGCATACACTGCGCGGCCGTTTTTTAACCGGAACCTGAAAGACATGAACAACGCATCTCCAGCCCGTGCCTTGGGTATCGACTTTGGCACGTCCAACTCCACTGTCGGCTGGCTGCGCCCCGGCGTGGAAACGCTGATCGCGCTGGAGGACGACAAGATCACCCTGCCGTCGGTGGTCTTCTTCAATATCGAAGAACGCCGCCCGGTGTACGGCCGGCTGGCGCTGCACGAATACCTGGAAGGCTATGAAGGCCGCCTGATGCGCTCGCTCAAGAGCCTGCTGGGTTCCAAGCTGATCAAGCACGACACCAGCGTCCTGGGTACGGCGATGCCGTTCAAGGACCTGCTCGGGTTGTTCATCGGCCAGCTCAAGAGCCGTGCCGAAGCCGCCGCCGGTCGGGAATTCGAAGAGGTGGTGCTGGGTCGGCCGGTGTTTTTTGTCGATGATGACCCGATGGCCGACAAAGAAGCCGAAGACACCCTGGTAGACGTGGCGCGCAAGATCGGCTTCAAGGAAGTCTCGTTCCAGTACGAGCCGATTGCCGCTGCGTTCGACTACGAGTCGACCATCGAGAAAGAAGAGTTGGTACTGATCGTCGACATCGGCGGTGGTACCTCCGACTTCTCGCTGGTGCGCCTGTCGCCGGAGCGTCGGGGTGTGGATAACCGCCACGAGGACATCCTCGCCACTGGCGGTGTGCACATCGGCGGAACCGACTTCGACAAACAGCTCAGCCTGCAAGGCCTGATGCCGCTGTTCGGCTACGGCAGCCGCATGAAGAGCGGCGCCTACATGCCGACCAGTCACCACATGAACCTGGCGACCTGGCACACCATCAACTCGGTGTACTCGCAAAAGTCGCAACTGGCCCTGGGCAGCATGCGCTACGACATCGAAGACACTGGCGGCATCGACCGCCTGTTCAAGCTGATCGAACAGCGCGCCGGGCACTGGCTGGCCATGGAAGTGGAAGAAACCAAGATCCAGCTTACCCACGCCGAGAGCCGCCACGTGCCGCTGGACCGCATTGAAGCGGGCCTGAGCGTGGACCTGAGCCGTGCACTGTTCGAGTCGGCCATCGACAGCCTGCTGGAGCGGGTGCGCAACAGCGTCACCCAATTGCTGGCGGACGCCGATGTGCGGGTCGATCAGGTGGATACGGTTTTCTTTACCGGCGGTTCGAGCGGGATTCCGGCGCTGCGCAACAGTGTTTCGGCGATGTTGCCGAATGCGCGGCATGTGGAAGGGAATATTTTTGGCAGTATCGGTAGCGGTCTGGCGATCGAGGCTGCAAAACGCTACGGCTGAGGAGCAGCTGCAAGCTTCAAGTAAAAGCAGGGCGGCGCTTGTTCTTGGCTTTTACTTGCAGCTTGAAGCTTGAAGCTTGTGGCTGCCGTCAGACCATCCCCACTTGCTTCAACTCACTCTTCAGATACGCGTAGTAAATCGGCCCCGCCACCACCCCCGGCAGGCCGAACGCGGCCTCGAACACCAGCATCGCCAGCAGCAACTCCCACGACTTGGCACTGATCTGCCCGCCGACGATGCGCGCGTTGAGGAAGTATTCGAGCTTGTGGATAAAAATCAGGTAACCCAGCGCCGCCACAGCGACCCAGATCGACAACGACAAACCGACGATGGTGATCAGGGTGTTCGACATCAGGTTGCCGATCACCGGCAGCAGGCCGAGCAGGAACGTCAGCACGATCAGGGTTTTGGTCAACGGCAGCTTGATGCCGAACATCGGCAGCACCACCGCCAGGAAAATCCCGGTGAAGAAGGTGTTGAGCAGGGAAATCTTGATCTGGGCGAACACAATGTTGCGAAACGCCTGGACCAACAGGTGCAGGCGATCGAACAGCGCCGCCGCCAGCGGTTTGCGCTTGGTCAGATCCGGCACGCGCTGCAAGGCGATGATCGCGCCGAGCACCATGCCGATCAGCAGCGTCACGAACATGTGCGCCGCATCCTTGCCCACCAGTTGCAAATCACTGAGGTGCTTGCTCACCCACTCGCCAATCGCTACACGAAACTCCGCGGCACTGGCAGGCAGGTAAGCGTCGATGAACGGTGGCAGTTGTCCGCGCGCGCGGTCGACCACGCCCATGAATTTATCGAGGGAAGCGCCGGGGTTCTCTGCTTCGTGCAGCAGGAAGCTGATGGCACCGGCGAAGATCAGCGTCAGCACACTGACGATCAACGTCCCCAGCAAGGCCACGGCGAGCCAGCGCGCGCGCCGGCCTTCGATCAGCCGTTGCAGTTGCGGGGTGAGCATGTTGACCAGCTCGAAGACCAGCAATCCGGCCAGCAGACTGGGTAACAGACGCAACGGCAACACCAGCAACAAACCGCCAAAGATAATGACCCAGCTGATGACCAGCAAAACTTGACGCTGAGAAAACGTTGGCATACAGCCTCAAAAACGAACGGCGTAAAAAGGATTGGCAGTCTGCCAGCGATCCGGTGCGAGCACTAGGGATTGTGTGGGGCGACCTTAGTGGGGTGGCAGCTCGAGTGCGGGCCCCATCGCGGATCGTCGTACACATATCTGAAAATCGCCATCAATCAAATGTGGGAGCGGGCTTGCTCGCGAAGGCGTCGTGTCAGTCAACTTCAATGCTGTTTGAGGCACCGCTTTCGCGAGCAAGCCCGCTCCCACACTCGACTTAGTTGATCCCTGTGAATCATTTTTTCTTCAGGCAATCACTCATGAACGCCTTGCGCTCATCACCCTTGAGGGCTTTGGTGGCGGCGTCGGCGTTGCAGGTCTTCATCTTCTCTTGCTGTGGGGTCAAGGCCTTACCGACATCGTTTGCCGCCGGAGTCGCCTTCAGGCAGGTGCTCATGAATGCTTTGCGCTCGTCGCCCTTGAGGCTTTTAGCCGTAGCGTCGGCATTGCAGGTGGTCATCTTCTCTTGCTGGGCCGTGTTGGCGGCAAAGCCCTGGGAGCACAGCAGCAAACCGATCATCAACAAAGGGACACGCATCATCTTCATGGAGTTTTCTCCTGGTCGCCACACCGAGGGGCGCGGCCTTGTACTGGAGTGTAGACAACCCCTGTTACACCTTCCTGCTCTCCAGGTGGCTGCGGCGATACTGTTTTGGCGTACACCCGGCCTGGCGCTGGAACATCGCGATAAACGCCGAGCCGGTGCTGTAGCCCATGTCGAAGGCGATTTCCTGAATGCTGCGCTGGCTATCTAACGCTTCGATCGCCGCCAGAAAACGCAGGCGCTGGCGCCACTCACCGAAACTCATGCCCAGTTCCCGCACGAACTGCCGCGCCAGGGTGCGCTCGCTGACATGGATGCGTGCGGCCCATTCCGACAGGGGTCGGTTATCCCCAGGCTCGGCCTGCAATGCTTCGAGAATTCCGAGCAACCCGGGGCTGCTGGCATAGGGCAGGTAGCACTCGTGCACCGGAGCCTGTTGCAACTGGTCCACCAATACTTGGGCCAGACGCTGGTCGGCGGCCTGCTCGGGGATTTTCACGTCCCGCGCGGCGAAGTCCTTGAGGATTGCTTTGAGGATGTCGCTGATGGCCAGGGTGCAGGCTCGTGGCGGCAGATCGGCACACACCTTGGGTGCCAGGCACACGGCGCGGTAGTTGACCGGTTGGTGGCTGTAGAAACTGTGCTCGATCTGCGGCGGTACCCACACCGCGTATTGCGGTGGCGACATGAAGCGGCTGCCCTCGACGTCCATGTGCAACACACCGTGGGCTGCGTATTCCAGGGTCCCCCAGGAATGTCGATGGGGCGCGGCGTATTCGTGGGCGTCGAAATCGGCGTAGCGGAAGTACACCGCCGACGGCAGTTCGCTGAAATCCAGCAGGTCGATGTGTTTACTGCTCATGCTGTCCGTCATCAGGGGCGGGTTGTCTGGATCGAAGTATAGGCTTGCATCCAGACAAGCGGATAATTGCCCTTCATTAACGTTCTGGTTTTTCCCGATGCAATACGCTTATCCCCTGCTGGCCATTTTTATCTGGGCCGGCAACACCGTGATCACCAAAATGTCGGCCGGGGCGATCTTCCCCGCCGAGATCGGTTTCTACCGCTGGCTGCTGGCCGGGTTGCTGTTCACGCCCTTCATGCTCAAACCGGTGCTCGCCCATTGGCCGCTGATCCGCCCGAAACTGGGCAAGATCTTTGTCCTTGGTGTTCTCGGCATGGCGGTCTACCAAAGCCTGGCGTACTTCGCTGCGAGCCTGACCTCGGCCACCAACATGGGCATCATCCTGTCGCTGATGCCATTGATGTCGCTCGCCATGGCGATCATCAGCCTCGGCCAGCGCCTGACCATGGGGGCCTTGGCCGGTGCGGTGCTGTCATTCGCCGGTGTCCTGGTGGTGGTGTCGTCCGGCAGCCTTGGCGCATTGCTCGAACACGGGGTCAACCTGGGCGACGCGATGATGCTGATCGCCACCCTGGCCTACGCGGTCTACAGCACCCTGTTGAAAAAATGGCAGCTGAAACTGCCGCCGCTGGTGCTCCTGTATTTGCAGGTGCTGGTGGCCGTTGTGGTGCTGTTTCCGTTGTTCCTCGCCTCACCGAAAGTCGGCCCGACCCTGCAGAACATACCACTGGTGCTGTACGCCTGCCTGCTGGCTTCGATGGTCGCGCCGCTGGCGTGGATGCAGGCCGTGGTGCGGTTGGGGCCGAGCCGGACCACGCAGTTTTTCAACTTGCTGCCGCTGATTACCGCATTGATTGCGGCGGTGGTGCTGCATGAGCAGCTGGCGCTGTATCACCTGGTGGGCGGGGTGTTGACGTTGGGTGGGGTGATTGTTTCCGAGCGTTGGACGACGGTGTTGGGGCGCTCCTAGCTTTTTGTGGAGAGGGAGCTTGCTCCCTCTCCACAGGGCGGACTAAAGCCCAGCCGCATTCAACCGCGCCGCATGCTCGACAAACAAGCGGATCGGCTCGGCCCCCTTGCCCACCAGCCCCAGCGACTGGTTGACGATATCGAAGTGATCCAGCGGATACTCATCGCCAATCACCATGCCCAGATGCGAGCTGTAGCGCCCGACCATGCCGTCGCAATGCCCGGCTTCGCGGACGAAAGTTTTAGCGAACAGCCGGCAACTGCGGTTGGTGCCGTCCAGCAGATTGCGCCCGCGATCGGTAATGCCCGGTTGCAAAGTACCGGACCAGGAGTAATAGCGTACACCGTTGACCTCTTCCGGCCCGTGACCGCCCCAGGTGTCGGGCAGCCCCTGTGGGTAACGCTGGTTGAACAGCGCGACGCCTGCGCTGGTAAGGGAGTGATGGGACGCACGGATATCCACCGGCAGCTTCGGCCCGCGGTAACCGGTATCCAGCCACCCCATCAGCGCGCCGACCATCCGCAGCAAAAAGCACAGCAGACGACCGCGTACGCTGTCATGGGGATAATGCTCGTGCAGGTAATCGGCGAGCTCCGAACCGTGATTCGGCCCCGCCACCGAGGTCACCGATGCCACTAGGTCCGGGCGTTTGGCCGCTGCATAACGGGCGGTCAGCGAACCCTGGCTATGGCCGATCAGGTTGACCCTGGCGGCCCCGGTTTCCCGCAGGATTTCGTCGATGCGTGCCAGCAGTTGCTCGCCGCGCACTTCGTTCGAATTAAGCGGCGAGACCTGCACCGCGAACACCACCGCACCGCCGCGGCGCAGCGCCTCGACGATCCCGTACCAGTACGGATAAAGCACCAACCGGATGAACCCGAGCATTCCCGGGACCAACACCAACGGGTAGCGCGGGGCAAAACCTTGCGACATGGGCGGACATCCTTGTGGTCGGGCGGTGACGCAAGGCGGGATGCGAGACATCCGCCAAGCATCACCAGCGAAGATGACAACTCGACGACAAGTCTATGTCATCCGCCCTACTTCAACCCGACCACGCCCGCCACGATCAGGCCGACCGAGACCAGCTTGATCACGCTCAGGCTTTCACCCAGCAGCGCGAAACCGAGAAACACCGTGCCCAGCGAACCGATGGCGGTCCAGATCGGGTACGCGATGCTCACCGGCAACTCGCGCATGGCCAGGGTCAGGAAGTAGATCCCGCCCACAGCGGCCACCACGGTGATC
Source organism: Pseudomonas sp. GL-B-12 (assembly GCF_019955895.1). Lineage (NCBI taxonomy): Bacteria > Pseudomonadati > Pseudomonadota > Gammaproteobacteria > Pseudomonadales > Pseudomonadaceae > Pseudomonas > Pseudomonas sp. GL-B-12. Next base: position 78,968 of record NZ_JAHBCX010000015.1, read on the forward strand.
AGCGAAGGCCAGGGCCGGGTAAAGCCCTCGGCATACTTCATGCCCATGGCGAAGGTGACTTCGAACCCGGCGGCGACCAGCAGAAACAGCCAGGCCATCTAGAACTCCCCGGCCAGCGCCAACAAGCGCTGCTCAGCCTCGGCGGCAGAGATCTCAAAGCTGCGCTCGGCGGACTCTTCGCCCTCGGCAGCTACCACGGTGATGTCCGTGATGCCGATGAATCCGAGCACTGTACGCAGTAGCGTGTCGGCATGGTTCATGGCTTCCAGCTCGCCGCCCGGGCCAAAACCGAAGCCGCCACGGCTGGTGATGATCAGGGCTTTTTTGCCCTGCACCAAGGGTTGGTACTGGGCCACGCCATTGTCCAGGGTGTGATCGAAGGTCACCCCCACCCGCACGATCTGATCGATCCAGGCCTTGAGGCCGCTGGGTACGCTGAAGTTGTGCATCGGCGTGGATATCAGCAACACATCGTGGCCAAGCAGCTCACCGACCAGTTCGTCGCTGAACGCCAGATCGGCCTGCATCGACAGCGGCCGAGCGGCAGGCTCGGGGTAAAACGCGGCGGCCACGAATGCCTCGTTGACCGGCGGTATCAGCGCTCGCCCGACTTCGCGTCGGGTCAACTGTGAGTGTGGATGACGGGCCTGCCAGGCCGACAGAAACACTTCGGCCAAACGCCGGGAGTGCGAACGGTCACCACGGGGGCTGGCGTGAACAGCAAGAATTCTACTCATCTGTCTCTCCTCAGGGCTAAACTCAAACGGCTTGTGGCTTGCAGCTTGAAGCTCACAGCTGCTCTTATTCAAATGAGCAGAAATCAGTCTGGATGAATCCATTTCATCCATGGAGTGTTCAATGTTTGCCTCGTTGCCGTTGACCGCCCTGCGGGCCTTTGAATCCGCCTCACGCCTGTTGAGCTTCAAGGCCGCCGCCGAAGAACTGTCCGTCACCCCGACGGCGGTGTCCCACCAGATCCGCTCCCTGGAGAGCTGGCTCGGCGTGCCGTTGTTCGAGCGCCTGCCACGCCAGGTACGCCTGACCGAATGCGGCGAACGGCTGTTCCAGAGCCTGCACGGGGCGTTCCTTGAAGTGGCGCAAAGTGTCGACACCCTGCGCCCGCAACGCAGCGGCGCCAGCCTGACGGTCTCCACCACCGCTGCCTTTGCCGCGCTGTGGCTGGTGCCACGGCTGGGACGCTTCTACGCCGGGCACCCGAACATCAACGTGCGCCTCGATACCCACTGCGAAGTCATCGATCTGCATCAGGACGCCAGTGTCGATCTGGTGCTGCGCTACAGCCTCGACGATTACCCCAACCTGTACGGGTTGTGCCTGTTTGATGAGTCCTTCGGTGTCTACGGTTCGCCCGAACAAGTGGCCCTGGCATCGAGTCGCACCCCCACACTGATCAGCGTGCGTTGGCACAACTCCAAACTCTATGCCCACGGCTGGGAAGCCTGGTGCGCACAGTCAGGCGAAACCTGGCTGAGCGGCCGGCCCGCCGTGCGCGAATACGACGAAGAGCATTACACCCTGCAAGCCGCGATTGCCGGGCAAGGCCTGGTGTTGGCAAGTAATATTCTGGTGTCGGAAAGCGTGGCCAGTGGTCTGTTGTTGCCGTACCGGGAGGAAATCCAGGTCGATGGCGCCGGCTACAGCGCCCTGTGCGTGCCGGGACGCGAACGTCATCCACCGGTTCGGGCGTTTTTTGCATGGCTGCGTGAAGAGGCATTGGCGTCGGGACATGCTTTGGCATAAGCAACCAAATGCAGTGCCTGCAAAACCGCCATCGCGAGCAGGCTCGCTCCCACATTAGTCCTGCATGCACAGATCCCCTGTGGGAGCGAGCCTGCTCCGGGCGGCGCTCCGACGATGGGGCCCTTATAGACACCCGATTATTTGGCTGGCTTGACGGTGACAGGCGCCTTGCCCGCTTTCATCTGCTCCAGCAACGGCGCGCACTGGTTCGTCTCGCCGCCGCTTGGCGCCACCAGCGCCAGCAACCCGGCCGCCGGGGCGGCGATCACGCCCAGCGCCACCATCCCCGCTCCACGCAACATCAACGGCACGGCCTTGACCCCGGCATCGGGCTTGATGAACTTGCCGCGCACATACAGCGGCGAGCGTAATGAAATCAGGCGCCAGCCCTTGGATTCCGGGGTGATGGTCAGGTCCAGTTGTTCGGTCGCCATGTTCGCCGTGCCATCGATGTAAACAATGGCGTTCTCGGTGTCGAACACAAACAGGCGGGTACTCGCCAGGCCGGACTGGATGCCAAAGTCGGCGGCGGCGCAGTTGATCTTCACTTCCTTGTCGCCAAAGATCTTGCCAACCACGTAGTTGCCGACGTTCAGGCCCGCCAGCTCCATCAGTTCGCGACTGATGGCGCCATCGTTGATCAGCATTTTCAGATTGCCATTGGCGCTGCCCAGCAGTTTGGCCACCGAATTACCGCGCCCGCTGAGATCAGCGTCGCCATTGAGTTCGCCGAAACTGGTTTTCATCGGTTCAAAGCCGGGGAACAACTGCTTGAGCTTGAAGCCTCGCGCCGAGAGTCTGGCCTGGCCTTCCAGTGGATCGGTGTGGCCGTTCAGGCGAATCTGCGCATCCAGCTTGCCGCCAGCCACGCCGAAGCGCAGCGGCTCGAGGCTGAGCACGCCATCGGTGAGCACCAGATGGGTATAGAGGTCGTTGAACGGCAGTTTTTCGCTGTGCGCGATGCGCTTGCCGGTGAACTCGACATCGGCGTCCATATCGCGCCAGCGATCGGTCTTGAACTCTTCGACCGGCAGCACTTTGTCCGCCGGTTGTTTGCTGTCTCCGCCGCGGGCCTTCTGTTCGGCATTGGAGTCGGCACCGATCAGCGGTGCCAGGTCAGCGAACAGCAATTGATTAGACAACAGCGAGCCGCTGAGTTTTGGCCGTGGCTGGCTGGCCACGTAAGTCAGATTGCCGTGGATGTCGCTTTCGCCGATCTTGCCGTTGAACTCTTCATAGCGGAACACCGCGCCACCCGCCTCGTGCAACTTGGCGATCAGATGGCCGTCGGTGGCATAGGGTGGCGTGTCCGGCAGGATCACGCCGGTCAGCGGGTAGAGATTGCCCAGGCTGGTGCCGGCCAATTTCAGGCGCAGGTCCAGGGCGCCGAGATTCAGCGGATCGGTCAGGGTGCCGGCCAGTTCAACGCTGGAGTCGGCGATCTTCACCTGTGCCTGAAGCGGAAACGGCCGCGCCGCGTCCTGCAGCGCCAACAGCCCGCCAATCTTGCCCAGGCCCGCGAGTTTCTGTCCGTGGTACTCACCGTTGACCTTGAGCGCGAACGCATAATCCTGGGGGGAAGAGCCCTTTTCCTGCGCGGCTTTCGCCGCTTTGTCGCCGACGATATCGCTGAACGGAACCGGTTTGCCCAATGGATCGATCAGCACGTCGAGTTGAGTCTTCAGGTTCTGGTCGTCGAGGGTGACGTGGCCCTTGTCGAAGCCGATCGCACCGATATCCACCACCCAACTGGAAGGCTCGGCGTTCGGATCTTCAGGGTCGAACTTGAACGTCCAGTTGGCACGCCCGTCAGCCAGGCGTTGCAGCTGGGCATTCGGCTCGGTGAGATCAATACGCGGAATCACCACCCGCTGCGCCAGCAACGCCAGGGGTGAAATACGCAGCTCCACCCGCTTGAGGGTGGCCATCTGCGGTTGTTTCGACCAGTCGGGATTGCCCAGGCTCAAGTCTTCGGCCACCACATGGGGCCACGGCACCCAGGCGCGCCAGCCGCTTTCATCGGGCTCGGGCTGCCAGACCACCGACAGATTGCCGTTGATGGCGAAAGCGCGGTGCAGCTCTTCGGAAACTTTGGCGTTGAGCGGCGGTTTGATCCGGTTCCAGTCGAAGAACACGATGATCAGCACCAGTACCGTCAACAAGGTAAGAAAAGTGGAAAGGGTCCAGACAAACGTTTTTTGAGTGCGCGTCATTGCACAGGGCTCCTGATACGACTGAGCGCCCCGACTGCGACGCACATGTGAAACGGTGAGCCGCAAGCGACCCGCCATGAAATCTACGACTGATAAAAAACCGGCAGGTTTAATCGATAGCCCGATTTCGCCGAATCCATCCAGTCCAATACTGACCAGCCAGTCGACCGGCGTTACCGGACCTGCACTTTTGCACGCTAAAGGTGGGTCGAAAATACCCACTTCGGTGCAAGACTGCTCGCCGGAAACGCCCGGTCTAGAGCTTCCGCAGCAAACAATCAATTCCGTTGATTATTACCATTGCGTTTATGAACTTTCATATCGACTTATCGAGAGTAGCATTGCTCTCGTACCCACTTATTCGCACCCCCAAGGAGCAAAACAATCATGAAACGCCAACTACTGCTCAGCCTTACACTCTCGATGCTGGCCAGCACTGCTTTTGCCCTGCCAGCGGCTGACCAGGCCACTCCACAAGTGAAACAGAACCACTCGGTGTTCAGCCAGACCGTCGCCGCCGATGGCGCCGACCGTACCCCACAAGGCCAAACCCTTGCCGAAGGTGGTAATGATCGCCTGAAAGAAAAAGGCCTGATCACTCAGGATGGCTCGGACCGCACCCCACAAGGCCAGACCCTCGCCGCAGATGGTTCCGATCGTACTCCACAAGGCCAAACCCTCGCTGCTGATGGCTCCGAGCGTACTCCACAAGGTCAAACCCTGGCTGCTGATGGTGCCGACCGTACTCCACAAGGCCAAACCCTCGCTGCCGACGGTTCGGATCGCACTCCACAAGGTCAAACCTTTGCTGAAGGCGGTGGTGACCGTGTAATCGAACGCAACAGCGCCGTGAGCTAAGCCCCATGGCGGCCCTGAAAAAAAGCCCAATCCCCGGATTGGGCTTTTGACTTTTCAGCGGTCCGCTTGATAGATGCCGCACTTCCCCGCTTGATCCCCCCACAGTCGTTCGACGCCGGCAAAGCCGATTTGCTAGAGTGCGCCGCGTCCCTGTCCAGAAAACGCCCTTGCGATGCTGCCCCGCGCCGAACAGAAACAACAAACCCGTAACGCCCTGATGGACGCTGCCCGGCGCCTGATGGATGGCGGCCGAGGATTCGGCAGCCTGAGCCTGCGCGAAGTCGCGAAAAACGCCGGGATCGTACCGACCGGTTTCTACCGCCATTTTGCCGACATGGATGAATTGGGCCTGGTACTGGTCAGCGAAGTCGGCCAAACATTCCGCGAAACCATTCGCCTGGTACGACACAACGAATTCGTGATGGGCGGCATCATCGATGCCTCGGTGCGCATTTTTCTCGATGTGGTCAGCGCCAACCGTTCACAGTTCCTGTTTCTCGCCCGTGAGCAATACGGCGGTTCGCTACCGGTGCGCCAGGCCATCGGCCGTTTGCGTGAAGACATCAGCTCGGACCTGGCGGCGGATTTGTCACTGATGCCGAAACTGCAGCATCTGAACATCGCCGGCCTGAGCGTCATGGCGGACCTGATCGTCAAAAGCGTGTTCGCCACCCTGCCAGACATCATTGATCCACCAGCCGACGCCTTGCCTGAGCACCTGACGCCCCAGGCGAAAATAACCCAGCAACTGCGGTTTATCTTTATCGGCCTCAAACATTGGCAAGGACTTGGCAGCACCGAGTAATGCCCTCGTTTCAGACTGCCCCCGAACCCTGTGGGAGCGAACCTGCTCGCTCCCACACTGAACCGTGCCGCTTCAACTTGGTGCGCAACTCAAAAACAACGCACCAACTTCAACCAAAAAACTCACTCCATCGACACCAGTCCCACGTCTCTTTCAGCCATTTCCTACGCATCATGTCGATTGGCAAGCCCCTTGCTCTAGCCTGAGCATTGTCCATTGCTGGAAGCCTTCCGATGCTGGTGATCCATCGCAGAATCGACCCTCAACCCGTTTGGGCCGCCGAACTGCACCTGACGTTCGAAGCCCGCAGCAAAAGCCGATTGCGCTGTTTCAGTGCCGAAGGCGAAGACGTCGGGTTATTTTTGGAGCGCGGCCAGCCGCCATTACATGATGGCGAATGCCTGCAAGCCGAAGACGGGCGAATCGTGCGGGTCTGCGCCCGCCCCGAACAATTGCTGCACGTCACCTGCGCCAATGCCTTCGAACTGACCCGCGCGGCCTATCACCTGGGCAACCGCCATGTCGCCCTGCAAGTCGGCGACGGCTGGTTGCGCCTGCTCGACGATTACGTGCTCAAGGCCATGCTCGAACAACTCGGTGCCGTTGCCTCGAACATCGAAGCGCCGTTCCAGCCGGAACATGGCGCATACGGCGGTGGCCATCACCACTCGCGCCACGGTGATGCAGCCTTCAACTACGCGCCGAAACTGCACCAGTTCGGCATACGCACATGAACCCGGCTTGGGCGCTGTTGCGTCTGGCCAGCCCGCAACTGCCGATTGGCGGCTACAGCTACTCCCAAGGGCTGGAAATGGCTGTGGATAACGGCCGCGTTCACGACCCCGACAGCGCCCGGCGCTGGATCAGCGATCAGTTGCTTTTGAATCTGGCTCGCTTCGAAGCGCCGTTGTTGCTCGCCCATTGCGTGGCCGCCAGCGAGGAAAACTGGGACGAATTGCTGCAGAGCTGCGAAGAGCATCGCGCCAGTCGCGAAACCCGCGAGTTGCATCAGGAGAGCCGGCAGATGGGCTACTCGTTGCAGCAATTGCTCAATGGCTTGCCGGAACTCGACGCGCCGGCCCGTGCCTTCCTCGAACAACGCCGCGAGCCACATCTGGCCCTGGGTTGGGCCTTGGCCGCGCGCGCCTGGCAGATCAGCCCGCAGGACGCCTTGGCCGCGTGGCTCTGGAGCTGGCTGGAAAACCAGTTGGCAGTGCTGATGAAAACCCTGCCCCTGGGCCAGCAGGCCGCCCAGCGCCTGACCAGCGAACTGCTGCCGCTGCTTCAACAAGCTCAACAGAACGCCACTCAAATCGATCCCGATCATTACGGCAGCGCCGCTTTCGGCCTGTCCCTGGCGTGTATGGCCCACGAGCGCCAGTACAGCCGTCTGTTCCGTTCCTAGGGCCTGTTATTTTGGAGAATCACATGAACACACAACCCCTGCGTGTCGGCATCGGCGGCCCGGTGGGCTCCGGCAAAACCGCCCTGACCCTGGCCCTGTGCCTGGCCCTGCGCGAGCGCTACAACCTGGCCGTCGTGACCAACGACATCTACACCCGCGAAGACGCCGATTTTCTGGTGCGCAATGAAGCCTTGGCGCCGGAACGCATCATCGGCGTGGAAACCGGTGGCTGCCCGCACACGGCCATCCGCGAAGACGCCTCGATCAACCTCGAAGCCGTGGATCAACTCAATCGCCGTTTTCCGGGGCTGGACCTGATTCTCGTGGAGTCCGGGGGCGACAACCTCTCCGCGACCTTCAGCCCGGAACTGTCCGACCTGACGATCTACGTGATCGACGTCTCGGCCGGCGACAAGCTGCCGCGCAAGGGCGGGCCGGGGATCTGCAAATCCGACCTGCTGGTGATCAACAAGATCGACCTCGCGCCGCTGGTCGGAGCCTCGCTGGAGATGATGAACAGCGACACCCAGCGCATGCGCAACGGCAAGCCGTTTGTGTTCAGCAATCAGAAAACCGGCCTGGGTCTGGAAGAGATCATCGCCTTCATCGAGCGCCAGGGTTTGCTGACCGCTGCCTGATCACGACTTATCAACAAGGAAGCTTATCCATGACACTCAAACGCATTCTCGGCGCCCTGGTCCTGCTGCTGGCCCCGGCCCTCGCCTTCGCCCATCCGGGACATGGCGACAACGGCTTGATCGCCGGTATCAGCCATCCGCTTGGCGGTCTCGATCACTTGCTGGCGATGCTGGCGGTCGGTCTTTGGGCAGCGCAGCAACAAGGTGCTGCACGCTGGGCGCTGCCGTGCACCTTTGTCGGCACCCTGTTGATTGGCGGGCTGTTGGGTTTTGAAGGATTGAACCTGCAGGCACTGGAGAGCGGGATTGCTGCGTCGGTGCTCGCATTGGGCCTGGCAGTGGCGTTGGCGGTGCGCCCACCGTTGAGCATGGCGGTTGGTGCGACTGCGTTGTTTGCGCTGTTCCATGGCGTTGCGCATGGTCTTGAGTTGCCGGACATGTCGAGTCCCTGGACCTACGCCGCAGGCTTTGTCGTCGCGACGGCGGTGTTGCACGCGGCGGGTTATGCACTGGTGCGGGTGTTGCCGCAGGCGGCGGCGCCATTGGTGCGATTGGCGGGTGCGGCCTCGGCAGCGACCGGGGTGTGGTTGCTGGCGGGCTGATTCCTCAGCGCCTGACCTGACCTCTTCGCGGGCAAGCCCGTTCCCACAGGTTTTTGTAGTGTGGTTACGATCGCATGTACACCGCGGGTCCCTGTGGGAGTGGGCTTGCTCCGGGCGGCGTTCCGACGAAGGCGGCCTGACAGACACAGCCTCTCTCAGGTCAGCCTCTCTGCTAACATGTCGCGCAATCGCCCCTGCCGTGACGACGCCAGCCAATGCCGCCTGTTTCCCGCTCCGCCTCTCAGCCTGAATTGACCGCCCTGTTCGCCTCGGTGCAACAGCACTTCCTGAACGTCATCGTGCCACTCTGGCAAGGTCCGGGCTGGAACGCCGACATGGCGTTGCCCTACGAGGCGCTGGATGCCGAACACCAACCGCTGCCACCGCAACGCTACCGGGCCATGGCCTGTGCGCGGCAGTTGTATCTGTTTGCCAGCCTGATCGGTCAGGTGCCGGGCGCCGAAGAGCGTGCCGCCGCGTTGTTTCGCTCGTTGCAGCGGCACTTCCACGATGCCGAGCACGGTGGCTGGTTCTACAGCGTCGATGCACAAGGTGCGCCGCTGGATCAGCGCAAGGACCTCTATACCCACGCCTTCATCCTGTTCGCCTGCGCCCATTACTGGGACAAAGTCCGCGAGCCACTGGTGGAGTCGGTACTCAACGCCTCGCTGGAAGTGATTGTGCAGCGATTCGCCACGGACGACGGTCTGTACGAAGCCACGCTTGAGCGTGACTGGTCGTTGCTGGACAGCGGCCCTTTGCAAAATCCGCTGATGCACCTGGCCGAAGCATTCCTCGCCACCCTGTCGGTGCGTGAAGACCTCGACGTGCAACAGGCACTCGTCGAGTTATGCACAGCCATGCACGCGCGCTTCATCGATCCGCAGCAAAACGTGTTGATGGAAAAGCCGCTGGGATCTGTGGATAACTGGTTTGAACCGGGGCATCAGTTCGAGTGGTATTTCCTGCTGGAATCCTCGGCGCTGTTACGCAATTCGACACTGCATGCCGATCTGGAGCGGGCCTTCGCCTTTACCGAGCAAGTGGGCGTCGATCAGCAGACTGGCGCCGTGCGGGCGATGCTCGACTTCGCAGCGGATCACGGCGTCCGGGACGCCACGCAGCGTATCTGGGCCCAGGCCGAGTACCTGCGCGCATTGACGCTGCGTCCGGACAGCCAGGCCGTCGTGCTGCGCCAATTGCAAGCATTGCAGCAGCGCTCGCTGCACGCGGGAGGCTGGTTTGAATGCCGTGACGAGCACGGTGAAGTCAGCCGCCGCGACATGCCGTCGACCACGCCCTATCACCTGGCGACCTGTTATCGCGGCTTGGCGGAATATCTCGCCACAAGGTGAAATCCAATCACTCAGTCCACTTGCGATCCCCGGTAAAGCTGATGGTCAGCCATCGCGCGGCATCCGGCTTACCGAGCTTCGCGGAAATTTCCTCGCGCAAACTGTCCAGTTGCCCCACACCGTCCAGCCAGTAATCCTTCGGCAATACGATGTGAATCTCGATAAAACAGGCCCTGCCGTGTTTCTGCACGTAGGAAATGTAATCGTCAAAACCATGCTCGACCTTCGCCACCTCCATCACCTGACGCACCTTGTCGTCCAGTTGATTCGGGACGATCCCCAGCACATCGCGCAATGCCGGTCCGAGGATTTTGAACGCAGGAGGAAGCATGCCCAAGGCCAGCAGGATCAGGATCATCGGGTCGACATACACCGCCCACTTGTCGTAACCCTGAGTCTTGAGCAGCAGCGCGATGAGGAAACTCACCAGCAGTCCCGCCGACAGCATCGCATCCACCAGCCAACTGATGTTGTCGAACTGGATCAGCGATGACTTGAGTGTGCGATTGCGATGGCGGACGTAGAAGAAGTAAATCAGTTCAACGACGGTGAACACCGCCGCGTAGAGGATCACCAGACCGAGCTCGACCTCGCGGCCACCACTGATGATGCCAAACACACCGTTGAGAAAGGCATAAATGGCAACCAGGAACAGGAAGCTGCCTTCGATCACCAGCACCATGGGTTCCAGGTGCCAGTAACCGAACTGGAAGCGCTGATTGCTTTCCTTGGCGATCAGCCTGGCGGTGATCAGCATCAGGACCTTGATGAAGGCCGCAACTAACGAAAAGAAGCCATCGAACAGGATGGATTGGGCGCCCGAAACAAAACCGGTGATGATCCCGGCGAATGTCACGGCGAGCATCAGGAAGGTCGATTGTTTGAGCAGCGACTGCTCGCCTCGATTACTCACTTGATCTCCTCTAAAACCTCTAGACCGCCGGGTGTGGCGGGTTGCTTGAGGGAGGAGTCTAGCTGATGTCCTGATTTATCCGTTCCGGCCCCTTCGCGAGCAAGCCCGCTCCCACAGTGATTCAGGGTGCACACAAGTTGTGTAGACGACACAAAATCCTGTGGGAGCGGGCTTGCTCGCGAAGAACGATGACTCGGTATTAAGCCTTGCCACCACTGCGATCAATAGTAAACCCGGCCCAGGTCTGGCTCACCGGCATCAGCTCCAGGCTGTTGATGTTGATGTGCGCCGGCGCATTGAGCACCCAGAAGATTGTTTCGGCGATGTCCTGCGGCTGAATCGGCTCGGCGCCGGCGTAAGTGGCGTTGTAGCGCTCCTGGTCACCGGCAAAACGCACCAGCGAGAACTCGCTCTCGCACAGGCCCGGTTCGATGTTGCTGACCCGTACCCCCGTGCCTTGCAGGTCGCAGCGCAGGTTCACGGAGAACTGTTTGACGAATGCCTTGGTCGCGCCATACACATGGCTGCCCGGGTACGGATAGTTACCGGCGATGGACCCCAGGTTGACGATACCAGCACCACGACCATGGGCAATCAGGCGTGGCAACAGCAGACGGGTGCTGTACATCAGGCCTTTGACGTTGGTATCGACCATGGTGTCCCAGTCGTCCAGGTCGCACTTGGGCGCCGGATCAACCCCCAGGGCCAGCCCGGCGTTGTTGATCAACCCGCGCAGTTTGGCAAAGGATGGCGGCAGATTGGCAATCGCCTCCTCCATGGCCTTGCGATCACGCACATCGAGCACCAGGCCATGGACTTCGGTCTGCTTCGACAGCTCGGCGCACAACGCATTGAGGCGCTCTTCACGACGGCCAGTCAGCACCAGTTTCCAGCCGGCCTCGGCAAAACGACGGGCACAGGCTTCACCAAAACCGGAGGTCGCGCCGGTAATAAACAGGGTGTTGGACATCGTGTTCTCCTTGCTTCGGCTGATCGCCAGCCATTGGAATAGAAAATCAGCAGGCAGCATGCCCGGCCTTGTTCACAGCGGCAACCACCGTTCAATCTGTTCAAAAAACGCTCAATTCCGGCAAGCCCTTGACCAGCGCGGCCTACAGCCATGTGCGCGCACGTTATCCACAGGCCGGTCCACAGTCTCTGGGGGCAAGTGGAAAAGCTGCAAGCCGCTATCCACAAGGCTTTGCGCGAGGTTTTGAAACTTTTTTGCTTGACCCTCAACCACCTGCTGTGTAGCCCTTGGCCATTTTCATGACTGACGGGTCAAACCGGCGATGGCGCCAGGCCAGTAACCACGGCCTTCAGCCGAGTCTTTCCAGAGTTTAATCACAGACTTATCCACAGGCTTTTCCACGCCGATTTCACGCACTTGCGCCCCGAACAAAAAGGTTGACAAAGCGGCCCGCAAGCTGCGCAAAAACACCTGATCAAAAAACAACCATACCTCTGCAGACCACGGTTTAAAAGGCCTCCAGCCAGCTACTCCCACGTTATTCACAGCCGGTTCCACAGCAAACGGGGACAAGTCAAAACCGTGACAAAACAACTATTTGCAGCGGCTTTATGTCGCGCTTTGCGAGCTTGGGAATATTGTTTTCCACAATTTCCCAGAGGCATGCCAAAACCCTGTCGGAGCGGGCTTGCTCGCGAAAGCGGTGGATCTGTCCTGATGATGTTGAATTTGACGCCGTCTTCGCGGGCAAGCCCGCTCCCACAGGGATTAGTGGGGCATTGGAGATGTAAAAAAGCCCCGGCGATTGCGCGCCGGGGCTTGTGCATAACAAAGCAGACTCAGTGCCCGCCGAGATAGGCGTTACGCACATCCTCGTTGACCAACAACTCCTTGCCGGTGCCGGTCATGCGGATTTCGCCGTTGACCATCACGTACGCCCGGTCCGACAACCGCAGGGCGTGGTTGGCGTTCTGTTCCACCAGGAAGATGGTCATGCCGGTCTTGGCCAGTTCCCGCAGGGTGGCGAAGATCTGCTTCACCACGATCGGCGCCAGGCCCAGGCTCGGCTCGTCCAGCAGCAACAACTTGGGCCGGCTCATCAGGGCACGGGCGATGGCGAGCATTTGCTGTTCGCCACCGGACATGGTCATCGCCCGCTGGGTACGCCGCTCTTCGAGCCGTGGGAACAGCTCGAACATGCGCTGCATGTCCTCCTTGGCGTACTTGTCACCGATAGGGATGGTGCCCATCAGCAGGTTCTCCTCGACGGTCATGTCGGGGAACACCCGCCGCCCTTCCGGCGATTGCGCGATGCCGTTGGAGGCGATGTAGTGGGACGACTTGTGGGTGATGTCCACACCCTGATAAAAGATCTGCCCGTCCGCCGCCCGTGGCTGACCGAAAATCGACATCAACAGGGTCGATTTTCCGGCGCCGTTGGAGCCGATCAGGCTGACAGTTTCACCTTCGTTGATGTGCAGCGAGACTTTCTTCAGGGCCTGGATCGGCCCGTAAAACACGTCCAGTTCCTTGAGTTCGAGGATGGGCTTGGTCATACCACTTCCTCTTCATCGGCGCCCAGGTAGGCCGCAATCACTTTCGGGTCGTTGCGGATCGCTTCAGGGCCACCCTCGGCGATCACGTTGCCGTGGTCCAGCACCACGATGTGGTCGGAAATGCTCATTACCATGCCCATGTCGTGTTCAATCAGCACCACGGTAATATCGTGGTCGTCGCGCAGATGTCGAATCATCGCGCTGAGCGCCTCGGTTTCCTGCGGGTTGAGGCCCGCAGCCGGTTCGTCCAGGCAGATGATCTTGGGCCGGGTGCACATGGCCCGGGCGATTTCCAGGCGGCGCTGCTGGCCGTAGGAAAGCTCGCCGGCCAGACGGTTGGCGCAGTCCACCAGATCGACCACCTCCAGCCAGTAGAACGCATGGTCCAGGGCATCGCTTTCGGCCTTGCGGTAACCTTTGGTGTTGAGAATGCCGGACACCAGATTGCGGTTAACCCACATGTGCTGGGCCACCAGCAGGTTCTCGATCACCGACATTTCCCTGAACAGGCGAATGTTCTGGAAGGTTCGCGCCAGGCCGGCACGGTTGATCAGGTGCGTGCCACCGAACATCTTGTAGTGAAGCCGGCTGAAGAAGCTCTTCGGCGAAACAAAATCGGTCGCCTTGAACGGTTCCCCGAGCATTTTGATGACGTTGGTTTTTACACCACGGGTGTCAAGTTCAATGTGCCCGCCGGTGGCCTTGTAGAAGCCGGTCAGGCAGTTGAACACCGTAGTCTTGCCCGCACCGTTGGGGCCGATCAACGCGAAAATCGAGTTACGTTTGACTTTCAGGCTGACGTCGCTCAGGGCTTTGATGCCGCCGAAATGCATCATCAGGTTCTCGACCTTTAGAACGATTTCTTCGCTCATGGCGCGGCCCTCTCAGTCAAGGCACCTTTACGCGGAGTTACACCGGTCCGGCTGATCCGAATCAGGCCGCGCGGTTTCCAGATCATCATCAGTACCATGAGGATGCCGAACAGCAATACGCGGTATTCCGCGAAGCTGCGCAGCAGTTCCGGGGCGACAGTCAGCACGAACGCCGCGATCACCACGCCGACCGTCGAACCCATGCCGCCGAGCACAACGATGGCGAGGATCAAGGCCGACTCGAAGAACGAGAACGAGGTCGGGTTGACGAAGCCTTGATAGCTGGCGAAAAACACACCGGCCAGACCGGCAGTGGAAGCACCCAGGGTAAAGGCCGACAGTTTGACCAGTACGTGATTGAGGCCCATGGCGCGGCAGGCAATTTCATCTTCGCGCAAGGCCTCCCAGGCACGCCCGACCGGCATGCGCGTCAGGCGATGCTTGATGTACAGCACCAGCATCACCACGAGGAACAACACGCCATAGATGAGCATGAACTTGACGTTCGGGTTGTATTCAGTCCCGAAGAATTGATGGAAGGGTATCCCGCCATCTTTCGCCACACGCCCGAACTCGATACCGAAAACCGACGGTGATGGCACCGGCATGCCGTTAGGCCCGCCCGTGAAGGACAGCCAGTTGGTCAGTATCAGGCGAATGATTTCACCGAAGCCCAGGGTCACGATGGCCAGGTAGTCGCCATGCATGCGTAATACGGGAAAGCCGAGTATGCATCCTGCCATCGCTGCCATGAGTGCCGACAGCGGCAACATGGTCCAGAAACCCAGGCCAAGGTAGTGATAACCCAGTGCCAGGCCATAGGCACCGATGGCATAAAATGCCACGTAACCCAGGTCGAGCAAACCTGCCAGACCGACCACGATGTTCAGGCCAAGGCCCAGCAACACGTAGATCAATCCCAGGATCACCACCGTCAGCAGGTACTTGTCGGCGAAAATCGGAAACACCATAGCGATCACGATCAAACCCGGAATGATCAAGCGCAGCCGCGACTTGTAATCAGGTGGTAGCACATGCACGCCTGAGCCGATGACTTCGAAGCTTTGCTGAACCTTCACGCCCTTGGCGGTCTGCAAAAACAGACTGAGGACAAAACGCCCGACCATCACCGCCCCGACCATCCAGGCCACACGCGTCGGCTGCAGGTTGTAGCTATAACCTTCAAGTACTACGCCCACGATCGGGCCGAAGACAATCAGGGCAATCAACCCGGCCAGAACCGTGTCGACGAGGCTTTTTTTGACATCGATAGTGTTTTTATTAGCGTCGGACATACTTATACCTTCGCCACAAGTGGGCGACCCAGCAGGCCTTGAGGACGGAAAATCAGGATCAGTACCAGCAGCGAGAAGCTGAAGACGTCCTTGTAGTCAGAGTTGATCACGCCGGAAAACAGCGACTCGGATACGCCGAGAATGATCCCGCCGAGCATGGCGCCAGGCAGCGAACCAATCCCGCCGAGCACCGCAGCGGTGAAGGCCTTTATGCCGATCACGAAGCCTGCGTAGAAGTCGAAGGTGCCGTAGTTCACCGTGATCAAGACACCGGCCAGCGCAGCCATGGCGGCACCGATGATGAACACGTAGGAGATCACCCGGTCGGTGTTAATCCCGAGGATCGAGGCCATCTTGCGGTCTTGTTGGGTCGCACGACACATGCGCCCCAACTTGGTGTATTTGATGATGTAGGTCAGCAGGGCCATTCCGATAAACGCTGCGACCAGAATAAAGATCTTGGTGAATGTAATCTGCACAAACCCGGTACCGATTTCGAATCTCAGCCCACCACTCAGCAGCGTAGGAATACCCTGTTGCCGTGAGCCCTGAGCAATCTGTGCGTAGTTCTGCAGGATCAGAGAAACGCCGATAGCACTGATCAGCGGTGCCAGTCGGGTGGAGTTGCGCAGCGGTTTGTAAGCGATGCGCTCGATGACCCAGCCATACACACCGGTCACGAAGACAGTGAACAGCAGGGTACCGAGGATCAACAACGGAAAGGATTCGACACCGAAGTAGGACAGCAGAGCCAGGCTGATCGCCGCGAGGTACGCGGAAATCATATAAACCTCGCCGTGGGCGAAGTTGATCATGCCAATGATGCCGTAGACCATTGTGTAGCCGATGGCGATCAGGCCGTAGACCGATCCGAGAGTCAGACCGTTGATTACTTGTTGCAGGAAAATACCGTCCATCTTGCACTCTCACTAACTTGAGAGGCCACCGCGAACCCGGTGTCGATGAGCCCTTATGAGGCTCATCTGCCCAGGTTCACGTGGCTCAGAAGAAAAATACCGGGTCGGCACGATTGCAGAACCCATGACCCAAGCCAGGCCTGCGCCCCACGATTCATGTCGAGAGACCCAGGCTTGGCAATGCGCTTATCTCACTTCTGTTTATCCAGCTGGTGGTATTTGCCTGCAGCATCCCACTGGTAAACCACGTAGTCGGAGACTTTCAGGTCGCCCTTGCCGTCCCACTCCTTCTTGCCCATCACGGTTTCCACCGGATGCTCTTTCAGCCATTTGCTGGCGTCTTCACCTTTGTTCGACTTGGCACCGTTGAAGCCGGCAGCCAGGGCTTGTACCGTGGCGTAGGCATACAGGGTGTAGCCTTCTGGCTCGTAACCGGACTTGCGGAAGGTTTCTACAACAACCTTGCTGTCTGGAATCAGACGCGGGTCAGCGCCAAAGGTCATGTACACGCCGTCGACGAACGGAGCACCACCGGCAGTCGTCACCATTTCGTCAGTCACGATGCCGTCATCGGACATGAACTTGACGTCTTTCAGACCTTGCTCGCGCAGTTGGTGGACCAATGGGCCGGCTTCCGGGTGCAGGCCGCCGAAGTAAAGAACATCAGCCCCTACCGAGCGGACTTTGGTGATCAAGGCGCTGAAATCCTTCTCGCCACGGGTCAGGCCTTCTTCAAGAACCGGTTTCACGCCACGAGCGGTCAACTGCTTGGCAGTCGCGTCCGCCAGGCCTTTACCGTAGGTGTCTTTATCGTTGATGACGGCAACTTTCTTGCCTTTCAGGACGTCGACGATGTAGTTACCCGCAACGATACCTTGCTGGTCATCGCGCCCGCACAAACGCAACATGGCAGGCAGGCCGCGCTCGGTGACCGCCGGGTTGGTAGAACCTGGAGTAATTGCGATGATGCCTGCGTCAGCGTAGACCTCAGAAGCCGGGATGGTCGACGACGAGCAGAAGTGCCCGACAACGCCGATAACCTTGTCCTGCACCATTTTGTTCGCGACAGCTACAGCCTGTTTCGGTTCGCAGGCGTCATCGCCCTGAACCAGTACAATTTTTTCGCCGTTGATGCCGCCCTTGGCGTTGATTGCATCCGCCGCAGCTTGCGCGCCTTTCATGTATTGCAAGCCGAAGGAAGCGTTGGCACCGGTCATCGGACCCGCCACACCAATTTTGACATCCGCCTGAACAAACGAAGAAACACCCAATGCAGTAGCAACTGCGAGTGCCAGAAAACCTTTCCTGTAAAACGTCTGCGACATGTGATGGTGCTCCTGAGGTTTTTTTAGTTAGCACAGCTACTTCAGCGGAAGCTTTGATTCAGCTACAAGCGCAGAGCAAGTGGCGTGCCATCGGTTTTTTATTCTGAAAAAAGTCGCTGCTTTCTTGTTATTTCGACTGTTTCGGGCCCATTTTCATTGGGCGTGCAACCGTCTAAACCGCGGAAGGTAAAACCATTATTTTTTTGAGGCGCAACCCGCCTGCGCCATCATTGCAACCGCGGCTTTAAACGACGTGCAACCAGCCTGTAACAACGTGCGTCACCGAAGTGCACACTGCTGGTGCGAGACTGCTACAACCCGCACCACTACAGGCTAGCTGCAGATCGAAAAAGCGCCGCTTCCACTGCAAAAATCAACCTTCAGATCACGATCCGCAGGCACTGGCCTGCGTGATACAGCGAGAATCCCGCCTCATACAGACAGCTGCGCAACCCCACCCCGGTCAGTGGCTGCATGGGCGCGAAAGGAATCGGTAGTGCTTGAGGATTTCCGTTACACAGGTAATCGGCAAAGGCCTTGCCGACCACCGTTCCCGTGGTCACGCCCCGGCCGTTGTAGCCGGTGACTGCCACTAAACCGGGCGCGGGTTCGAACAGACGCATCAAATGATCGGGGGTAAACGCGATGCAACCGGTCCAGGTGCACTCCCATTCCACCGGTTTCAGGTAAGGGAAGTAATGTTGCTGCACGCGATCGGCCCAGGCCTTGAGAAACCAGGCCGGTTTCTGATTGCCATTACCCAGACTGCCAAGCAGCAACCTTCCGTTTTTATCCCGACGGATGCTGCTCAGGACCTGGCGGGTGTCCCAGGAACCCTGGCCACCGGGCAGAATTTGTTGTGCGGCCTCTTCGGTCAGCGGCACCGATGCCACCTGATAGTAATAACCGGGAAAAAAATTGCGCCGCAGTTCCGTCCAGTCGCCCTCGGTGTAGGCATTGGAGGCAATCACCACTTTCTCGGCCATGACCGAGCCCTGGGCGGTTTGCACAGACCAGCGTTGGCCCTGACGCTCAAGTCGGGTAACCGGGGAGTGATCGAATAATTGACCGCCCAGGCCGATGGCCGCTTTGGCCAGCCCCGTGGTATAGGCCATCGGGTTGAGCGTGCCGGCGCGGCGATCGAGCAGCGCGGCGGCGATCTTTTTCGTGCCGGTGGCTTGTTCGCAAGCTTGCCCGGTGAGCAGCTCTACTGGCGCACCGCGACGTTTCCATTGTTCTTCACGACTGCGCAGATCGGCTTCGCCGCGGGCGTTGTGTGCCATGTGCAGCGTGCCTTCGCGACGCAACTGGCAATCGATGTTGTACTTGTCCACAAGGCTGAACACCAGGGATGGCGCCGCCCCCAGCATGCGGTTGAGCTGGCTGCCGACCTCCTTGCCGAACCCGGCTTCGATCTCGTCCGGGGGAATCCACATCCCGGCATTGACCAGCCCGACGTTGCGCCCCGAACCACCGTGGCCGGCGCGATGGGCTTCCAGCACACAAACGCTCTTGCCCTGCTCCAGCAGATGCACCGCCGCCGACAAACCGGTAAAACCGGCGCCGATGACGCAGACATCCACCGTGACCTCACCCTTGAGGGCCGAATTGTCCGGCCTTTGCGGCGTCAGTTTTTCCCACAGACACTCTTCGCGTAACGGCATTGCAAGCTCCTGTCGGAGCAGCTACAAGCCACAAGCTACAAGCCGCAAGCCAGTTTGCTTGAAGCTTGAAGCTTGTAGCTTGAAGCTGCTTAATCGAACGTAATACCCTGCGCCAACGGCAACTCCAGCGAATAGTTCACGGTGTTGGTCTGGCGGCGCATGTAGCCGCGCCATGCATCGGAGCCGGATTCGCGACCGCCGCCGGTTTCTTTCTCGCCGCCGAACGCACCGCCGATTTCCGCGCCGCTCGGGCCGATGTTGACGTTGGCGATGCCGCAGTCGCTGCCCACCGCCGACATGAACTGCTCGGCTTCACGCACGTCGGTGGTGAAGATGCACGAGGACAGGCCTTGTGGCACGGCGTTGTTCAGGCGCAGGGCTTCCTGGAAATCGCTGTAACCGACCACGTACAGGATCGGAGCGAAGGTTTCATGGCAGACCACATCGCTCTGCTCCGGCATTTCGACGATGGCCGGCGACACGTAGTAGGCATTCGGGAACTTGTCTTGCAGCTGACGCTCACCGCCAAACACCCGGCCGCCTTCGCTCAAGGCCTGTTCCAGCGCGTCCTGCATGTTGTCGAAGCTTTGCTTGTCGATCAGCGGGCCGACCAGGTTGCCTTCCAGCGGATGGCCGATACGTACTTTCGAGTACGCGGCTTTCAGGCGGGTGACGATTTCTTCTTTCACCGACTCATGGGCGATCAGGCGACGCAGGGTGGTGCAGCGCTGACCGGCAGTGCCGACGGCGCTGAACAGGATCGCGCGAACGGCCATGTCGAGGTCGGCGCTTGGGCCCAGGATCATCGCGTTGTTGCCGCCCAGCTCCAGAATGCTGCGGGCGAAACGTGCGGCGATTTTCGGCGCCACTTCACGGCCCATGCGGGTGCTGCCGGTGGCGCTGACCAGCGCGACACGCGGATCATCGACCAGGGCTTCGCCGGCATCGCGACCGCCAATAATCACCTGGCTCAAGTGCGGAGGTGCATCGCTGAAGTTCTTAAGCACGCGATCAAACAGCGCCTGGCAAGCCAGTGCGGTCAGTGGAGTCTTTTCCGACGGTTTCCAGATCACCGGGTTGCCACAGACCAGCGCCAGCGTGGCGTTCCAGGCCCAGACCGCGACCGGGAAGTTGAACGCACTGATCACCCCGACAACGCCCAGCGGATGCCAGGTTTCGCGCATGTGGTGGCCAGGACGCTCGGAGGCGATGGTCAAACCGTACAGCTGACGGGACAGGCCGACGGCGAAGTCGCAGATGTCGATCATTTCCTGAACTTCACCCAGGCCTTCCTGGGTGATCTTGCCGGCTTCCCAGGACACCAGTTCGCCGAGGTCGGCCTTGTATTCACGCAGGATGTCACCCAGTTGCCGCACCAGCTCGCCACGGCGCGGCGCCGGAACCTTGCGCCACAGTTCGAACGCATGATCTGCGCGACTGATGTGCTGCTCGACTTCAGCAGCGCCTTCCCAGTTCACGGCGGCGATCCTGCTGCCATCGATCGGCGAATGCACCGGCACTTTGCCGTTCTGGTACAGGGCCGGGTTCACACCAAGACGATCAAGCAATGCGGCAACCATGGGTCACTCCTCAAGCAAAAGACAGAACATGTGCAGCCGGAAATTCACGGCTGATCAGACCTGTAGTTTTAGCTGCCCGGAGGTTACTCAACAAACGACCATTAAGAGAGATATCATTCCGTTTATTCATGCTGTGCATTGCTGGCAATAAAGAGACAAGAACCAAGGACCGCCCATGCTGAATAAACGCTACTTGCCATCGATCGCTGCGTTGCAGTGCTTCGAGGCCGTCACCCGGCACTTGAGCTTCACCCGGGCCGCCGAAGAGTTGAACCTGACCCAAAGCGCCGTGAGCAAACAGGTCGCGCAACTCGAAGAGCTGTTGCAGCACCTGCTGTTTCGCCGGGTGCGCCGACGCCTGCAAATGACGCCGGCCGGCGACCTGTACCTGGTTGAGGTGCGAAAAATCCTCACCCAGGTCGAGATGTCGACCCATTACCTGCGCTCCTACGGTGGCGAAACAGAAGTCCTGCGGGTTTCGACACCTCCTACCTTCGGTGCGCGCTGGCTGGTGCCGCGCCTCAAAGGCTGGCGCCTGCGGCACCCGTCGATCCACCTGGACCTGTGCAGCGAGCAGGAAGCCGACGATCTGCTGCAAGGTCGCAGCGACCTGGCGTTCTACTTCGGCCAGGGCTCACGGCCGGGCACCGAATGCCTGAAGCTGTTCGGCGAAGAGCTGGTGCCGGTGTGCGCCCCGGGCAGCCTGCCGGATACGCCGTTTACCGATCCGACACAACTGACTGATCTGGTCCTGCTGCAAAACGCTTCCCGCCCCCAGGCCTGGCATGACTGGTTCGACCATCAGGGCTACCACACCGAGCACAGCTACCACGGCCCACGCTTCGAAACCTTTTATATGTGCATCCGCGCCGCCCAGGTCGGTTGCGGCGTGGCGTTGCTGCCCCGCTTTCTGGTGGAAGAAGAACTGGCTGACGGCAAGCTGGTCATTCCCTGGCAGCATGCAATGCCCAGCACCGACGCCTATTACCTTGCGTACCCGGAGCATTCGGCGGAAGTGCCTAAGGTGCGGAACTTTGTGAAGTGGATGCTGGAGCAGATAGATAGCCCGGAGACGGTGCAGCACTAACGTCTTGCACTTTCCCTGTGGCGAGGGGGCTTGTCGGAACGCCGCATCGCCCCGTTGGGTTGCGTAGCAGCCCCAAAATTTGCAACTCCGTAGCTAGAGCTATTGCGACTGCTGCGCAGCCGAACGGGGCGATGCGGCGTTCCGACAAGCCCCTTCGCCACAGAAGCTCACACCTGCAGGGATCTGCTGCGGTCTAAAAAATTGCTGGCAATACCTGCCGCTGATATGCGCCACTAGCGCCATTGTTCAATACCGCTGCAACGCTGGAGATTCCCGTTATGAGCGAGAGTGTGTTTGCCGATCGCATCGTGCAGAACCTGCTCGACACCGACTTCTACAAACTGACGATGATGCAGGCGGTGCTGCACAACTACCCGAACGTCGAAGTCGAATGGGAGTTTCGTTGCCGTAACAGCGAGGACTTGCGCCCGTACCTGGCGGAAATCCGCTTCCAGATCGAGCGCCTGGCCGAGTTGAGCCTGAGCGCCGACCAGTTGAGCTTTCTGGAGCGCATCAGCTTCCTGAAGCCGGACTTCCTGCGTTTTCTCGGGTTGTTTCGCTTCAACCTGCGCTACATCCACACCGGCCTCGAAAACGGTGAGCTGTTTATCCGCCTGCGGGGCCCCTGGCTGCATGTGATCCTGTTCGAAGTGCCGCTGCTGGCCCTGGTCAGCGAGGTGCGCAACCGCTATCGCTACCGCGAAGTCGTACTGGAGCAGGCCCGCGAGCAGCTCTACCGCAAGTTCGACTGGCTGAGCGCCAATGCCAGCAGCGATGAATTGTCCGAATTGCAGGTGGCCGATTTCGGCACGCGCCGTCGTTTCTCGTATCGCGTGCAGGAAGAAGTGGTGAATGTGCTCAAGCACGATTTCCCCGGACGCTTCGTCGGCACCAGCAACGTGCACCTGTCCCGGGAGCAGGACATGAAACCCCTGGGTACCATGGCCCACGAATGGATCATGGCGCACCAGCAACTCGGCCCGCGGCTGATCGACAGCCAGATCGCCGCACTCGATTGCTGGGTCCGTGAATACCGTGGCCTGCTGGGGATTGCCCTGACCGACTGCATCACCATGGATGCCTTCCTCGGCGATTTCGATCTGTTTTTCGCCAAGCTTTTCGACGGTTTGCGCCACGATTCAGGTGATCCGGTACTGTGGGCGGAAAAAGCCATCGCCCACTATCACAAGCTCGGCATCGACCCGATGAGCAAGACGCTGACCTTCTCCGACAGCCTGACCCTGCCCAGAACCCTGGAGATATTCCGGGCGCTGCGCGGTCGGATCAATGTCAGCTTCGGTATCGGCACCAACCTGACCTGTGATATTCCGGGTGTCGAACCGATGAGCATCGTGCTTAAAATGACCGCCTGCAACGGCCAGCCGGTGGCGAAGATCTCCGACGAGCCAGGCAAGACGCACTGTAAAGACCCGAATTTCGTCGCTTACTTGCGACACGTTTTCCAGGTTCCTGCCGCCCTTTCAAGTACATCAAGCAAGGAGTGAATTCATGCAAGCCGTACAGCGTGAGATTGCTGAACAGCTCAAGGTCCAGCCACCATTCGCCGACGAGGCCGCCCTTGAGGCCGAAGTCGCCCGGCGGGTGACCTTCATTCAGGATTGCCTGGTCAACTCCGGGCTCAAGACCCTGGTACTGGGCATCAGTGGCGGGGTCGACTCCCTGACCGCCGGCCTGCTGGCCCAACGGGCCGTCCGTGAACTGCGCCAGCGCAGCGGTGATGCCGCCTACAAATTCATCGCCGTGCGCCTGCCCTACGAAACCCAGTTCGATGAGCACGACGCCCAGGCTTCGGTGGATTTCATCAAGCCGGACGAGCGCCACACCGTGAACATCGGCCCGGCGGTCAAGTCCCTGGCCAATGAAGTGGCGGCCTTCGAAGGCAAACATGCGGTGTCGGTGGATTTCGTTCTCGGCAACACCAAGGCGCGCATGCGCATGGTCGCCCAGTACACCATCGCCGGTGCGGCCCATGGCCTGGTGATCGGCACCGATCACGCGGCGGAAGCGGTGATGGGTTTCTTCACCAAGTTCGGTGACGGCGCCTGCGACCTGGCGCCACTGAGTGGCCTGGTGAAAAACCAGGTCCGCGCCATCGCCCGCAGCTTCGGCGCGCCGGAGTCGCTGGTGGAGAAAGTCCCAACCGCCGACCTCGAAGACCTATCGCCCGGCAAACCGGACGAAGCCTCCCACGGCGTGACCTACGCCGAGATCGACGCCTTCCTGCACGGCAATCCGGTGCGTGAAGAGGCGTTCAAGATCATTGTTGATACGTACAACAAGACGCATCACAAGCGAGTGATGCCGTTCGCGCCTTGAGGCGTAAGTGAATGAAAAAGCCCGCTGAGGAGTGATCCTCAGCGGGCTTTTCTTTGGCCATTAGATTCATTGATGCTGATGGCCCCTTCGCGAGCATGCTCGCGAAGAACGATGACGCGGTGTGCCTGATTACTTGAGGGTCACGGTGCCTTTCATCATCGAGATGTGGCCCGGGAACGAGCAGAAGAAACCGTATTTTTCAGCCGCATCCAGCTTGGACACATCGAAAGTCACCGAATCGGTTTCCTTGGCGCCGATGACCTTGGTGTGGGCGATCACGCGGGCGTCGCCTTCTTTCAGGTAGTTCTTGTCGATACCGGCGCTCAGTCCGTCGGTGGCGATCGGCTGCATGTCGGCTTCTTTACTCAGCACCCAGTTATGGCCCATGACGTTCTTCGGCAAGCTGCCGGAGTGCTTGAGTTCCACGGTAAACGTCTTGCAGCTCTTGTCGATTTCAATGGCCTTCGTGTCGAAAGACATCTGGTCGGTGGAGTCGACGGTGACTTTGCACTCTGCAGCCATCAATTGGCTGCTGGCCAGTGTCAACAGGGATACCGCAACAAGTTTGGCAAACATGGTGAATCTCCAAGGCAGGGTTAACGAAATCGCGAATGAACAGAAGACTGCCTGAAAACTTCGCAAGTTCATATGACTTGAATCAAAAATTGTATACAACTTTCGGGCTATGACGCTGATGCAAATTATCTACCGGCCAAGTGTCTGGCCCGGGCCTATCATCAGGCCGTCCCCCTTCAAATGGAACGTCTGTCATGTCGATCAACAGCCTGTTGTGCAGTTTGCTGGCCGCCTACGCCTGCGGCGCCAGCGGTACGTACGAAACACCAGAACACAAAGTCTAGCCCTTGGAGTGCCGTGCGCCTGCCTTTACTCTGTGGCCCTGATCGACCATGGAGCAAGGCATGTCTTTAACATCCGTTTGTGTATTTTGTGGTGCCAGCACCGGCACCAACCCGGCTTACCGCGAAGCAGCCGTGGCCCTTGGCCGGG
Organism: Pseudomonas sp. GL-B-12; assembly: GCF_019955895.1. Classification (NCBI taxonomy): domain Bacteria; kingdom Pseudomonadati; phylum Pseudomonadota; class Gammaproteobacteria; order Pseudomonadales; family Pseudomonadaceae; genus Pseudomonas; species Pseudomonas sp. GL-B-12. The sequence goes on from NZ_JAHBCX010000015.1 coordinate 104,129, forward strand.
CGTTGGCCGAGCGCAAGCTGACCCTGGTGTATGGCGGTGGCGCCGTGGGCCTGATGGGCATCGTCGCTGATGCGGCCCTGGCGGCCGGCGGTGAAGTGATCGGCATCATCCCGCAAAGCCTCAAGGACAAGGAGATCGGCCACAGCGGCTTGACTCGCCTGGAAGTCGTCGATGGCATGCACGCGCGCAAGGCGCGGATGGCCGAGCTCAGCGATGCCTTTATCGCGCTGCCCGGTGGCCTTGGCACCCTCGAAGAACTGTTCGAAGTCTGGACCTGGGGCCAGCTCGGCTACCACGGCAAACCGCTGGGTTTGCTGGAAGTGAACGGTTTCTACAGCAAATTGACGTCTTTTCTCGATCATATCGTCGGCGAAGGCTTCGTTCGCGGGCAGCACCGTGACATGCTGCAAGTGAGCGAATCGCCGCAAACCCTGCTCGATGCTCTGGATGCCTGGCAACCGTCCATAGCGCCAAAATGGGCCGAGCAAAAACCCAGCTAACGGCTTGGCACCGATACAGGGCAGAATATGCGCCGCTCAACCTCACCTTCGACCCCAGAGGATCGCCCATGGCCAAACCTAATTATTCCTTCGCCAAACGTCAGAGAGACTTGGCCAAGGAGCAGAAGAAAGAGGAAAAGCTTCAGCGCAAGAAAGCTACAGCTGAAGAAGCGGCACTGAACCCTGAGGGTGAAGTAGCGGCAGAAGACGATGTTGATGCACCGAAAGACTCGGCGCCCGACGCCTGAGAACCTCCGGGCCGGTTGATCTGATCAGGCCCACCGGATCTGTGTAAAGGGTTGGCAGCTTTGCTGCCGATCCTCACAGGCCAATCTGAAATACCCCTATCCAGAAACCACTGCACATCCCCTGTGGGAGCGGGCTTGCTCGCGAAAGCGTAGTGTCAGACAACAACCGTCTTGAATATGAAATTGCTTTCGCGAGCAAGCC
>NZ_JAHBCX010000016.1:0-101820 GCF_019955895.1 Pseudomonas sp. GL-B-12
CGCGAAGGCGTCGTGTCAGTCGATGCATTTACTGACTGATACACCGCCTTCGCGAGCAAGCCCGCTCCCACATTGGTATGTGTCAGCCCACAAAAAATGTGTACACACGAATGTCACCATCGGTGCCATTTGTGTGTGCACTTTTAGTTTCAGCGCCCCAAAAAGTTACATCTCCTTTCCCGTCACCTCGCCTGCATCCCTTCTCCAAAAATAAATACCTGTTCAATCGGTCAATTTAAATTTTCTATTTTTCAGTCAGTTATCCGTTATCGATAACAAAACGAAATGAGCACTGGTTTTTATAGAATCGCGACTGGCACAGATCTGGCTTTAGTGCATACATGTTTTGTATACAATCAAATCAAAACATACACACACTTTAGATCCGCAAGCCTGAAGCGCCCTATCCCGTACAGGCTGCAGATGCCCCGTAACCAATGATATTCGCCACCCGCGACGAAGATTTGTCGAGCCAACGCTCATGCACAGTCATCGCGGCGTCGAGCATCAGGAGCCTGCCGGAATGCGTACTAGTCTCTCTAATAACAACATCGAGCTGGATCTACCCTCTTCCCATACCACCCACACCGCCGAGAATCAGGCGCATCACACCCCCGTGGTGCTCAGCCCCCGACTGCACAACAAGGACCTGGCACCGACCAAGTCCGAAGGTCGGCGCTGGGGCCGCTACAGCATCTTTGCCCTGTGGACCAACGACGTTCACAACATTGCCAACTACTCGTTTGCCATCGGTCTGTACGCTTTGGGTCTGGGTGGCTGGCAGATCCTGCTGTCCCTGGGGATCGGTGCGGCGCTGGTTTACTTCTTCATGAACCTGTCTGGCTACATGGGCCAGAAAACCGGGGTGCCGTTTCCGGTCATCAGCCGGATCAGTTTCGGTATTCACGGTGCGCAGATTCCTGCGTTGATCCGCGCCGTTATCGCCATCGCCTGGTTCGGTATTCAGACGTACCTTGCGTCCGTGGTTTTTCGCGTGTTGTTGACGGCGGTCCATCCCGGGTTCGCCGACTACGACCACGACTCGATCCTCGGCCTGTCGACCCTGGGCTGGGTGTGTTTCGTCGCGATCTGGTTCGTGCAACTGGCGATCCTTGCCTATGGCATGGAGATGGTGCGGCGCTACGAGGCATTTGCCGGCCCGGTGATTCTGCTGACCGTCGCCGCCCTCGCCGCGTGGATGTACACCCAGGCCGATGCGACCATTGCCTGGTCGATCCGTGAGCCGCTGACTGGCGGTGAGATGTGGCGCAACATCTTTGCCGGTGGCGCATTGTGGCTGGCGATCTACGGCACCTTGATCCTCAACTTCTGCGACTTCGCCCGCTCTTCACCGTGCCGTAAAACCATCAAGGTCGGAAATTTTTGGGGCTTGCCGGTGAATATCCTGGTGTTCGCCAGCATCACGGTCCTGCTGTGCGGCGCGCAATTTCAGATCAATGGCCGGATCATCGAAAGCCCGACCGAAATCATCGCCTCGATCCCCAATACCTTCTTCCTGGTGCTCGGCTGCCTGGCATTCCTGATCGTCACCGTGGCGGTGAACATCATGGCCAACTTCGTCGCCCCGGCGTTCGTACTCAGCAACCTGGCGCCCAAGTACCTGACCTTCCGTCGCGCCGGGCTGATCAGCGCGACCATCGCCGTGCTGATCCTGCCGTGGAACCTCTACAACAGTCCGCTGGTGATCGTGTATTTCCTGTCCGGCCTCGGTGCCCTGCTCGGCCCGTTGTACGGGGTGATCATGGTCGACTACTGGCTGGTGCGAAAAGGCCAGGTCAACGTGCCGCAGTTGTACAGCGAAGACCCGAACGGCGCGTATTACTACAGTCGCGGGGTCAATTTGCGCGCCGTGGCGGCGTTCATTCCTGCAGCGTTGATCGCCATCGTCCTGGCCCTGGTGCCGGGGTTTCACAGTGTATCGCCGTTCTCCTGGCTGATTGGTGCCGGCATCGCCGGGATGCTCTACCTGATCATCGCCAAGCGCCAACCGCTCTACACCGATGTCAGCGGCGAAGCCATCGCGGTCGACAACGTCAGCCACTGATCCTGTCGCAGCCCGGCGTTGTCGGGCCGCAGAACCAACTGCAATAAGGACTTCCCATGCGCATTCTCGTGGTCAACGTCAACACCACCGAATCCATCACCCAGGCCATCGCCCGCTCGGCGCAGGCCGTCGCGTCGCCCGGCACGGAAATCGTCGGCCTCACCCCGCACTTCGGCGCCGACTCCATCGAAGGCAATTTCGAGAGTTACCTGGCAGCCATCGCGGTCATGGACCGGGTAATGTCCTATGACCAGCCATACGACGCCGTGATCCAGGCCGGCTACGGCGAGCACGGCCGTGAAGGCTTGCAGGAACTGCTCAATGTGCCGGTGGTGGACATCACCGATGCCGCCGCCAGCACGGCGATGTTTCTCGGTCACGCCTATTCCGTGGTCACCACCCTCGACCGCACCGTGCCGCTGATCGAAGATCGCCTCAAGCTCTCCGGCCTCTGGGACCGTTGCGCCTCGGTACGGGCCAGTGGTTTGGCCGTGCTGGAACTGGAGCACGAACCGCAGCGCGCACTGGAGGCTATCGTGCATCAGGCCGAACTGGCGGTGACCCAGGACAAAGCCGAAGTGATTTGCCTGGGCTGTGGCGGCATGGCCGGGCTGGACGAGCAGATTCGCCGGCGTACCGGGGTACCGGTGGTGGATGGGGTGACGGCGGCGGTGACCATTGCCGAGGCCATGGTGCGACTGGGGTTGTCGACGTCGAAAGTGCGGACTTATGCGACGCCACGGCCGAAAAACATCATTGGCTGGCCGGCGCGGTTCGCCCGGTAGACCGCGGTGCCCCCTTCGCGAGCAAGCCCGCTCCCACACTGGATCTCCGTTGAATACAGATACTGTGTTCACAACAGATCAAATGTGGGAGCGGGCTTGCTCGCGAATGCAGCGCCTCGGTCTTGAGCCTGCCTCAAACCGCACTAAACCTCTGCCCCAACCCCCGCTCGGCAAACTGCTCAATGACGAATTCGACAAACGCCCGGGTCTTACCCGGCAGCAGTTTGTGTTCGGCGTAATAGATGGAGGTGTAGCCGTCATCGATGTACCAGTCCGGTAACACCCGCTGCAACCTGCTCGACTCCAGATAGCCCGCGGCAAACGGCATGCTCACCAGCGCAATGCCCAGACCTTGCGCGGCCGTGGCGCAGGCGGCCTCGGAATCGCTCATGGTCATCCGCGCCTTGAGCGTCAACGGGCTGTGTTGCTGATTGCGATGAGTCAACTGCCAGGAGCGCACCCGACCGGTTTGCGGCGAGCGGATCAGAATCCCGTCATGGTGCTTGAGGTCATCCGGCTCGCTGATCGTCGCATGTGTCTCCAGGTAGTCCTGCGTCGCCACCAACACCCGATGCGCCGGACTCAGCCGGCGTGCCACCACGCCCTGGGGTAATTCGAAGCCACCGCCGATTGCCGCGTCGAAACCCTGCCCGATCAGATCGACCTGGCGGTTGTCGAAATGCCAGTCCGGGTTGATCGCCGGGAATCGCCGCAGAAACTCGCCGAGCATCGGCACAATGTACAAGCAGCCGAATACCGTCCCCATGCTGACTTTCAAGGTGCCCGCCGGCTGCCCTCCGGCGCTGGCAAGATTGGCCACGGCATTCTGGATCGTGTGCAGGCTGCCGCTGACTTCTCCGAGAAACAACTGACCGGCTTCCGTCAGGGTCAGGCTGCGAGTGCTGCGCTGGAACAGTCTGACGCCCAAACGCGCCTCGAGCTTGGCGACGCTCTTGCCCACCGCCGCCGGTGTCAGGCTCAGGCGCCGCGCGGCTTCGGCAAAGCTGCCGACCTCGGCGCTGCGCACAAAGCATTCGATACTGCTGAAGGTTTCCATAGGCGCCACTATAAACTTTTGGTTTACACAGACTATCGCAATTATGGTCTACACAGCAGGTAATCCTGAATCGATACTAGGCTCCATCAACCGGGACATCTCGCCTCGGGACTTGGAGATCGACATGACTACTCAGAACCTCAGCGGCAAAGTGGCATTGATTCAAGGTGGTTCCCGCGGCATCGGCGCAGCCATCGTCAAGCGCCTGGCTGCTGAAGGCGCGACTGTTGCCTTCACTTATGTCAGCTCCACGGCCAAGGCCGAAGAACTGCAAGACAGCATCACCGCCAAGGGCGGCAAGGCCCTGGCCATCAAGGCCGACAGCGCCGACGCCGACGCCATCCGCGGTGCCGTATCCGCCACGGTAGAAGCCTTCGGTCGCCTGGATATCCTGGTCAACAATGCAGGTGTATTGGCCGTCGCACCGCTGGCTGAGTTCAAACTGGAGGACTTCGACCAGACCCTGGCCATCAACGTGCGCAGCGTATTCATCGCCACCCAGGCCGCCGCCAAACACATGACCGAAGGCGGACGCATCATCAACATCGGCAGCACCAACGCCGATCGCATGCCCTTCGCCGGTGGTGGCCCGTACGCCATGAGCAAGTCGGCACTGGTCGGCCTGACCAAAGGCCTGGCCCGTGATCTCGGCCCGCAAGGCATCACCATCAATAACGTGCAACCCGGCCCGGTCGACACCGACATGAACCCGGCCAACGGTGACTTTGCGGAAAGCCTGATCCCATTGATGGCCGTTGGCCGTTACGGTAAGGCCGAAGAGATCGCCAGCTTCGTCGCCTACCTCGTCAGCCCTGAAGCCGGCTACATCACGGGAGCCAGCCTGACCATCGACGGTGGATTCGGCGCCTGATGCGTGTCAGCCAACTGCAATAACCGTGGGAGCGAGCCTGCTCGCGAAGAGGGAGTATCAGACACGTTGATGTTGTCTGAAACACCGCTTTCGCGAGCAGGCTCGCTCCCACATTTGCCAGTGTCGACCCGTCTTTTTAGCTAGGCCCATTCCAGCGCCGGCAAACCAAAAGCACTCGGCACAAACGCCTTCAACGTACGAAGAATGCCATCGGCGTGTGCGTACCTGACGTCGGCCATTGCCGCATCCGGAATCGCAATCGCCGTCATCCCCGCCGCTTTCGCCGCGGTGACACCAAAGGGCGAATCCTCGAACACCAGGCAATCCCCGGGCGCAACGCCCAGACGCCGCGCCGCCGCCAGGAAAATATCCGGTGCCGGTTTAGCCGCGCCCACCTCGGGGTCATCGGCGGTGACGATGAAGTCGAACAAGGCGAACCAGTCGCGATGCAGGGTAGTTTTCTGGCCGAGCGACTGGCTCGAAGAACTGGTGCCGACGGCAATGGGAATGTTGTTGGCCTTCAGATGCCGTACCAGTTCCTGTGCGCCGGGCATCGCTTGCGCTGTAGGAAAACGCTCGCGCATCAGCGGATCGCGGATCACCAGGAACTCTTCGGCGGTAATCGGCAAGTCCAGCGCCTCAACCACATAGCGCGCCAGATCGCCCGCGCCCCGGCCAATGATGTTTTGTTTGATGCTCCAGTCGAACGTCCGGCCGTAACGCGCGGCAATGATGGACGTGACTTCGGTGTAGATGCCCTCTGTGTCCAGCAACAAGCCGTCCATATCGAAAATCACGGCCTTGATCGGGCCGAATGCTTTCAGTGGTGCATTCATTGCATCTGATCCGTTTTCCAAGGCATCCCGGGCAGCTCAGGTACAGCCGATGCCCGAATGGATTAAAGGGTTCAGCAGCATAGCGAGCGCCGCCGGCTTAGAGCAACGAGGAAATCCCGATCGACGCCGAATGGCCCTTCGTGATTTAGCGAATCGCCCTACAGCAAGCGCCACCTTTCCCGACTTCTTTCCTTGCCGATCCCCCGCAGAGTTTTGCGCTCCACATTCCGCCAAGCGAAAGACTGCAGATGTTCGATCCCCAAAAGGTATTGGCATGCCCCGTCAGCGGCCCTCTGACACTTCGCTCCGGCAAGCATGAACACCATGACGACGCGTCCAGACAGGCGAAAAACCCCAACGGCGACAGCGCCGACACCGTCGAGCGCACTGCCACCCACAACTGCTCGGTGTCGATGGTAACCGGCGAAAAACTGCTGACACTCACCGACGGCACCCTCGACGGGATCTTGCCGTTCGACTTCAGCCGCGTCTATCGCACCAGTGCCGTCGAGCTCGACAGCGGCCTCGGTTTTGGCTGGAGCCATTCGCTGTCCCAGCACCTGGAACTCCACGGCGAGCGGGTGCTGTGGATCGACCCCGAAAACCGCCGCACGTCCTTTCCACGGCCGACGGCGGAGCGCCCGATGATCCACAACAACCTCTCGCGGGCGGCGATTTACCTCGGCGAGGAGCCGGACGAACTGATCCTCGCCCTGGCCGGCGACCGCGCGCTGTTCTACCACTTTCATAACGGCCGGCTCAGCGCGATCAGCGACGCCTACGGCAACCGCCTGACGGTGCAGCGGGACCACTTTGACCGGATTCAGCGCCTGGACAATGGCGCCGACCGCGCCTTGTTGCTGCGTTACGAGCTCAAGCACCTGGTGGCCATCGACTATCAGGTGTTTCAGCGTAGCGACCCCGAGGCGTCCACCTGGCGCACCGAGCAGACACTGGCCAGCTACCGCTACGACGCCCGCCAGCGTTTGATCGAGGCAACCAACGCGGCGGGTGAAAGCGAGCGCTACGACTACGACGAGCAACACGTCATCCTGCAACGGCAACTGGCCGGCGGCGCGAGTTTTTTCTGGGCGTGGGAACGCTCCGGCAAAGCCGCCCGCTGCATTCGTCACTGGGCTTCGTTTGCGCAGATGGAGGCGCATTACGTCTGGGACGATCAAGGCTGCGTGACGGTGAACAACGCCGACGGTAGCGATGAGGTTTACGTTCATGACGACCGCGCGCGACTGGTGCGCCAGGTTGGGCTAGACGGCGGTGAGCAGCACAAGGCTTATGACGATCGGGGCCGTCTGATCGCCGAGCAGGACGCCCTCGGCGCCATCACCGAATACCATTATGACGAAGTCGGTCGGCTGATCGCGCTGTTTGCGCCGGATGCGGCGCCCACGTCCTGCGAGTATCGCCACGGTTTGCTGCACACCCGTACCCAGGGTCAGGCGACGTGGACCTACCAGCGCAATGCCCAGGGCGACATCACTGCCATCACCGATCCAGACGGGCAGATCACCCGCTATTTCTACGACCCGCAGGGGCGTTTGCTGACGATCCGTTTCCCCGATCAGAGCGGTCACCGGTTTGTCTGGAACGCCTTGGGGCAATTGCTGGAGGAGACCCTGCCGGACGGTGCTCAGCGCACTTTTTCCTACGATGCCTTCGGCCGGCGCATTACCCGGCAGGACGAACACGGTGCCATCACCGGTTATAAGTGGAACGCGGTGGGCCGACTGACCCGGACCACGCTGCCCACCGGCGCCCACCGCGCCTATCGCTACAACGCGAACGGCCAGGTCACCGCCGAAACCGACGAACTGGGACGGGTGACCCGTTACGAATACGCCGACGACCTGCCCTTGGTCAGCCGCCGGATCAACCCCGAAGGCCGCGCGCTGAAGTACCGCTATGACCATGCGCAATTGTTGCTCACCGAAATCGAAAACGAGGTCGGCGATACCTACCGGCTGGACTACACGCCAGGCGGATTGATCCGACAGGAAACCGGCTTCGATGGCCGTCGTACCGCGTATGCCTATGACGGCAATGGCCAGTTATTGGAGAAAACCGAGTTTGGCAACGACGGTTCGCAACTTGTCACGCTGTACCAACGCGACAGCGCCGGACGTTTATTGCTCAAGACCCTGCCCGACGGGATCGAGGTCGAGTACCGCTACGACAGCCTCGGGCGGCTGGTCAGCGTCGATGACGGCCAGGACCATCCGCTGGAGTTCGAATACGACCCCCAGGACCGGCTGATCACCGAGCATCAGGGCTGGAGCACCCTGCGTTACGGATACGACCTCTGCGGTCGGCTCAAGCGCCTGCGCCTGCCGGACGGCTGCGTGCTCGATTACCACCATGCCCGGGGCGGTGCCCTGACTGCCATCGACCTCAACGGTACGCGCCTGACCAGCCATCGTTTTGTCGGCGGGCGCGAACAGCAACGCCAACAGGGCCTACTGCTCAGCGATTATGCCTACGACGAGCAGGGCCGTTTGCAGGCCCATGCCGTCAGCCAAAAGCAACGACCGCTTTACCGCCGCGAGTATGCCTACAGCGCCAAGGGCAATCTCCTGCAGATTGCCGACAGCCGTCACGGTCAACGCCACTATCAATACGATGCACTCGACCGCCTGACCGGCGTACGCCACGCCCGCGACCAGTTCGCGGAGAACTTCACCCACGACCCGGCCGGCAACCTGCTGATCCACGACCGCCCCGGCCCGTGCGTGCTCCAGGGCAACCGTCTGCGCCGCCGTTACGACAGCCACTACGACTACGACGCCTTCGGCAACCTGATTCGCGAACGCCGCGGTATGCCGAGCAAAATCACCGAATACACCTACGACAGCCAGCACCGCCTGATCGGCATCAGCACCCCGGACGGTAAAAGTGTCAGCTATCGCTACGACGCCTTCGGCCGGCGCATCGGCAAAACCGTCGATGGCCAGACCACGCAATTCTTCTGGCAAGGCGACCAACTCATCGCCGAAAGCGGCCCCCGGCACTACCGCAGCTACGTCTACGAACCCGGCAGTTTTCGCCCGCTGGCGCTACTCGACGGCAAAGGCCGGGCAGACACCTGCCCGTTCTACTACCAACTCGACCACCTCGGCACCCCGCAGGAACTGACCAGCTACGGCGGCGCCATCGTCTGGTCGGCCAAATACACCGCCCACGGCAAACTCCGCGAAGTGAACCACGGCGACGGCGAACGACTCGAACAGCCGCTACGGTTTCCGGGGCAATACTTTGACTCTGAGACCGGCCTGCACTACAACCGGCATCGCTACTACCATCCGGACATCGGTCGTTATCTGACACCGGATCCGGTCAAGTTGGCCGGAGGGTTGAACCCGTATCGGTACACCCGGAACCCGACGGGGTGGGTGGATCCGATGAGGTTGAGCGGGAACTGTCCACTGGCGAACAAGGCAGGGGGCTCGGCGCCAGATGGGGTGGGTGAGGCAAAGGTTGATGAGGGTGAGCCCAATGTGCCCTCTCCAAAACCTCCAAACCAATACTTACATCACGCAGACTCAGACCACTACATATCGAGGACCGGGCGATGGACACGCTCGATCAGCTAGACAACCGGTCAATCCACCAACACGACTCGATCAATCTTCGTCCTCTTCCTCATCTTCAAACTCGATATTCCCCACATCGCCCGCATCATCAGCGTCATTTAGCGGCACTGTCGCATCATCCATCAGCGATCCCGGATCTTCATTGCCGGGATCGTTGATAGATGGCAGTCCGCTCGGGCCCTTTTCTTCCTTGCCTTCGCTTTTCGCAGTCATGGGATGCCTCGCTCAACTAGTGATGCTTTTTGTGGTGCTTGTTCGAGTGTTTATAACCGTTACCGGAATGGGAATGACCGCTGTCACTCCCCAGATCATTGCCGACCGCACCGCCGGCTGCACCGCCAAGACCGGCACCGATGGCCGATCCGGTCGAACCGCCAAGACTGTTGCCGACCACCGATCCACCCGCCGCGCCCAAACCACCGCCTACCGCCGCCTCGGTGCGACTGTGCTTGGGTGCGGCAATGGCGCTACCGGCCGCTCCGCCGACACCCGCGCCAATCGCTGCCCCCGTGCTGCCACCCACCTGGCCACCGACAACATTGCCCAACACCCCACCAAGACCACCGCCCACGGCGGCATCTCCATTACCTCCCGCCAGCGCCGCCTGAGAGACCAGCCATCCAAAAATAATCGCAGGCAACATCAATCGTCGAGCACTCAGGCTTGCGGTTTTCTTGCCGTTGGTTTTTGGGTTCATGGCACGCCTCACATTTTTCAGGGGTTTGGAAGATTTGAGCTGCTGCGGCGTGAAACGTTCATATATGAAAAAGCCCGGCATCAAGTTATTCCCCACGCTTGGGAATACATAGTTAATGGGCTTATTAACATTCCTGCTTCAATACCCCTCTCCGAGGGGTATTTTTTTGTCTGGCCATTGCGAAAGCTATACCGTGATCCAGCTTCGTATGTAATCAAAATCTGAGCGCTAAATGGTCGAAATTTGTTATTGCCCAATGCCCAGCGGATGGGCGCCAGCACCTGACCTGGGCGTTGCAAGCCATGGGTGAGGTATTGCGCCAGGAACGGATGGTGTGAGTTGTTGCTGCTCAGTTCTCTAGAGCGGCATGCTTCACCAGACAAATTCCCGAATCAGAAACTGCCCCGTCCGCGGATCGAACTGGCGCACAAAGTGAACGTGCCTGGAACCGAAGGGCTGATCGCTGAACCCGGACCCTCTGATCACCTCGAAGCTGTTCATCCGGTGGATCGGTATGAAGTGCCGGTTATCCATTGGTACGAAATGCCGGTTGTGCATTGGTACGAAATGCCGGTTGTGCATTGGCACGAAATGCCGATTGTGCATTGGTACGAAATGCCGGTTGTGCATTGGCACGAAATGCCGGTTTTCCATATGAAACGGGCCCCCGTGGAAATGGTGGAATTGCCCGCATTGCTGTGGCTGCCCACTGACCAGAACGGCCGGGTGAGGATTTTGACCGAGGCCGCCACCGCTGATTGCCTCCAGGGAGAGGCTGCTTGCCAGAAGCCCCGCGACCAAGAGCAGGAGTTGCTTGAAGATACGCATAGCGCCACCTCCGACGGTCCCCCTACACTAAATTATAGTAAGCCATGGACCCCGGCCTGGCCTTGGCGCTGAAGTAGACATCTAGCCAAACGGCGGGTGAGCAGAAAGTAATAATCTAAAAATTACCTTGTAATTCATTGTGTTATAGAGCGAATGTCCTAATTTTTGCCATATCTCGGCACAACCCCAAGTAGGGGTCAGGGCTATGACTAGGAATGTGGACCATGCATAAAAAAGCGCCGACGTTGCCATCGGCGCTCAGGAGTAGCGATGTCTTACGATGTATTTCTACATCGAAAGGATATGATGCTCGAAAGCCGACATCTGCTAGACCTTTGGGCCCCGCTCTCAGAACTATGTACCTTTAGGGTATAAGTCACGATGGCCGGGCTCTTTTAAATGCTCAATCAGGATCAGTGACGCTTGTGACCATTGGCCAGGTTGCTGCCTACGCCGCCACCCAATGCACCGCCCAGGCCTGCACCGATAGTGGCACCGGACTTGCCGCCAAGGCTATTGCCGATCACCGAACCACCGGCCGCGCCGACACCGCCACCGATAGCAGCGCTGGTGCGATGACCTTTTTTGGCGGCAACTGCGCTGCCCGCCGCGCCAGCCACGCCCGCACCAATCGCTGCGCCAGTGCTGCCGCCCATTTTCTGGCCGACCACGTTACCCAACGCGCCGCCCAAGCCACCGCCCAGCGCGGCAGTGCCGTCACCAGCCATTGCACCTTGAGCAACCAGAAGCCCCAGAACCAGAGCAGGCAGTGTTAAACGCATGACAAAAACCTCAAAAAATAGGGGTACACAAAAAGGGGGCGAGATTGAATGCTTTTGCGCGGATAAAGTCCAGCACGCCGGTCCAACTTCGCGATTGGCGACGGTTGGACAGCATTTTTGAAAAAGGTTTTATGACGGACAAAAAAAAGCCCGCTGGGGAAACGGGCCAGGTGTTGCTTTCTAACGGATGAGTCGAGATTACGGAGGGATCTGTGAAAAGTTTGTGAAAGATCAGCATCTTTAAAAAATTGTCATAAAACTTTTCAGACATGAAAAAACCCGCTCTATAACGGGGTCTGCCTAACGTTCGGTTACTTCCTGACCGGCGCTGTCACCTTGGGTAAAAATTTGCCCTTCAATGCCCGGCACGCCCTGGTCTTGATCTTGTCGACCTCAGTCTGGTCCTCGCCGAAACTGGCCACATACTGGGTCTGACCACACCGCACGGAATTGTTGATCGGAAATTCTGCGCCATCGTCCTCGATATACGGATCAGCCATCTCTTCACCCCTTTCAACACGCGCGATCGACATCGGCAAGCCCTTTGCCTGGAGAAATATCGATCGCCAAGGTTTTTGAGACTAGCCGGTCACTAACGGACCTGCCGTTCGGATTTCCCCGTGACCGACGAATGGCTTCTCACCTTTCACCGCAACTTGACCGCAGTCCCCGTCACAAACACCACGACCATCCCACCCTTGCCGGCCGGCATGCTGATCTCATAATCAAGCCCGACTACCGCGTCCGCCTGAAGCGCCTGCGCCCGCTCCTTGATCTCTTCGGTGGCCTGAATGCGTGCTTCCTTCAACGCTCGCTCCAGAGTCTGGGAGCGCCCACCGAAAAAGTCGCGCATCCCGGCAAACACGTCGCGGACAACGTTGATCCCTTGCACCGACTCGGCGCTGACGATATCCAGATAGGCGGTAATTTGCCGACCCTCAATGGAGTGGGTTGTGGTGGTGATCATGGGTGTTCCTTCCTGTTCAGAAATTCAGCCAGTGCATCAAACGCCGGCAAAGTGACGGGATCATTGGCCGAGTTGCTGGCCACCGGATGGGATGCGTAGCGGACGATGACCATTTCGGCCTTCGGGTCGACATAGATACGCTGCCCATGGACCCCACGCGCCATGAACGCCCCGCCCTCCTTGCCCGTCACCCACCACATCGACCGGTAACTCCAGTCTTTGAGCAATGTGTATCCCGCCTTGGCGAAAGCCTGTTTATCACCGCCGCCACGGATATCGTCGATCACTGCCTGCGGCACGATCTGCTGACCGTTGAACCGACCGCCGTTACGCAGCATCTCGCCAAAACGAGCCAGATCCCGCAACCCCGTATTCAGGCCACCACCGGCAAACGGCGTGCCGATGGAGTCCACGGTGAAATAGGCGTCCTGTTCGGCACCCAACCGGCTCCAGATGTTCTCCGACAGCAGTTGTGCAACATTGCGACCGGTAGCACGGGCAATGACCCAGCCCAACACGTCGGTGTTGACGGTCTTGTAGGCAAACGCTTTGCCGTGCTCACCTTGCGGTTGCACCGTCTGCAAAAACTCGTAGTAACTGCGAGGGCCGTCATAACCCTTGGGTTTGGGCAACGGGTTACCTGCCTTGGCATGGGCCCAGACTTCGGCATCCGGATTCGCGTAGTCTTCGCTGTATTTGAGGCCCGTGGTCATGTCGAGTACCTGCCGCACTGTCGCACTCCCAAACGCAGAATCCGTCAGCTCCGGCACATATTCGGCAACCCGCTTGTCAGTATCGATGCGCCCCTGCGCCACCAACATGGCGCCCAGCGTGCCGATCACAGACTTGGTCACAGACATCGCGGCGTGCTGGCCGTCCGGCTTCAACACGCCGAAGTAACGTTCGTAGACAACTTTCCCGCGGTGCATCACCACAATGCCATCGGTGTAAGTGGCCGCGAGGGATTGCTCCCAGGTCATCGGCGCCTTGGCGCCAAGGGGGACAAAACTGATCCCGTCGATATCTTTGCGTAGTGCTATCTCCAGTGGAACCGGAGCACCCAGGCCGCGTGAAACGTTGATCGTCGGCATCAGTTGCCGGAAATTCGAAACGCTCCAGCGCATTGCCGGAAACTGGAAATAGCTGCCGTCTTCAAAACGCACGGTGCGATCAGCGGGGGGTGGCGAACCTGCCATCCAGCCGAGTTTGGCCGGATCACTGGCTTCAGCGTCGGGAAAAGTTGCAGGGGCGGATGCGAGGGCCAGTGATGACATGGCAACTATCGACACAGCCGCGATGAGCTTGGCTGCGCCGCGAAAGCTGGCGGGAGGATGGAGCATGATGTCGATTCCGTTCGAAGAGTTTGAGCAGTCTAACAGCCGGATTGGCTTGATTACCGCTTGTACGGTAGATGCTCTTGTCTCTTATTTGCCGAAATTCAAACTCCAAAAACACAAAACCCCTGGCTTCTTTCGAAACCAGGGGTTTTGTCCCATGGCGCATCCCCACAAAAAAGACTACTGGCGATTGGTCCTGAGCATAGTCACGCTGAGCGGCAACTCAAAGTGCGTAAAGTCACCGTCGATCGGGATGTCGCCTGTGCTGGGGGTGCCATTCCTACCGCGACCGAAAGGACGAACGAAGGCGATGGTGTTTGGCCAGACATCACCCTCCCCCCACGCTAACCTATGTGGCGATCACAGAAGCGCGCCCTGTTTGCTCAGTTTTGCTTCGCCAACGCAGGAACAGGTGCACAGGGTGTTGGATTAACGCCCAGAGACATCAGCAATCAGCCCAGATCTCAGAACCTGTGGTGTTCAAATGGCGAAAGCGCTATCCGGAGGCGGGTCTTGAGGGATTGAACGAACCTGCCTAGAAGTGGCCAGCCTCGCAAGCTCAGCACTAAAAAGATGAAGAAAGTTCTTACGCTGACCACCCAGCGCGTGCCGCGTGAGGCGACGCATTGGAGTGGCAGTGGTCAGAGTAAGATAAGATGCCTGCAAATCAGGCTTGCTGTGAGTAGCCCCGCATGACAGATAACAGTCGGAACACCACCCATCTGATCAAGAAGTACCCGAATCGCCGTCTGTATGACACGCACACCAGCAGTCATTTGACCCTTGCGGATATACGCCAATTGGTCGTCGATAAAATCCCGTTCGAGGTGGTCGACGCCAAGACTGGCGAGGATCTGACCCGAAGTATTTTGCTGCAGGTCATTCTGGAAGCCGAAAGTGGCGGTGAGCCGATATTCTCCAGTGAGATGCTCATGGGGATTATCCAGTTCTACGGTCCCTACCAGAGTGTCCTCGGCAGCTACCTGGATAAAAGCATCCAGACGGTCATCGACATCCAGTCCCAGACCGGCGCTCAGTCCTCTGAAGCCTGGAGCAAGTTCATGCACCAGCAAGCACCGGTCATGCAGGATTTGATGCGCCAGTATGTCGACCAGTCAAAAAACCTCTACCTGAACACTCAGAACCTCTTCGGCCTGTTCGGCGGCATGCCACCAGGCAAGCCAGGTGCCGGTGGCGGGCCGAAAAAAAATGGCGATGGGGAGTAAACCCATCGCCATCAGTGTAACCGCTCTAATGTGACTTACTTGTTACCGCTTGTAGCCTTGGCACCAGGAGCGGTTTTGCCGGCTGCGGCGGTCGCTGCGTCAAAACCGCTCTGGGCAACGTCAGCAGCCTGTTTTACGGCGTTCTGTGCGCTTTCAAAAACGGTACCGGCATTCGCCAGCGACGACTTGAACGCGGCCACAACAGGCTCGGAGCCAGCCGGTGCATTCTTGCTGATCACTTCAACGAACTCTTGCACCTGCTGGGTGCCCACCTCGACCTGACGCGAGGTCAGTTTGGCGATTTCCGAGTGAGTGCCGACAATCAACGCTTGCACTTGGCGATTGAACTCAGCCAGGCGTTCGGCTTGCACATTTGGCTGGGTGAAAGAAGTCTGGAGCTCAGCGAGTCCTTGTAGATCACGGACTGCCAGCAGCTTGCGAAAGCCGTCGAACTGCTCCTCGGTGGAGGCCTGCAATGTCTTGAACTGCAATTGGCTGAACTGTTCAACACTGGAGAAGATTTTGCCGCTGATTTGCTGCAGGAGGTCTAGGTTGGCTTTCTGAGCGTCTTGCAATTTTTCCGAGTTAAAAAAAGACATGCTTGAATCTCCTGATTCTGAAAAGCCGACATGGGCCTGAGGACGCGATAGCGATCCTGCCGGTCATCGCGTTAGCCTTAATATTGCAGCGCACAAATCCGTTTAGCAATAATTTTTTGTGCGGTGCACAAAAATATTTCTTCTCCTGCCTCTATTCGCTATAGACTCCTAACATCGAACAGCCAGCCAAGCCCTCTTTATTAAAGAGGCGCAGGCAACTGCTTCTCATGCATAACGCCAGGAGATCACCATGGGCCAGGAAGATATTATTGCATCGCAATATGAAAAAGCCTCCTCTCAACGCGGCCTGTTCGAACACCTGAGTCATCTGCAGCACCTCAACACCCTGAACGTCCTTGATGCTTTGCGCCAGCGCCAGGAAAAAACTCTCGCGCCCCTGAAGCGGGGTCAACTCAGACAACCCACGCCCACTGACTGGCAGGAATACTTCACCGACCTCGGCCAACGCAGCCTGCTGTTCTGGGACACCCTGCGCCAGCGCGGCGACAATACGCTGGCCCATGAACGCGCCGGGTATCCACTGCTGCTCAAGTTCGATCATGAAACCCTGATCGCCGGCTCCGACCTCCCACGACCGGTCAACTATTCACTGCTGCAAATCCTCCCCGGACCAGAGCAAAGAATCGACAGCAACGGCCAGCCGGTGATCATCATTGACCCACGCGGCGGCCACGGCTCCGGAATCGGCGGCTTCAAACAGGATTCGGTATTAGGTGAAAGCCTCAGAGCCGGCCACCCCACCTATTTCATCTCTTTCAGTCACTCACCACAGCCTGGACAAACCCTGGCCGATATCGTCGAAGCCCAGGCCCGGTTCATCGAAGTCGTCAGCGCCCTTCACCCGACCAGCAGCAAGCCGATCATCGTCGGTAACTGCCAGGCCGGCTGGGCCTTGATGGGACTGGCGGCAAAACGACCGGAACTGCCGGGATTGATCATTATCAATGGTGCCCCCTTGTCATACTGGGCCGGTGTCAATGGACGCAATCCGATGCGCTATACCGGTGGCCTGCTGGGTGGCGGCTGGATGGCTCGCCTGGGCAGCGACCTGGGCAATGACCGTTTCGACGGTACCTGGCTGGTCAGCAATTTCGAAAACCTGGACCCGGCCAACACCTATTGGGGCAAGTACTACCAGTTATTCAGCCAGGTCGACAGCGAGGCTGCGCGCTTCCTCGACTTCGAACGCTGGTGGGGCAGCCCGACCCTGCTTAATGGCGAAGAGATCGAGATGATTGTCGATCAGCTTTTCATCGGCAACCAGTTGTCCGGCGGACTCGGCCGCAAGAGCACCGGCATTGACCTGAAACGTATCGAAGCACCGGTGGTGGTATTTTGCTCCTACGGAGACAACATCACCCCCCCGCAGCAGGCAATGAACTGGATCGCCGATGCCTATCCCAGCGATCTCGCTTTGCATGACGCAGGACGTACCATCGTCTACCTGCGGCACGCCAGCATCGGCCATCTAGGTATTTTTGTTTCCGGCAAAGTGGCGCGGCGCGAACACCGTGGGATGCTCGGCGCGGTCGAAACCATCAAGGCGCTGCCGGCGGGACTGTATGAAATGCTGATTGACGATCTGCCAACCTCCTCAGGTAGCGATGACATGCAATACCGAGTGCGCTTCGAATCAAGGCGAATCGCCGATATCCATGATGACGTCGAGCCGGCCCGTGATGACGATCGCGAATTCTCTCTGGTGGAGCGCGCCTCTGAAATCAACAGCGCGTTTTACGACGGGTTCATACGTCCGTGGCTGCGTCAGATAGTCAACGAGCCCATTGCCGAATTGATACGCAGGACGCACCCCTTTAATCAGCAGCAAGTGCTATGGAGCAGCCTGAATCCGGCGCTGTGGTGGTTAGCCGGGACCGCCTCCCAAGTGAGCAGTGATCGTCATCCTGCACGCAAAGACAACCCGTTGCTGGCCTGGCAAGCGTTGTTTTCCAACCAGATGCAAGACGCCCTGAATGCTTATCGCGATGTGCGTGACGCCACTCAGGAGCTGTGTTTTTACGGTATTTACGGCGCACTGAGTGCCCTCACCAGCAACAAGCCTGTGCGAAATCTCCAGGCACATGCCGACCAGCTGGACCAGGCCCTGATCGAACGCCTGCAGGATGCGCTGCCTCATGGCGGCCCCCTGGAAGCATTGGTGCGGATTCTGTTTTTGCTGGGCCGCGACAGCGACAAGGCGGGCAAGGAAAGCATCGAGAAGCTGGTCCAGCAGGTGCACCTGCTGGTCCAGGACTACAGCAATGAGCCCACTGCCCTGCGCGAAGCCATCCGATTGCAGAACCTGCTGGTTTTCGCCCACCCGCAAGAAAGCTTGCGCAGCCTGCCCTTGTTGCTACCTGAGGCAAAGGAACGCCAACAGGTCCTGACAGCCGTTGGGCAATTGATGCCTGAACTGCTAGCGACCGTTGGAGCTGAAGGCGAATTCTGGTGTGAACTGCACGCGTTGCTCGAAGTCCCCCTGCCGGGCTTCAGCCTGACCCAACCACCCAGTGAAACAGTTGTCATCCCGCAGGAGACCCCTTCGGAGCCATCTCCGTCGCCGCAGATCACACCACTGCCCGCTCCCGCCATCGTAGTTAAAGCCCCGAAGCGCAAAGCGAGCAAAGGTACAACAGGTCCCAAGCCTCAATGACACTTCACAAGGGATTAGCGGTGCATCCGTTCGGCGAAGCCTGCGACCTTATGATCTCTGTACAGACCGATGGGGTTCATGGATCGGACCCGCGCGACTTTTTCGACCACAGGCGACAACTCGTCGGTTCGATACTGACCGGGGGTCATACCGAACCAACGGATGCATGCCTTATGGAAGCTGCTGTGATCATGGAAGCCGAGCAGGGAAGTCACATGCTTCATGTTGAAATGAGAATGGCGCAAATAGAAGTCAGCCATCTGCCGGCGCACATCGTTCAGGACGTCCTTGAATTGCGTGCCATCCTTCTCAAGGCCTCGTTGAAGCGTTCGCTTGCTGATATTCAGTGCCGCCGCAATCGATTCCATATCACATTGCCCTTGGCCTTGCCCCTGGCTCAAGCGCTCGGTAATCAGCGCGCGAATCCTGCCAACGATAAAGTAACCGGACAACAGGTCCAATTGAGCCTCGGCAAAACTGTCATGGAGTGTGGCCAACGCCTCGTTGGCCATGCTCAACGGACTCAGAAGCTCCTGGCCATCGAACAAGATGCTGTCATATGCCGCCCCGAAACTCAGCGGACAGCCAAAAAGCCGCTGATGCTCCGACGTGTCTTCAGGTTCGGGATAAGTGAACTCCACACTCAACGGTTGCGGTGACTTGCCACCTGCCAGCCAATGGCAGAAACCCAGCAGCGAAGCCAAGGCTGCATCCGTGTATTGCCGGGGTTTGACCGAGCCATGTTGCTGATGATCGAGACTGGCCAATCGGTAATGCTGCTGCTCCTGGACAAGGAAAAGGCTGAATCCGGTACCAATCAACGGGCTGAAACGAACCAGACGTTCAAGCGCCCTTTTCAGATTCGAACTGGACATCATCGTGTAGCCCACGATCTGAAAACTACTGGGATGGAATTCCCCGTAGGCTTTCAAACCGATATTCAGATCATCCGAAGCCTGAGCAGCCAGGTCCCAAAGACGATAGATAACGCTTCGCTCGCAGAATGCTCCTGGTTTACCCACGAACTCGACATCCAGTCCCGCCTCCTGGCACAAACCGGCAAGGTCCAGTCCTTGGGCCAAAAACGTATTCGCCAGCATGCTGGCATAACCTGAACTCATTCTATACATGGCGTCCTCAATGACCAATGGAACCGAACATCCTGTCCGGAGCCGATACTGACATGCGCTGAACATATTTCAACAGTGTTTCAGTAATATTAACTATCCATTGAGTTTTAAGAGTTGATCCCAGTATGGGTGCTCCTCATTTTTTTGCCAGCAGGCCAAAACACCCGTGTGGCACCGATGGACAGGAGAACGTCACCTTCAAACACTTCCGCACGGCCCGTCGATATCGAACAATCTTCTCTCCTGCAGCGCAAAAAAAAATGGAGTAGATGTATGGAATCGCGTAGTCGCATTGCTTTGGTAACGGGTGGTATGGGCGGTATCGGTACGGCAATCAGCCAACGTCTATACAAGGAAGGATTCAAGGTAATCGTCGGCTGCAGCTCTGATTCCAGCCGCAAGAACGACTGGCGTGCCAGCCAACTGGAGGCGGGTTATGAATTCGAGTTCATCTATGGTGACGTCACCGATTGGGAGTCAACCCGCAAGGCTTTCGAGATAGCTCGTGAACAATTCGGCCCGATCGATGTGCTGGTCAACAACGCCGGCATCACCCGCGACGCGTCTTTTCGCAAGCTCACCCCGGAAGACTGGAACAGCGTGATCGGGACTAACCTGACGGGCTTGTTCAACACCACCAAGCAGGTCATTGAAGGCATGTTGTCCAAAGGCTGGGGGCGGATCATCAATATCTCCTCGATCAACGGTCAGCGTGGCCAGTTCGGCCAGACCAACTACTCCGCCGCCAAGGCTGGCATCCATGGTTTCACCATGGCACTGGCCCGGGAAGTCTCCGGCAAGGGCGTGACCGTCAATACCGTATCCCCAGGCTACATCCAGACCTCCATGACCGCGGCAATTCGCCCGGACATTCTCGAAGGCATGATCGCTGCAACTCCGGTCGGTCGCCTTGGCCAACCCGAAGAGATCGCCTCTATCGTGGCCTGGCTGGCTTCCGATGAGTCTGCCTACAGCACCGGTGCCGATTTCTCGGTAAACGGCGGCATGAACATGCAATAACCCCGATCAGGGCAGGAATGCCCTGGTTTGCTCGACGAATTTTGTCTTTTCGATGAGGTCACGCATGAACGAAGTCGTAATCGTTGCCGCTACTCGTACCGCCATTGGCAGTTTCCAGGGTGCTTTGTCTGCAATTCCCGCGACCGAACTGGGTGCCGCAGTGATTCGCCGCTTGCTGGAGCAGACGGGTATCGATGCTGCTCAAATTGATGAAGTGATCCTCGGCCAGGTACTCACTGCCGGCGCTGGGCAAAACCCGGCACGCCAGACAGCGATCAAAGCCGGTTTGCCACACACCACCCCTGCCCTGACCTTGAACAAGGTCTGCGGCTCCGGCCTCAAGGCGGTCCATCTCGCCGTCCAGGCAATCCGTTGCGGCGACGCGGAACTGGTAATCGCTGGCGGCCAGGAAAATATGAGTCTGGCCCCCTATGTTCTGCCCAAGGCACGCACCGGCCTGCGTATGGGCCATGCACAACTGCAAGACAGCATGATCCAGGATGGCCTGTGGGACGCCTTCAACGACTATCACATGGGTATCACCGCCGAGAATCTGGCGCAGAAGTACGAGATCTCTCGTGAAGCACAGGATACCTTCGCTGCCGCCTCGCAACAGAAGGCCGCCGCAGCCATTGAGGGCGGGCGTTTCCAGAGCGAAATCACCCCGATCCTGATTCCTCAGCGCAAGGGCGAACCGCTGGTCTTCGACACCGACGAACAGCCGCGTATCGACAGCACTGCGCAAGCCTTGGCGAAACTCAAACCAGCATTCCAGAAAGACGGCAGCGTGACCGCCGGCAACGCTTCGACCCTCAACGATGGTGCGGCCGTGCTGTTGCTGGCCAGCGCCGCTAAAGCACAATCGCTCGGCCTTCCGGTACTGGCACGGATCAAAGCCTATGCCAGCGCCGGTGTGGACCCGTCGATCATGGGCATCGGCCCGGTCCCGGCTACACGCCTGACCCTGCAAAAGGCCGGCTGGAGCGTCGAGGACCTGGACCTGATCGAAGCCAATGAAGCCTTCGCCGCCCAGGCGCTGGCGGTTGGCAAAGAGATGGGTTGGGACACCAGCAAAGTCAACGTCAACGGCGGCGCGATCGCCCTTGGCCATCCGATCGGCGCATCGGGGGCACGGATTCTGGTGTCGCTGGTGCACGAACTGATCCGTCGCGACGGCAAGAAGGGGCTGGCCACTTTGTGCATCGGCGGCGGACAAGGCGTCGGCCTGGCTATCGAGCGCTAACCAACGGCATCTGAGTAGCCCATGCGCGGACTTGGGACCCTTGTTCCGCGCATCAGATTGGCGTCAGACAACGCTGCCCGCATTCCTGCCGTCGCTACGCCGGAGTCCGGCAAAGCGCGGCTTTTTTTCTGCCCGGCTCATCTGTATGGGCAAGGAACTTTATGGACAACAACGCGCATACATTCAAAACCTATTGGTCAGGCCAGGTTCCGTTCATCGCTTCCTTTGCAGTGCAACAATTACGTCTATGGGTCAGCACTAATCCGTGGTTTTCCGGGCATGAGCACGGCGCCTGGTTCGAGTTGCCTCGCGAAACCCTGGACAGCCTTCAAGCGGACTACCAGGTTCAATGGGGCCAACTCGGCCAAAAACTGCTGACCGGCCAACCCTTCAGCTTCGATGATCGACGCTTCTCCAGCGGCAACTGGAGCGCGCCACTGTTCGGCTCCCTCGCTGCGTTTTACCTGCTCAACGCAAGCTTTCTCCTGAAACTGCTCGACAAGCTGCTGATCGACGAAAAAAAACCGCGCCAACGCCTGCGCTATCTGGTGGAGCAAGCCATTGCCGCCAGTGCGCCAAGCAATTTCCTGGTCAGTAACCCTGATGCGCTCCAGCGTGTGGTTGAGACTCAAGGTGCCAGCCTGCTCACAGGTATGCAGCATCTGGCCAGCGACATGAACGAAGGCAAAATGCGCCAGTGTGATAGCGGCGCCTTCAAGGTTGGCGTCGATCTGGCTAACACCCCCGGCGAAATCGTCTTTGAGAATCACCTATTCCAACTAATTCAGTACTACCCGCAAAGCGAAACCCAGTACCGACACCCGGTATTCGTCGTACCTCCGTCGATCAACAAGTACTACATCCTTGATCTGCGCCCGGACAACTCGATGGTCCGCCACCTGCTGGAACAGGGACATCCTGTATTCCTGATGTCCTGGCGCAACTTTGACGAGGAACACGCCGGCACCACCTGGGATGACCTGATTGAGCACGGGGTAATCGACGCCTTGCAGGTGACCCGCGATATCAGTGGCGAGCAGCGACTCAATTGTGTGGGCTTCTGCATCGGCGGCACCCTGCTGAGCACGGCGCTGGCAGTACTTGCTGCACGCGGCGACAGGGAGATCGCCAGCGTGAGCCTGTTCACCACGTTCCTTGACTACCTGGATACCGGTCCCATCGACATATTCGTCGACGAAGAACTGGTGGCCTATCGAGAGCGCACCATCGGTGGCATGAATGGTCCCATCGGTCTGTTTCGTGGTGAGGACATGGGCAATACCTTTTCCCTACTGCGCCCCAACGAACTGTGGTGGAACTACAACGTCGACAAATACCTCAAGGGGCAGAAGCCGATCCCGCTTGATCTGCTGTTCTGGAACAACGACAGCACCAACCTTCCGGGGCCGATGTACTGCTGGTATCTGCGCCACACCTATCTGCAGAACGATTTGAAATCAGGCGAGCTGGAGTGCTGTGGGGTCAAGCTTGATTTGCGTGCAATTGACGCTCCCGCTTACATCCTCGCCACCCATGACGATCACATCGTGCCCTGGAAAAGCGCCTACGCCAGCACCAACCTGCTCTCCGGGGCCAAGCGTTTTGTATTAGGAGCTTCAGGGCATATCGCCGGCGTCATCAATCCACCGGCCAAGCAGAAGCGCCATTACTGGACCAATAATCGGGTCACGAAAAACCCGGAGACCTGGTTCAAGAATGCTGAGCAGCAACCCGGTAGCTGGTGGAATGATTGGTTCAACTGGCTGGCGGGACACTCCGGCGAGCGCCAACCAGCGGTTGCGCACATAGGGAATGACAAATTCCCGCCTCTGGAGCCGGCGCCAGGCAGTTATGTAAAGCAATGAAAAACTGCTGTGGGCCAGAGCGCGACACTTTCTAGTCCGTGACGCTCAACTTCCTGGATGACGGCAGCGTCGAGATATTGTGGGTTGTGCCGAAGTATGATTGATCGGAAACGGGCAACGAGTCGAACCGCCTGCAACACAGCAGTTTGATTGCACAGACGAAGATCAAATCACTCAAACGTAAGCTCAAGGACGAGGTTGGTACGGAGGAGGACCAGCAATTTTGACTGTTGTTGTGGAAATGCCCTGCTGCATGACGGCATGCAGCAGGTCTTCCGCGACTCATGTGTTCGGCATGCAGCTAAGTTTATCCGAAATTGCTGCTGCGAAATCAGCAATCCGCCCTGGGTCAAATTTCAATCGGCAGGGTGTGTGAGTTTTCAATCAGCGCCAACAATTTCACCAAATCTGGAAGTCTTTTTCAGAGTTTCCCTAATGAATTACTACCGTCCATTCAACTTTCACAATCGCGGGTTAATTTTTGTGAATGAAATAAAGTTTAAACAAAATTATTACTACGTGTGACCCGCCCCCCTACTAATAAACAGCCGACCGGTAAGCCCACCCGATGGCACATCATTTGTTTGGGTACAAGGAGAGACGACCCATGAGCACTCCGTTGCGCATCAACGAAGCACTTTTGATTGCCGGCCACGCATTCGAACCTTTTCAATGCGTCGCCTGGGCTCCGCAAGACGGTAATGGCGAACTGAGCCTGACCGTCATGGACCGGGCCAACACTCATATTTGTCGCAAACAGGTTCCAAGCAGTGCCTACTCCGACCCGGCGCAGCTGGAAAGCCTGCTGGAAGAGGTGCGCGCCGAGTTGAGCCAGGAGGGCTACAAGCTACAATCCTGGACAATGCCAGAGTAAGCATTCTCGCGGATCGCTACCGGTGATCCGCCTAATACTCCACTCTCAAGATCATCGAAGGCAGCCTCATGCACCTGGTGTTGGAATCAGCCAGTCGTGCAGAGGGCTATGCCTTGGGCTTTCGCGATGCGGGGATCATCACTGAAATACAGTGCGTCGAGTGATGTACACCGCTTAGAAACTGTTGAAAAATCAGCCTTTGATCGCAAAGCACTGAACCGTCCAAAGTATGGGCTGAATTTTTTTCAGAACCGCAGAAACGAAAAAGCCCCGAATAATCGGGGCTCTAACGTTTAAATGTGGCGGTGAAGGAGAGATTCGAACTCTCGATACAGTTTCCTGTATACACACTTTCCAGGCGTGCTCCTTAAGCCACTCGGACACTTCACCGTATCTCTTCAAACATGTTCTGTCTGTCGAGGCGCGCTAATGTAGTCGAAAGCTTTTCCGATGGCAAACATTTTTTTCAGAATTTTCATGCGGTTAACGCGATTCAGCATTTGCGGTCGCTCCGGGCCATGGCAAACCGGCCAATCTCCGGCTTCGTGCCCGCCTCTATATAGAGGGGAATGCGCGGCAGGCACGGCGGGCTACGCTTGGCGGGCAGGCAAAGGGTGACTGACGGGTCAGTCACGGCGCTTTACCTGGCCTGCGGCGGTGGGTAACGTCTGCCCTACTTTATTGAAAGGAATAGCGTCATGAGTGAGTTGATTTCCTACCATCTCGAAGACGGTATCGCGACCCTGACCTTGAGCAATGGCAAGGTCAATGCCATCTCCCCGGATGTGATTGCCGCGTTCAACGCTGCGCTGGATCAGGCCGTGACTGATCGTGCGGTGGTGATCATTACCGGCCAGCCGGGCATTCTCTCTGGCGGTTATGACCTGAAGGTGATGACGGCCGGCCCTAGAGAAGCCGTGGCACTGGTGACCTCCGGCTCGACCCTGGCCCGCCGCCTGCTGTCGCACCCTTTCCCGGTGATCGTTGCATGCCCGGGGCACGCGGTGGCCAAGGGTGCGTTTCTGCTGTTGTCGGCCGACTATCGCATCGGTGTAGACGGTCCGTTCAGCATTGGCCTGAACGAAGTGCAGATCGGCATGACCATGCACCACGCGGGTATCGAGATTGCCCGTGACCGCCTGAACAAAGTGGCGCTGCAGCGTTCGGTGGTCAACGGCGAGATGTTCAATCCACAAGGCGCCGTGGCTGCCGGTTTCCTTGATGTCGTGGTCTCGCCTGAAGAACTGCAGGGCGCGGCACTGGCGGCGGCTCGTCAGTTGAAGAAGATCAACATGACCGCGCACAAGAACACCAAACTGAAAGTACGCAAAGCGCTGCTGGAGGCCCTGGACAACGCAATCATCCAGGACCAGGAACATCTGGGTTAAGCCCGGAACTGCTGCAAAGAAAAGCCCGACCGTCGTGTCGGGCTTTTTCATACATGTCTGTGTTAAACGTCTGTAATCGCTCTAGACCGCATCTGACCAAATAGTCGGAAACATCAGCTCAAACATCGGCCATCTCCCACCTCCCTGGCAGCAATTGCCGAAAACAGTGTACATCCGTACACTGCGCCACCTTTTGTCCCGGTGGGGCCTGTAAATGCTGTTTGTGTTCCGTATGTCATTGATGGGCCTGCACTTTATCGTGGCGGGTGTGCTGGGGGTGATTCTCGGCCTGTGTCGGCCATTCAATCCGGACAATAGCCGTCTGTGCGCACGCCTGTACGCATGGCCGGCCATGTGTATTTTGCGTTTGCGGGTGAAGGCCGAAGTCGGGCCGTTGATGGATAAACCTGACAGCTGCGTGATCATCGCCAATCACCAGTCCAACTACGACCTGTTTGTGTTTGGCAATGTGGTGCCCCGCCGTACCGTGTGCATCGGCAAAAAGAGCCTGAAATGGGTGCCGCTGTTCGGGCAGTTGTTCTGGCTGGCCGGCAATGTGCTGATCGACCGTGGCAATGCGCAAAAGGCACGCAAGTCGATGTTGACCACCACCCATACCCTGCAAAACAAAGACACCTCGATCTGGGTTTTCCCGGAAGGCACGCGCAACCTGGGTGAGGACTTGCTGCCCTTCAAGAAAGGTGCCTTTCAGATGGCTATTGCCGCCGGGGTGCCGATCGTGCCGGTGTGTGTCAGCAGTTACGTCAAACACATGCGATTGAACCGCTGGCGCAGCGGGAAAATTCTGATTCGTTCGTTGCCGGCGATTCCCACTGCCGGATTGAGCCTGGACGACATGCCCCTGCTGATCGCCCAGTGCCGCGAGCAGATGCGTGAATGCATCGAGTCGATGGACCGGCAACTACAAGCCATCTGAAAAAGAAAACCCGCCTGGTGCGGGTTTTCTTTTGCCTGCGCGTCTTTCCCCAGAACTCGGCAGATTTAACTGACTCTCAAACACTGCGAGGCTAAGCTGATCAACACTGCCATTGCATTTGTTGCCAATTAAAAGCTGCCAAAAGAAGTGAATCACCATCATGGGTAGAGTTGTTGCTTCAGCGGTTTATAGCGCCGGTAAGAGAGTCACCAATATCACCCTCGACGAAGGCGCAGCCTGGGCTGCAAAACCCGGGCACTTTGTCTGGATCGGCCTCGAAGAGCCGAACGCCGAGGAACTCTACAATCTGCAACGCCAGTTCAAGCTGCACGAACTGGCCATTGAAGATGCCCTGGAAAAGCACAGTCGGCCGAAGCTGGAAACCTTCGGTGATGCGCTGTTCATCGTGACGTATTCGCCCATCCGCCATGAAGGCAAACTCGAGTTCATCGAGACGCATATCTTTGCCGGCAATGGCTACATCATTACTGCGCGCAACGGCCACTCGGCGTCCTACGCCCATGTCCGACAACGCTGTGAGGCGCGTCCGCTGTTGCTTGAGCACGGGGAAGATTTCGTACTCTATGCCATCCTCGATTTCGTGATCGAAAACTACCAGCCGATGGGCGAAGCCATTCACGCGGAAATCGATGAGCTGGAACGCAACGTGTTATGCGGCTCGTTGAATGACTACGACATCCAGAAGCTGCATGGCCTGCGTCGTGATGTTTTGCGCTTGCGTCGTTATGTGGCACCGATGATCGAGATAGGAGAGGAACTGCAGAGACTGAGCTTCCCGTTCATCGACAAAAACATGCGGCCGTACTTTCGCGATGTGCAGATTCATGTCACGCGGCAGATGGAAGACCTGACGACGCTGGCGGATATTGCCAGCCAGACGATTGAAGTCGGGGTGCTATTGGAGGCCTCTCGCCAGAGCGTGGTGCAACGCAAGTTTGCGGCCTGGGCGGCGATCCTGGCCTTCCCGACGGCGGTGGCGGGGATCTACGGGATGAATTTCCAGAACATGCCGGAGTTGAACTGGCACTACGGGTATTTCGGGGTGCTGGGGTTCATTACGGTGGGTTGTTTGGGGTTGTGGGCGAGTTTCAAGAAGTCGGGGTGGTTGTAGGAGCGAACTCGCTCGCGAAAAACCCAAGGGCGCCGCTGTGTACCTGGTTCAACGCGCTATCGTTCACGACCTTCGCGAGCAGGCTCGCGTCCACATTGATCTCTGCAACACCGAAGATCCACTGTGGGAGCGAGCCTGCTCGCGATGCTTTTAATTTCAATCAGCTGCTGGCTTGTGCGCCACAAACCGCATCATCCACTCGGCAACCGTGGTGCCGTGGTGCTCCTGTTCCAGGCTCGCGATACCTTTGGAGTAGACCTGCTCACCCAGTGCCTGCTGGCGAATTTCCAGCAGGGCGCGGGAGTAGTCGTGGATGAATTCCGGATGCCCCTGGAAGCACAGCACCTGATCGTTGATGTGGTAGGCGGCATATGGGCAGAAATCGCTGGATGCGATGACCGTGGCGTTCTCCGGCAGCGACGTAACCTGGTCCTGGTGACTGATCAGCAGCGTCAGTTCTTCGCGCACCGGGCTCATCCAGGGCGCCTTGGCGGCCAATTTGTAGTTGTGGGTGCCGACGCCCCAGCCTTGGGTCGCACGCTCGCTCTTGCCACCGAGCAGCAACGCCAGCAACTGATGACCGAAGCAAACGCCCAGCAACTTGTCGCCGCGCTCGTAGCGGGTCAGCAGATACTTCTTGAGGGTTTCGATCCACGGGTCGGTGCCGAAGGAGTCGGCCTTGCTGCCCGTCACCAGGTAGGCGTCGAATGTCAGGTCGTCGCTTGGGTATTCCCCCTGCACCACGTTGTAGACCGTGAAATCGGCGGCAATCGGCTGCTGCGAAAACAGGTGTTTGAACATCTGCCCGTAGCCCTGATATTGGTCAACCAATTCCGGACGCAGGTGGTCGGTTTCCAGAATGCAGATGCGTAACGACATAAAAATACCTGACACGTGATGGGAATAATGCACACCCCAGAGCCTGCCTTGAAACACCGCGTCAAGGCAAGCCCCGAAATGCATCATCTCCCCCCTAGAACGCCTCCCCTTTGGCTGCCTTCTCCAGCAGCAAGGCGGGAGGCGCGAACCGCTCGCCATATTGCTTGGCCAGATACTGGGCGCGGGCAACAAAGTCTTGCACGCCGTACTGGTTGATGAACTGCAGCGCACCACCGGTCCAGGCGGCGAAACCGATGCCGAAGATCGAGCCAACGTTGGCATCCGCTGTCGAGGTCAACACGCCCTCCTCCACGCAACGCACGGTTTCGATGGCTTGCACGAACAGCAAGCGATCACGCACGTCCTTCGGCGAGATCTGCCCGTCGCTTTTCTCGAAGCGGGTTTTCAACTCAGGCCACAGGTGTTTCTGGCCGCCCGCCGGATACTCGTAGAAACCTCCACCGCCAGCCTTGCCCGGACGATTGAACTCATTGAGCAGCACGTCAATCACGGCAAACGCCGGATGCTCTGTCAGCGGTTTGCCTTCTGCTTGCAGGTCCTTGGCGGTTTGCAGACGGATATGGTTCATCAGGCTGAGGGAAACTTCGTCAGAGATCGCCAGCGGTCCTACCGGCATGCCGGCCTTGCGCGCTTCTGTCTCGATCATCGCCGCGCTCACGCCCTCGCCCAGCATGGCAATGCCTTCGTTGGTGAAGGTGCCGAACACCCGTGAGGTGAAGAAACCGCGGCTGTCATTGACCACAATCGGGGTTTTCCTGATTTGCAGGACGTAATCGAAGCCGCGGGCCAGGGTTTCGTCGCTGGTATTGGCGCCCTTGATGATTTCCACCAGCGGCATTTTTTCCACGGGGCTGAAAAAATGCAGGCCGATGAACTTGCTCTGATCGGGCACGGCGCACGCCAGGCCGCTGATCGGCAGGGTCGAGGTATTGGAGGCGATCACGGCGTCCGCGCCGACGACCTTCTGCGCTGCCAACGAGACCTTGGCCTTCAATTCACGATCCTCGAACACGGCCTCGATGATCAGGTCGCATCCGGCCAGGTCGGCATCGCTTTCGCTGGTTTGAATGCGTGATAGAACGGTGTCGCGTTGCTCGATGCTCATTTGTCCGCGAGCGACCTTCTTGTCCAGCAGCGCCGCCGAATGCGCCTTGCCCTTCTCAGCCGCCGCGAGGTTGACGTCCTTGAGCACCACCTCGATACCCGCCGACGCACTGACAAACGCGATACCGGCGCCCATCATCCCGGCGCCGAGCACGCCGACCTGGCGGGTGACATAAGGCGCAAAACCTTGAGGCCGCGATCCGCCGGCATTGATTTCGTTGAGCTGGAACCAGAACGTGCCAATCAGGTTTTTCGAGACCTGGCCGGTGGTCAGTTCGGTGAAGTAGCGCGTTTCGATCAGGTGCGCCGTATCGAAATCCACCTGCGCGCCCTCAACCGCCGCGCAGAGGATTTTCTCCGGCGCGGGCATCGTGCCCTGGGTTTTGCTGCGCAGGATCGACGGTGCAATCGCCAGCATCTGCGCGACTTTCGGGTTTGACGGTGTGCCGCCCGGAATCTGGTAGCCCTTCACGTCCCAGCGCTGCACCGCCACCGGATTGGCGAGAATCCACGCCCGCGCCTTGGCCAACAGGTCTTCTTGATCGGTCGCCAGCGCGTCGATCAATCCTGCCTGCAACGCTTGTTGCGGTCGCAGCCTCTTGCCTTCAAGCAGATAAGGCAGGGCTTTTTCCAGGCCGAGCATGCGCACCATACGTACCACGCCTCCGCCGCCCGGCAGCAGGCCGAGGGTGACTTCCGGCAGGCCGAGTTGCACCGACGGGCTGTCCAGCGCCACGCGATGATGGCAGGCCAGGCAGATTTCCCAGCCGCCGCCGAGTGCCGCGCCGTTGATCGCGGCGACCACCGGTTTGCCTAGGGTTTCCAGGGTGCGCAACTGGCCCTTGAGGCTCAGCACCATGTCGTAGAAGGCCTTGGCCTGGGGTTTGCCGACCTTGATCAGTTCATTGAGGTCGCCGCCTGCGAAGAAAGTCTTCTTGGCCGAGGTGATGATCACACCGGCGATGCTGTCCTTGTCGGCCACCAGGCGCGCAACGCAGTCCGCCATGGCTTCGCGGTACACCGCGTTCATGGTGTTGGCGCTCTGGCCGGGCATGTCGATGGTCAGGACGACGATCTGGTCCTGGTCTTTTTCGTAACGAATGGCTTCGTTCATAACTGGGTTCCTTGAAGTCCGGGCTCAGAGGCGTTCGATGATGGTGGCAATGCCCATGCCGCCGCCGACACACAGGGTCGCGAGGCCATAACGCAGGCGTCGGGCTTCCAGTTCATCGAGCAGCGTGCCGAGAATGGCGCAGCCCGTGGCGCCCAGCGGGTGGCCCATGGCGATTGAGCCGCCGTTGACATTGACCTTGTCCGGATCGACGGCCATGTCCTTGATGAATTTCAACACCACCGAAGCGAACGCCTCGTTGACCTCAAACAAGTCGATGTCTTCGACCCGCAGCCCGGCCTTGGCCAACGCCTTGCGGGTCGCCGGCGCGGGGCCGGTGAGCATGATGGTCGGATCGGTGCTGGTGACTGCCGTGGCGACAATCCGCGCACGTGGCTGCAGGCCCAGCGCCCGGCCCTTGGCTTCGGAGCCGATGAGCATCAGCGCCGCGCCATCGACAATCCCGGAGCTGTTGCCAGGGGTGTGCACATGATTGATCCGCTCGACATGGCTGTAGACCCGCAGCGCGGTGGCATCGAAACCCATCTGCCCCATCATCTCGAAACTCGGCTTGAGTTTGCCCAGGCCTTCCAAGGTCGAATCGGCGCGGATGAACTCATCGTGATCGAGCAGGATGATGCCGTTCTGGTCCTGCACCGGCACCAGCGACTTGTTGAACGAACCGTCGGCCCGCGCCCGCGCAGCCTTTTGCTGGGAATGCAGGGCGTAGGCATCGACGTCTTGACGGCTGAAGCCCTCAAGGGTGGCGATCAGGTCGGCACCCACGCCCTGTGGCGTGAATTGACTGTGCAGGTTGGTCGCTGGGTCCAGCGCCCAGGCCCCGCCATCGCTGCCCATCGGCACCCGGGACATCGACTCGACACCACCGACCACCACAAGGTCTTCGAAGCCGGAACGCACTTTCATCGCGCCGAGGTTCACGGCCTCCAGCCCCGAAGCGCAGAAACGGTTGATCTGTACTCCCGCCACGCTGACATCCCAATCGGCCACCTGAGCGGCGGTCTTGGCGATGTCGGAACCTTGATCGCCAATCGGTGTCACGCAGCCGAGCACCACATCATCGACCTGGCTGGTGTCCAGCGCCGTGCGCTGTTGCAGTGCGGTGAGCAAACCGGCAACCAGGTTCACCGGTTTGACGCTGTGCAAGGCGCCATCGGCCTTGCCTTTGCCACGGGGCGTGCGTAACGCGTCGAAAATCAATGCTTGGGTCATGACATCCTCGAACCGCAGTGCAGGTGGGTAAATACCGAGTGCCCACTCTTGGCCCGAGCCGCGTTTGATTCAATGACCGCAGCGCTCACAGACGTTGACGCTCACGCTCAGACGGACGGTAGTCAGCTACCGTTCAGGACACCAAGCTGTCTAGCCAACGGGCGCCAAAGAAGCTGGCAATAGGCCTCATGCCATTCTTAAAGCGAATTGCAAGAACACCATACGAAATGGATCTAAGCCAAGCTTAACGCGGGCTCTAAGGTGAACTTGTACGAAGTTGTCGTCGGGTTTTGCCGAGGCACTCGTCACTACAGGAAGTGCAACGCGCTGCCATCATGGAGCTATGCGGGCAGGCATCAGGAAATAACAAAAAAGGCGGTCAAGCCATGTTCAAACAATCGAAAGTACGTCAAGCCGGGCTCATCCTTTTCGCCACCACGCTGTTGTTGATATTGCCGAACCTGACCAAGGTCATCGGCTAGTCGCGTCTAAAAAATACGGCGTCACAGTTTTTGAATTGCCACTCTCAAAATGTGACTGGCCCGCTACCCGGGCCAGCGTGGCTGTGCCAATCTTTGCGGCACTTGCACGACATGGACGGCGATCACTTGAAAATGCTCATTCTGCTCGGGGCCATGCTGTTCGGCTCGCCCCTGTATGCCGCACAGCTGAACCTGGAGCTGGGCGCGAACAGTCGCACCTGGCAGACCGAGCAATTGCTCAAGCATCCCCAGGTTCAAACCATCAACATCAGCAACGACGTTTCCTACAAACGGGACATGAGTTACCGCGCCGTGCCGCTGTCCGCACTGCTGACCGGCATCAAGCCTGAGGACCATCTGCAAGCCGTGGCCCTGGATGGCTTTGCCGCCGAAATGACCGCGGCGCCGTTGCTCAATACCCAGGGGGCACAGGCGTGGCTGGCGATTGAAGACCCGGCCAAACCCTGGCCACCGCTATCCGAAGGCAAGCCCGGCGCCGGGCCGTTCTATCTGGTCTGGAGCAACCCGCAGGCCGGCAACATCAGCCCCGAACAATGGCCGTTCCAGGTGGCGAGCATCAAACGCCTGGCGCCCGTGGCCGAGCGCTTTCCCGCCCTGCTGCCCGATCCGGCGTTGAAGGCGGATGATCCGGTAAACAAGGGATTTGCGATATTCCAGAAGAACTGCCTGGCCTGCCACCGACTCAATGGCGCCGGTGACGCGCAGTTCGGGCCGGACCTGAATATTCCGTACAACCCGACCGAGTATTTCGGTGCGGACTTCCTCAAGCGCTACATCCGCGATCCACAGAGTTTGCGCCAGTGGCCGCAGGCGAAGATGCCCGGGTTCTCGGCCGAGGTGTTGCCGGATGGGGATCTGGGGATGCTGGTGGGGTATTTGAAGCATATGGTTGGGCGTAAACAGGTTTCCGCCAAATAACACGTATCTGTGGCGAGGGAGCTTGCTCCCGCTGGGGCGCGAAGCGGCCCTCAATTCAGGCGATGCAATCCGTCAGGTAAACTGCATTCACCAGGTTTGCGACTGCTGCGCAGCCGAGCGGGAGCAAGCTCCCTCGCCACAGAACTCCCTCTTGCATCAATGGACCGCGATTACTGCTGTTGCACTGAAATCACCGGCGCCGGCGTCGGTGAAACCAGCACCTTGGCGTGCATCTGCTCACACCCGCCGCCCCGGCGCATTCCGCGCACCGGGCAGGCATCCAGGTAGTCCAGGCCCACCGCCAGCTTCAGGTGACGCTCCGGCCGGGCCAGTTCATTGGTCACGTCGAAGCTGTACCAGGCGTCATCCAGCCAGGCTTCGGCCCAGGCGTGGCTGGCCAAGTGTTCGCTGTTTTCGCTGTACAGATAGCCCGACACATAACGCGCTGGAATGCCCAGGCTGCGGGTGCAGGCGAGAAACGCGTGGGTGTGGTCCTGACACACGCCGGAGCGTCCGGCAAAGGCCTGGGCGGCGCTGGTGTCCACTTCCGTGGAGCCCGGCGTATAGGTCATATGCTGGTTGAGGCCATGCATCAGATCGATCAACGCCGTGCGATCGCGGCGTTGCTTGCATTCCTTCTCGGCGAACGCCCGCAGGGCGGCGTCGGCTTCGGTCAAACGGGTGAAGCGCAGAAACGGCAATGCAGACTGGCTCTCGTGCTCGGCCTCACGCCATTCGTCGATATCGACCTGGCCACGGGCACCGATGATGATCGCCTCATGGGGCTCGTCCATGGTCAGCACATGCAGGATGTTGCCGAACGGATCAAGTTGCGCCCGCACCGGACGCGGCAGGTCGAGCTGCCAGCTAAGTACGTGCTGGCGTTCGCTGTCGTGGGGAGTCAGGCGCAGATACTGGATGCTCGCCCGCACCTTGTCTTCGTAGTGATAGGTGGTCTCGTGGCTAATGGAAAGTCTCATGCGGCCTCCAGATAAGAACTGTGAATCGCGTTACCCAACTGGCGCACCAG
Organism: Pseudomonas sp. GL-B-12; assembly: GCF_019955895.1. Taxonomy (NCBI): domain Bacteria; kingdom Pseudomonadati; phylum Pseudomonadota; class Gammaproteobacteria; order Pseudomonadales; family Pseudomonadaceae; genus Pseudomonas; species Pseudomonas sp. GL-B-12. The sequence continues at coordinate 34,718 of NZ_JAHBCX010000016.1, forward strand.
CGGGATGAACTCGGTGAGCCAGGCGTGCAGGCCTTCTTCGAGAATTTCTTGGATGCCGGTGTAGCGCAGGCGTGCGTCCATTTCTGCCGCCAGGCGTTGTGCGGGACGCCCATTGGCCCCCGGTAATTGCGCGAGGATCAGGTCGATTTCTTCGGTGCAGGCACGCAGGGATCGCGGTACATCGGCCCGCAGCAACAGCAATTCCGCCACATGCCGGGCACCAGGGGCGTCGCGGTAGATTTCCGTGTAGGCCTCGAACGACGACAACGCCCGCAACAACGCGCTCCATTGGTAATACGCGTGAGCGGTGCCATCGCTGACCGCTTCGGCCTGATCGCCGGCCATTTCGTAGCGGGCATCGAGCAGGCGCAAGGTGTTGTCCGCCCGTTCGATAAAGGTCCCCAGACGAATGAAACGAAACGCATCGTTACGCATGATGGTGCCGTAGGACGCGCCCCGGAACAGGTGGGAACGCTCCTTGATCCACTCGCAGAAACGGCTCATGCCGTAGCGACTGAGGCCCTGTTCGGCGATGCCGCGAATTTCCAGCCAGGTGGCGTTGATGTTTTCCCACATGTCGGCGGTGATGCGCCCACGCACCGCATGGGCGCTGGCCCGTGCGGCACCGAGGCAGCTGTAGATGCTCGCCGGGTTGGCCGCATCCAGGGCGAAGAAATGCAGCAGCCGCTCGGCATGCAGTTCGCCATGGCGCTCCAGGTAATCGTCCAGGGTGCCGGTGATCAACAGCGGCATGGCCAGTTCGTGCAAACCGTCGCCACGACCGTCTTGCGGCATCAGCGACAGCGAATAGCTGATGTCGAGCATCCGCGCGAGGTTTTCCGCCCGCTCCAGGTAACGCGACATCCAATACAAATCCGAGGCAGTTCTACTTAACATGACAGGCTTCCTTTAATCCTCGACCACCCAGGTGTCCTTGGTTCCGCCGCCCTGAGAGGAATTGACCACCAGGGAGCCTTCGCGCAGGGCGACGCGGGTCAGGCCGCCGGGCACGACCCGGGTTTCACGGCCTGACAATACAAACGGACGCAGATCGATATGGCGCGGTGCGATACCGTTTTCGACAAAGGTCGGACAGGTCGACAGCGACAGCGTCGGTTGCGCGATATACGCATGGGGCTTGGCGATGATCCGCGCGCGGAAGGCTTCGATTTCCGCCGCCGTCGCCGCCGGCCCCACCAGCATTCCGTACCCGCCGGAGCCTTGGGTTTCCTTGACCACCAGTTCTGGAAGATTAGCCAGCACGTGGGACAGCTCAGACGGATTACGGCATTGCCACGTAGGAACGTTCTTCAGGATCGGCTCTTCATCCAGATAGAAACGGATCATGTCGGTAACGAACGGATACACCGACTTGTCGTCCGCCACCCCCGTGCCGATGGCATTGGCCAGCACCACGTTGCCGGAACGGTAGGACGACAACAGCCCCGGCACGCCGAGCATCGATTCCGGGTTGAACGCCAGCGGGTCGAGGAACGCATCGTCAAGGCGACGATAAATCACGTCGACCGCTTTCGGCCCGTCGGTGGTGCGCATGTAGACCTTGTCGTCACGTACGAACAGGTCCGCGCCCTCCACCAACTCCACACCCATTTCCCGCGCCAGGAACGCATGTTCGAAGAACGCACTGTTGAAGCGCCCCGGCGTCAGCACCACCACGCTCGGATTATCGATCGGGCTTGAGCTTTTCAGGGTGTCGAGCAACAGGTTCGGGTAGTGGTCGATGGGGGCAATGCGTTGCGCCGCGAACAACTCGGGGAACAGACGCATCATCATCTTGCGGTCTTCGAGCATGTAGCTGACGCCGCTCGGTGTTCGCAGATTGTCTTCGAGCACGTAGTAGGTGCCATCGCCGTCGCGCACCAAGTCGACGCCGGAGATGTGCGAATAGATATCGCGGTGCAGATCCAGGCCCTGCATCGCCAACTGGTACTGCTCGTTGGCCAGCACCTGCTCGGCCGGAATGATGCCGGCCTTGATGATGCGCTGCTCGTGGTAAAGGTCGGCGAGGAACATGTTCAACGCCTTGACCCGCTGGATGCAGCCGCGCTCGACAATCCGCCATTCGCTGGCGGGGATACTGCGGGGGATGGTGTCGAAGGGAATCAGGCGCTCTGTCCCCTGCTCATCACCGTAGAGCGTGAAAGTAATCCCGGCGCGATGAAACAGCAGATCGGCCTCGCGTCGCCGTTGTGCCAAAAGCTCGTCAGGCGTTTCGGCCAGCCAACGGGCAAACTCCCGATAATGCGGGCGGACCTGGCCGCCGGCATCGTACATCTCATCAAAATATGTGCGGATCATGCCGTACTCCTTGTCACCCGGACGTCCAGACCTTCGCAAGGCCCGTGCCATCGGCATAAACGCTTAGATTTCAATCGGTTGGATAATCAAGACGCACGCACCGCACCAATCCTGTGCGGTAAATGCCCCAACCTGATCGCCCCCGCTTCATTGCAAGGCGTGGTAGTCGCCTATCACCAGCATAGTCAGAGTTGATTTCACTGCCCGGCAGTCGCTGGGGATAATTCATGCATTCGCTGGAAAACCTGCCGATCTCCCCCTTATAGCCGCCTGCCCAGGCGGCTTTTTTTCCTTTCTGCAACGTGTTGAAACGAAAACGGCCAACCCGAAGGTCAGCCGTCATTGCTGGTTGTCACTGTTCATAAGGTTATGCGAGTCGCCCTCGTACCTCCTGTTTCACACCCCAGCCTTCGATGATGCCACCCAACGGCTCGACCACTGCTTCGAAACCCTGTTCGAAGTCGCCGATGTCGTCGTAGGTGGCATACATGACCTTGCACAACTCCAGCGCCCAGGCGCCATCGTCGCGCACACTGACTTGTGCATCCAGGGATTCACCACGGTGGAAATGACCTGCCGCCCTGCGTGCCCGCTCCTCGTCCGGGAAAATGGCGTAGAACTCGATGGGATGAAACCGCGAAAAGTCAAAACCGCCTTCTTTCATGCGGCGCAACACGCTGCTGCTGATGTCTTCTTGATAGGCTGTGCTCATGAAACGTCCTCCTCAAAACGATGGATAGACTTTCCGTACTCCCTCACCCGCAACCGAACAGCGCGAGCGACGGCAACCGATGTGCCGGCGGGAAACAAGCATGGAGCTGACAAGACCAGACCTTAGCGATTCATTCGCTGATCTCGCTTGCAGAGTAGCCTCAAGGTAGAGCCTCTGCCAAGGCCTGGATGTGAATGCGACAGGTGCCGTTCAGATTGGAGTAATGCCGAGGATTTGAATGCTGTTCTGGGACTTGAGCTCTTTGACGCACGCATCAGTGGTCCGCCCTTCCAGATCGTTCAGATCCAGTTCGGCAGCGACAGGAAGAAGCCGGGCCTTGATGAGCTTGGCGGCACGCTCGTAGTCCGGGCGCTCGGGGCACTCAAAGACTTCGTTGATGGTTTCGCCATGATCATCCACGAAAGTGACTTTCCACTTTTGCATTGGTGCCTCCTCGATAAAACCCATGGATGGGCTTACCTCTATCTCGACCTTGTTAGCTGGCTAATTGTTCCGCCGAATTACATAGGTCGGTGCATGTAATCAAAGACTCACAACACCCACTGCCACTGCGTCGAGCGCAATCCATGTAGGAGCGAGCAGGCTCGCTCCTACAGGGTTTTAGTCGTTGCTTGGCTTGTTCACCGCCTGCAACACGTATTGTGGCAAGGCGAAGGCGCCGATGTGGATTTCAGGATTGTAGTAACGGGTGACGATGCCGCTGCCCGTGAAGCGCTGTTGCAGGGTTTCGCGGGACAACTTGCGATAAGCGGTATTGCTGGCGCCCCAGGCGAAGGTCATCGAACCGCCGATGTAGGTCGGCACGGCGGCCTGGTAGAAGTGCCAGTCCGGAAACAGGCTGCGCAGGCGACCGGCGGTGGTCTTCACTTCTTCGATCTGCATGAACGGCGTGCCGTTCTGGGTCACCAGGATGCCGCCTTCGTTCAGGCAGCGGTGGCAGGCCTGGTAGAAGTTTTCCGAGAACAGCACTTCGCCCGGCCCGATCGGGTCGGTGGAGTCGGAAATGATCACGTCGAATTTTTCAGTGGTGGTGGCGACGAAACGCATGCCGTCGTCGATCACCAGGTTCAGGCGTGGATCTTCGAATGCACCTTTGGAGTGGTTCGGCAGGAATTCCTTGCACATGTCGACCACGGTACCGTCGATCTCGACCATGGTGATGTGCTCGACACTGCGGTGCTTGGCCACTTCACGCAACATGCCGCCGTCGCCGCCGCCGATGATCAGCACGCGTTTGGCAGCACCGTGCGCCAGGATCGGCACGTGGGTGAGCATTTCGTGATAGATGAATTCGTCGGCTTCGGTGGTCTGGATCACGCCGTCCAGCGCCATCACCCGGCCCATGCGCGGGTTTTCGAAGATCACCAGGTGCTGGTGCTCGGTGCGCACTTCGTGCAGCAGTTTTTCCATGCGAAAACGCTGGCCGTAGCCTTCGTAGAGGGTTTCCAGGTAGTCGCTGGTCGGGGTGTTGCTCATGGGAAGTGCTCCGATGAATGCGGGTGGCAACGGACGGTTACCCGCCCATGATGGCCAATCGAGCGTCTCGATTGCCCGGGAAAGGCGCGCATTCTACGTCGCGGAACATGACAGGTCGAACCTCACTTGATCAGCATTCCACAATCCTGTGGGAGCGGGCTTGCTCGCGAAGCAGGCAACTCGGTCTGTCGGCGAACCGCGTAATCGTTCTTCGCGAGCAAGCCCGCTCCCACAGGGTCGGTGTAGTTTGTGGGAAATCCGTCAGAATTTGACGTTGCCCCGCGGCCCGGCGATGGCCCAGATGATCAGTCCCAGCACCGGCAACAGCGCGATCAACAATACCCAGAGGATTTTCATCCCGGTCTCGGCGCTACTTTTGAACACGTTGATGATGGCCCAGATGTCCAGGACAAAAATGATCAAGGCAACCAGGCTGTTGAACGTGGAACCCATGGTGACGCTCCCAAAGAGTGATATGCCCCCCTCAGGATAGACGGTCGTCGCGAGGATTCCTTTTTATTGACAGTGTTTGGATCAGACGTGGATCGCCACTTTCAGCGCTTCCAGGGATGGCGCGGCTGCGATGCCGACTTCTGCGCACAATTCCAGCACCCGAGGCAGGTCATTGCCGTAGACCAGGACCACCTGCAGCTCGTCATCGAGCAACTGGCTGAAGTTCATCAGCGTGTAGCCACCGTTTTCCTTGTTCATGCTGCTCATCTGCACCTGGATGCGGTTGAGCGCGGTCAGGGCTTCGGTCTTGGCCAGTTGCTTGGGCTTGAGATTGAACTCCACCCCCGGGCCGAACGAGGCGACGATCTGGGCGAACAGGTCCATGTAGGTGTCAGCCTGGAACAGCACCGTTTCCGGCAGGCTGCCGACCACCACCCACTCACCCAGCGGGATCGGGAAGGTTTCGTCGTAGTTGATGTCCGGATTGGCGGTCAGAAAAGCCTCGGGATCGGCGTAGGCCTGGGCCGCTTCGTCCGCGACCTTGAGGATTTCGTCTTCGCCCATGCACCCGGAGCTGATTTTGCTGATGAGTTCGACGAGTGCGGCTTTCATGGGGAGGATCCTGTAGCGAGGTGAATTTTGAGGGCGCGAAGGATAGCGCATTTCCATGACCGATAACTTGAAGCAGGCACTAACTTGTGGCGAGGGAGCTTGCTCCCGCTGGGTCGCGAAGCGGCCCCAAAATCAGACAATGCGATTCGTCAGACTTACCGCGCCGAATGGTTTTGCGACTGCTGCGCAGTCGAGCGGGACGGTGCGGCGGTCCGACAAGCTCCCTCGCCACAATGGGGATTACCAGCCTCAAATTAGTCGATATCAGCCAATCAGCTTCTCAAGCTGCGCAACGGTATCGGAAGCACCCATGGTTTTAGCCGCCTCCAGCGCAGTGATGCCATTGGCGTCCTTGGCTTTCGGGTCGGCGCCCTTGCTGATCAGGTAATCGACCACTTCGACGCGGTTGAACATCGCCGCCATCATCAGCGCCGTGCGGCCATCGAAGGACGAGCCTTCAACCTGGGCGCCGCCGTCGACCAAGGCCTTGATCACCGCCAGGTCGCCCTTGAAGGCGGCGCCTGCAATCGGGCTCTGGCCGTTGTCGTTGCGGATCTCCGGATCGGCCTTGTGCTCGAGCAGAACTTTTACCGTGTCCACATGACCGTGATACGCGGCCAGCATCAGCAAGGTATCGCCCTTGTGGTTACGCAGGTTCGGCGGCAAACCCTTGGTCAGCAGCGCGGCCATCATCGCCGCATCGCCCTCCCGTGCCTTGTTGAATACCTGTTCGGTGAATTCGGCGGCTTCTTCGGGGGTCATCTGGCGGCTTTTGTCTGACATTGGGCACTCCCTTTTCTGTCATTCGTAAAAGCCGACAGTTTCCCGAGCGCCCCCGGCACTGTCACTTGTTTTTTCTCATGGGCCGCCATAGCCAGATTCAATAGCGGTACTTGCCGCCGTGAATGTCGGACAACAACTGCTCCGTGACCTGTACGTAAGTCTGCGTTCCCGGCAGCCAGGCATAGATCGGGTCATCTCCGGTTTTACCCGGGTCGAAGGCCTCGTCCTTGAGTCGGGTCTTCTGATATTTGAACGTCCCGGTGGTTTCCATTTTCACTTTCACCCGCAGGAACAGTGGCACCGCATAGGCCGGCATGTGCTCGCGGGCGAACGCCAGCAGTTCACTGAAGTCCAGGGTTGCCAGAGATTCGGCCGGGGTAATCGCCGCCATCCCGGCCCGGCCATTGGTGTTGCGGATTTCCACGCCATAGGCTACGGCTTCGGAAATAAGCGGGTGTTGCAGGAGGATGTTTTCGACCTCCGTGGTCGAGACGTTCTCGCCCTTCCAGCGGTAGGTGTCGCCCAGGCGGTCGACAAACTGCGCATGCCCAAAGCCGATGTTGCGCAACAGGTCGCCAGTGTTGAAGTAGCGGTCACCCTTTTCGAACACATCCTCGAGCACGACCTTGGCGGTTTTCTGCGGATCGGTGTAGCCGTCCAGGGGTGCCTTGTCGTCGATTTTTGCCAGCAACAAGCCCTGCTCGCCCTTGGCGACCTTGCGCATCAGGCCGTTGGCCTGACGAATCGGCGCACCGCTGTCATGGTCGTACGCGACCAGCTCCCAGGACATCAGGGAAAAACCGATGGTGTTGTCGAAATTGAGAATGTTGGTGAAACCGATGTTGCCGTCGCTGGCGGCGTACAGCTCGCAGATGTGATTGACCGCAAAACGGGTCTTGAACTCGCTCCAGGCACCGGGACGCAAGCCGTTGCCGATCATTTTCTTCACATCGTGCCGGCTGTCGTCGGCGCTGGACGGTTGATCGACCAGGTAGCGGCACAATTCGCCGACATAACCGATGGTGGTCGCCCGGTACTTGCGCGCGTCGTTCCAAAACTGACTGGCGCTGAATTTGCGGCGGATGGCGAACCCGCTGGCACCACTGACGGCCGACCCCCAGCACACGCAAAGGCCCGTGGCGTGGTACAGCGGCAAGGTGCAATAGACGACATCGTCGGGGCGCATGTCCAGGGCGATCATGCCGAAGCTCGCCGAGCTGCGCATCCAGCGTCCGTGCTTGAACACGCCCGCCTTGGGCAGCCCCGTGGTGCCCGAGGTGTAGATATAAAAGCAGGGATCGTCGAAGAAAATCTGCCGGCTGCTGACCGGGTTGTCGCTGACGTCGTCGAGACTGACGGTCATCAGGTTGATGAAACCTTCAGGCGCGATACCCGGTTGGCGAGAGGTGTCCTGATCGGCGACAAACCAGGTTCGGTCAGCCTTGATCGACACCCGATCACGCACCGCCAGGTACGCCGGGACCAACTCCTCACCGACAATGATCGCCACCGGCGCCACCAGATTCACACTGTGCACCAGGGTATCGCGGGTCTGCGAGGTATTGAGCAGCGCACTGATCGCGCCGACCTTGGCCACCCCCAGAATCGTCACCAGCAGTTCCGGGCGGTTCTCGATGAAGACCGCCACCACATCACCCTTGCCGATGCCCTGGCCGGTCAGGTGATGGGCGATGCGATTGGCCCATTGGTTGACCTCGGAGTAACTGAGCGTTACATCGCCTTGCAACAGCGCCGGACCATCCGGGTTGCGCAACGTGGCTTGCTCGAAACTCCAGCCCAAACCACACGCTTGGGTCGGGTCCTTGACGTTGGCGGCCTTCATGCCCTTCACCACCCGGGGGATGGCCTTGACGATGGAAGGCAGCTTACGGAGCATCATGCTCCAGGTAATCGTGTCGTTCGACGTGCGACTCATGATGCTCCCGTTCGATCTTTTTATTGTCGGGCTGCGGTGAATGAGCCCGAAAATACGTCAACGGTTCTTGAGCTGTACACGCGGTTTTTGAAATGTTTTGTATCTACGATCTTGATCCGCGATCTTGATCCGCGCTTGATACAGGGCCAATCGTGAACCCCCGCACACGCAATGGTTCCATCGAAGCGCCGAGCGACCGCGCAAAATGCAGGATGCACGATGGCCGTTCATGCAGAATGCACGAAAGCAAAAATCACCACAGATACTAACTAGTTGTTTTATAAGGTTATTTACAAACAACCAAGGCTGGCACAATCACTGCAACCCTCTCCGTATGCTTGCCATTCAAGAGCCAACGGAGCTGAAAGACATGAACCTGATTCAGGAAAAATTTTCGTCCCTGTTCTCCAACTTCGAAGTCACCACCCAGGCCCGTCCTGACGGTGGGATCCTGCTGACCCTGAGCGGCGGCGAAGGCAAAGTGTTCAAGCGCTCGATTTCCTACCAGCAATTGCACAATGGCGACCAACTGACGTGGGTCATCAGCGCGATTCGCCGCGACCTCGCCGAACAAGCCAGTGAACTGCCGCAGATTTCCATGCTGCAGAGCCAGCAACGGTTTGCCCTGCCGACCTATCATTCGCTGTAGAGCATGTGAGAGCGGCGGTGCGGCGATCCGACTTGCTCGCGAAGAGGGAGTGTCAGTCAACATCAACGTTGAACGACACACCGCTTTCGCGAGCAAGTCGGATCGCCGCACCGCCGCTCCCACAGGTTGTATGGCGTTTAGAAAGTAGAGAGATCGATCCGCGCAAAGCTGTCCACGGTGACATGCCCAGCCAGTTCCCCACCTTCGCGGGCCAGCCCGCAGGTGGTCATCCCCGCCGTGCGCGCCGCGTCGAGTTCTTCGACGATGTCCGACAGGAACAGAATCTGCCCCGCCTCAATGTTGATCGCCTGGGTGATGTTGGCGTAGGACTGCGCCTCGCGCTTGGGGCCCGAAGTGGTATCGAAATACCCTGTGAACAGTGGCGTCAGATCCCCCGCCTCCGAGCAGCCGAAGATCAACCGCTGGGCCTGGATCGAGCCGGATGAGTAAACAAACAGTTGAAAGCCGTCCTGATGCCAGCGCTTGAGCGCTTCAACGGCGTCCGGGTACACGTGCCCCTTCAACTGCCCGGCCTGATAGCCCTGCTCCCAGACCATGCCCTGCAACGCTTTCAACGGCGTGGCCTTGCGGTCCTCAGCGATCCAGCCCAACAGGATCTCGATGACCCGCTCGACGTCGGCGTCCGGTTCGTTGCTGTCGCGACGCACGGCAGCCAGTTGCTCCGCCACATCGGCGCGTTCGGCTTGCTGACGGACAAACGCCGGCAAGTGTTTGGCGGCATAGGGGAACAGCACGTCGAACACAAAACTCACCGCGCTGGTGGTGCCTTCGATGTCGGTGAGAATCGCTTTGATCGGCATCGACTCAGTCCTCCAGGCGCGGGAATTGGCTGGCGATGTCTTCGCCGGTGAAATTAGCCACCCAGCCTTCCGGGTTGTTGAACAGACGGATCGCAACGAAATGCGGATGTTCGCCCATGTCGAACCAGTGCTTGGTGCCGGCCGGCACCGAGATCAGGTCGTTTTTCTCGCACAGCACCGCGTAGACGTAATCGTCGATGTGCAGGGTAAACAGGCCACGGCCGGCGACGAAAAATCGTACTTCATCTTCGCCGTGGCGATGTTCGTCGAGGAACTTGGCACGCAGTTCGGCTTTTTGCGGGTGATCGCTGTTGAGGCTGATCACGTCGACAGTGATGTAACCGCGCTCGGTCATCAGCTGGTCGATTTGCTCCTGGTAGGCGGCAATCACTTCTTCCTGACTGGCGCCCGGCTGGATCTTCGCCGCCGCTTGCCAGCGGTCGAAACGCACGCCCTGCTCGGCCAGGGTCGAGGCAATGTCTTCGAAATGGGTCAGCACCTTGTTGGGGATTTCAGGGCTGGAGACGTGATAGACGGACAGGCTGCTCATCAGGGCAACTCCTTAACGGTTCATGCTTTAAAGAGCGAGCGCATCTTCAACTCGCACTCGAACAAAAATTCAAAGGCCTCGATCTGCCGCAAGGCATCGCTCATGCGCGCGCCCCAGGTGTACAGGCCATGACCGCGGATCAGGTAGCCGACGCAATCGGGATGAGCGTCGAGCCAAGGCTGCACCTTGGCGGCCAGGCGCGCAATGTCCTGGTCGTTATCGAAAATCGGCACCCGCACCCGGGATTCGTGGGTTGTCACACCGCTGAAGGCCTTTTGCAGTTCGTAGTCTTCGAACTCGATGAAGTCTTGCGGCGTCAGGCGCGACAGCACGGTGGCATTCACTGAGTGGGTGTGCAGCACCGCACCAATCTCCGGGCGCCAGCTGTAGAGCTGGGTGTGCAACAGGGTTTCGGCGGACGGTTTCTTGCCCGGCTCCAGGCTGTTGCCCGACAGGTCAGTGGCCAGCACATCATCCATGCCCAGTTGCCCCTTGTGCTTGCCGGACACGGTCAGCAAGGCTTCGGTCGGCGACAGGCGGGTCGAGTAATTGCTGCTGGTGGCCGGCGACCAGCCGCGGCCATACAGAAAACGCCCGGCGTCGATGATTTCCTGGGCGAGTTGTTCACGGGTAAGGCTCATGGCCTGTCCTCTTGCATACGTGTGGCAATGATAACGGCAGCCGCGACGGCTGCGAGACTGGCAATACTAAATGTCCATGCCGCGCCGAGGGCATTCCAGCTGTAGCCGGAATACAACGCGCCCAACGCACCACCGGTGCCGGCCAATGCGGCATACAGCGCCTGGCCCTGGCCTTGCTGGCGCGCACCGAAGCTACGTTGCACGAATGAAATGGCAGCGGCGTGAAAGCTGCCGAACGTCGCCGCGTGCAGCACTTGGGCAAACAGCAATACCCAAAGGAATTCGGCCAACGACCCGAGTAGCAACCAGCGTAGCGCCGCCAGCAGAAAACTCGCCATCAGCACCCGGCGCAGGGAAAACCGCGCGAGGATCTTGCTCATGGCCAAAAACATCAAAACTTCAGCGACCACGCCGACCGCCCAGAGCATACCGATCACGCCCCGGCTGTAACCCAGGTGCTCAAGATGCAGCGTCAAGAACGTGTAATAAGGCCCATGACTCATCTGCATCAGCGCCACGCAGCCGTAAAACGCCAACACGCCGGGGTTGCGCAGTTGCTTGAGGAATCCCTCCCCCGCCACCCTGTTGCCCGGCGTCGGTTGGGCATTGGGCACCCACAGGCTGCTGAGCACGATGCCGGCCAGGATCAACACCAACGCCGCCGGGTAGATGTCCAGGCTCAGCCATTCGAACAAACGGCCCAGCGCGACCACGGTGATGATGAAACCGATCGAGCCCCACAAGCGAATCTGGCTGTAGCGCGAGGTCTGACCCTGCAAGTGCGCCAGGGTGATGACTTCGAACTGCGGCAACACCGCGTGCCAGAAGAACGCGTGCAGAGCCATGACCATCGCCAGCCAGGCGTAGGTCTTGCTGACGAAAATCAGCGAAAAGGTCAGCAACGTGCACACCGCGCCAAAGCGCACGATGGCCAGCCGCCGACCGGTGTAGTCGCCCAGCCAGCCCCAGATGTTCGGCGCCACGCAGCGCATCAGCATCGGGATCGCCACCAGCTCGCCGATGCGCGCAGCGCTGAAACCCAGGTGATCGAAGTACAGCGCCAGAAACGGCGCTGTCGAACCGAGCAAGGCGAAATAGAACAGATAGAAACTGGAGAGCCGCCAGTACGGGAGCGCCGCAGTCGCCATCAGACGGCTGCGACCATGAAGTCAGCCATTTACAGCTGACCCAGCACCGGCGTGCTCACACGCACATCGGCGTTCTGCCCGCGGTGGCGCAGCAGGTGATCCATCAGCACGATGGCCATCATCGCCTCGGCAATCGGCGTGGCGCGGATACCGACGCACGGATCGTGACGGCCCTTGGTGATCACCTCCACCGGGTTGCCATGGATGTCGATGGAACGGCCCGGCGTGGTGATGCTCGACGTCGGCTTCAGCGCCAGGTGCACAACGATGGGCTGCCCCGAGGAAATACCGCCGAGAATGCCGCCCGCGTTGTTGCTGAGGAAACCTTGCGGGGTCATTTCATCGCGATGCTCGGTGCCACGCTGGGCGACGCTGGCAAAACCGGCGCCGATTTCCACGCCCTTGACCGCGTTGATGCTCATCAGCGCATGGGCCAGTTCGGCGTCGAGGCGGTCGAAGATCGGCTCGCCCAGGCCCGGCATCACGCCTTCGGCAACCACGGTGATTTTCGCGCCAACCGAATCCTGGTCGCGGCGCAACTGGTCCATGTAGGCTTCCAGTTCCGGCACCTTGTCCGGGTCCGGGCTGAAGAAGGCGTTCTGCTCGACCGATTCCCAGGTCTTGAACGGGATTTCAATCGGCCCCAGCTGGCTCATGTAGCCGCGAATGACGATGCCCTGGCTGGCCAGGTATTTTTTCGCAATCGCACCGGCCGCGACGCGCATCGCGGTTTCGCGGGCCGAGCTGCGACCGCCGCCGCGGTAGTCGCGCTCGCCGTACTTGTGGTGGTAGGTGTAGTCGGCGTGGGCCGGGCGGAACAGGTCCTTGATCGCCGAGTAGTCCTTGGACTTCTGGTCGGTGTTGCGGATCAGCAGACCGATCGAGCAGCCAGTGGTACGCCCCTCGAACACTCCGGAGAGGATTTCGACTTCGTCGGCTTCCTGGCGTTGGGTGGTGTGGCGGCTGGTGCCGGGCTTGCGGCGGTCCAGGTCACGCTGCAGATCCTCCAGGGATATCTCCAGCCCCGGCGGGCAGCCATCGACAATGGCGACCAACGCCGGGCCATGGCTTTCGCCCGCGGTGGTGACAGTGAACAGCTTGCCGTAGGTATTGCCGGACATGCAGGACGCTCCGTGAAATGAACCTGAATACGTAATGCGCGCCAGTATACGCAGGCTACCCAAGTAGTTCATCCTCGAACCTTATGGGTGCCTGTGAGTCCAACCGGCATCTTCTTGATGATGGCGCGATGATGCTGCGAGTTCTAGCCTTGAGCCTTACCCTGATTTCCGGCTTCGCCCAAGCGACTGTCCTGCAACGACCGATCACATTGGATACGGGCACCGGCGAGCTTTTCGGCTCGCTGTTGCTGCCAAAGTCCGACAATCCAGTGCCGGTTGTGCTGATCATTTCCGGTTCCGGCCCTACGGACCGTGACGGAAACAACACCGACGGCGGGCGCAATGACAGCCTCAAGCGCCTGGCCTGGGTGCTGGCCAAACACAACATCGCCAGCGTGCGTTATGACAAGCGCGGCGTGGCCGCGAGCCTGGCGGCGACCCCGGATGAACGCAATCTGACGGTGGACGCCTACGTGGCCGATGCCCAAGCCTGGGGCCGCAAGCTCAAGACCGATCCGCGTTTCGGCCAACTGATCGTGCTGGGTCACAGCGAAGGCGCCTTGATCGCCAGCCTCGCTGCGCCGGACATCGATGCCGACGCGGTGATTTCTGTCTCGGGTAGCGCAAGGCCGGTGGATCAGGTCATTCGCGAGCAACTGGGCAATCGCTTGCCTCCACCGCTGATGCTGCGCAGCAATGAATTGCTCGACAGCCTCAAGGCCGGGAAACCCGACGACAATGTGCCGCCACCCTTGCAGGCGATTTTCCGCCCGAGCGTGCAGCCTTACCTGATCTCCCTGTTCCGCCAGGACCCGGCCGCAGCGTTTGCCAGGCTGAAGATGCCGGCACTGATCATCCAGGGCAGCAACGACATCCAGGTCGGCATCAATGACGCAAGACTGCTCAAGGCGGCCAAACCGGACGCCGAACTGGCGTTGATCGAGGGCATGAACCACGTCATGCGCATCGTGCCCAGCGACGTCAAACGCCAACTGGCCTCCTATAAGGACCCGCAGTTGCCCCTGGCGGCGGAACTGGGCACGCGAATCATCGGTTTTATTGACGGACTTCGCGCCAGTTAACCTCCAGTCTTGAAAAAAGCGGCCGATAAGCCTTTGTCGCCAGCACATTGCCTGGCGACAAGCTGAGCTTGGACAGGATCTCGCCGTTATGACTGACACCCAGACTTCACCCGACACCAGCGCTGAAAAAGACGCACCGCCAGCGGTCGAACTGCCCTGGGCGGACGTCCACGTCGAGCACCACAAGATGCTCCGTCTGGCGCCGCTGCAGACTGACCGCAACACCGGCGGGCGCCCGTTGCGTTTTGTCGAATTAGGCTATGCCGAGCGCAATGACAAGGCGCACAGCCTGATGCGCATGAGCATCACCCTGCCCGGCCAGCGCGTACGCAAGGAACAAAATCATCTGGACGTGTGGGTCGATCACGCCGAAAAACGCGTGCATTTCGGACCGCAAAGCGGATTGCAGATTGAACCGCTGAATCGTGGCATCGGCCGCTACATGGCAGCTCAGGGCATCAACTGGGCGAAGAAGCGCTGGCCGACCTATATCGTCGACGGCTTTGACCTGAACAACAAGGATGCGCTGAACGAAGATACCCGCCTGCGCCGCGATCATTTTTTGCGCGTGCACGGGTTCGACGTGGCGTATGCCGATGCCCAGCATTTGAAAGGCAGCGTCAAGCCGGTCAAGGTCGGCGACCTCTCTGGCGACTGGAACAGCGAAAAACTGCAGGTCGTGGAGATTCTCGAGGCGGCGCAGATGCTCCAGCAAGCCGAGCAGAACCTGGCCGAGCAGGAAGTCAAACTCAAGAAACACGAAGAGAAAGTCAGCAAATACAAACGCGAAGACGCCGGGCTGCGATTCACCATCACCTGCCTGGTGGCGTTTGCGGTGTTTCAGGCGGGGCTGTTGATCTGGATTGCCACGCACCGGTAAAGACTTGAGACCGAGTCGCGGCTATTCGTTGTAGGAGCGAGCTCGCTCCTACAAAGGTCAGACGCGAGAAGCAAACAACGCCTGATGCTCACGGCATTGCTGCGCGCTCAGCATGAACACACCATGGCCGCCACGCTCGAACTCCAGCCAGGCGAAGTCGACTTCCGGGTACAACGCCTCGACGTGCACCTGGCTGTTGCCCACTTCGACAATCAGCAAGCCCTTCTCGGTCAGATGATCCGCCGCCTCGGCAAGCATGCGCCGCACCAGGTTCAAACCGTCATCACCGCAGGCCAGGCCCAGTTCCGGTTCGTGCTGGTATTCGTCCGGCATGTCGGCGAAATCTTCCGCATCGACGTAGGGCGGGTTCGACACGATCAGGTCGAAACGTTGTCCCGGCAAGCCTTCGAAACCGTCGCCCTGCACCGTGTACACACGCTCATCGACACCATGGCGCTCGATGTTCTGATTGGCCACTTCCAGTGCTTCGAACGACAGGTCCGCCAACACCACCTCGGCATGCTGGAACTCGTAGGCGCAGGCGATGCCGATGCAACCGGAACCGGTGCACAGGTCGAGAATCCGCACCGGCTCGGTAGCCAGCCACGGAGTAAAACGGTTTTCGATCAACTCGCCGATGGGTGAACGCGGGATCAGCACACGCTCGTCGACGATGAACGACATGCCACAGAACCAGGCCTCGCCCAGCAGGTACGCGGTAGGCACCCGCTCTTCGATGCGGCGCTTGAGCAAAAGCTGCAGGTGAACCACTTCGTCTTCTTCCAGATTGCAGTCGAGATAGCTGTCGGCGATTTCCCACGGCAGGTGCAGTGCGCCCAACACCAATTGCCGGGCTTCGTCCCAGGCGTTGTCAGTGCCATGGCCGAAAAACAGATCCTCCCCATGGAAGCGGCTGACGGCCCAACGGATATGGTCACGCAGGGTGCGAAGGCGGGAAGTGATCACGACGGCAAACTCCAGAAAAATCGACGGGCGATTCTACCAGTCAAACGACGTCACGACGACGCGGGAAACTACCGATTCAAATGTAGGAGTTATCCATTTTTTCGCCAGGCTATTGAACAAAACATGACTATTGACAAGGCTACAGGCCAGCAACGACGGCACCTACGATCGTAGCGATTCACAGAACCGCTCAGCCAGAGGACAATGGCGCAAAAGCCCCACTCCAAGGAGCCCCAGAATGTCTGTTCCAAAAACGATGTTTCAACTCAGCGGCCGCGGTTATGCAGCGGCCAATCTGAGCCATGCCACGCTGGTCATCATCGATGCCCAGAAAGAATACCTCAGCGGTCCCCTGGCCCTGAGCGGCATGGATGAAGCTGTCGCGAACATCAAGCAATTGCTCGCCGCTGCCCGCGCCGCCGGCCGGCCGATCGTGCATGTCCGCCATCTCGGTACGCTCGGCGGGTTGTTCAACCCCCAAGGCGTAGGCGGTGAGTTCATTCCGGGCCTGGAGCCACAGAGCGATGAAACCGTCATTGGCAAATTGTTGCCGAGCGCTTTTCACGGCACCGAACTGGCAAAACGCCTGGAAGACCTCGGTGCCCTTGACCTGATCGTCTGCGGCTTCATGAGCCACTCCAGCGTCAGCACCACGGTGCGTGCTGCCAAGAACCTGGGCTTCCGCTGCACCCTGGTGGAAGACGCCTGCGCCACCCGCGACCTGCCTTACAAGGGCGGCGTGCTCAGTGCCGCACACGTTCATCAGACGGAAATGGCGATCATGGGCGACAACTTCGCCACCCTCGCGCTGACCCGTGAACTGATCTGATCGACGCTCAATGAGCGGCCTGGAACGCCGCTCATCCGTAAAAACCTCCCATTTGCCGTAATTGTCTTAGCCTCAGGAACATCCCGGTCAACTCCCGGTCGAAGGGCCGATACCCATTGAGGAAGGTCGGAATGAAGTTATCCGATGGTTTTGACGCTCGCCGCTTGCGGCCCAAAGGCCAAAGCAACTGGCGTTTTCGAATCGGCGCGACGTTCGCGGCGTTGCTGGCGATGTGCGGCGTGCTGCTCGCCATGGCCGGTGTCGCCAGCTTGCTCGGCCACGCACCCGCCCTGGGTGAATTGAACACAAGCCGCACCGGTGCTGCCGTGATCCTGGTCATCGGCCTGTTCGTGCTGTACCTCGGTGTCTGGCTGTGGCGCCGTTGCCGTCGTCGCTCGCGGCAGTCGCGGGAACTGGCCATGTCCCCGCACTTGATGAAAAAACACGACTGAGCCAAGCATCGCGCGCGTTTTTGTCGCGCCCGATTCGCTTCGAGTTGGGTAAACTGGCCGCCCTTCGCGGAGGCTGACATGCAAGACGACGATTTTTCCCTGTTCAAAAGCGCGATCCTAGGCGTCAAGCCGATCAAGCACGATCGCGCCGAAACCGGCAAACCCAAGGCTGACCGCGCGCAGATTGCCAAGCTGCGTCAAGCGGCCACCGTACGCACCGAATCCACCACCGTTGACGGGCTGTCCGATCAGTTCGTCATCGACGTCGGCCCTGAAGACGAGCTGATGTGGGCTCGCGATGGCGTGCAAGAAAGCCAGATGCGCAAGCTCAAGATCGGACAGATTCCGTTCGAAGGCAGCCTCGACCTGCACGGCATGAGCGTGGAAAAGGCCCGGGAAACCCTCTGGGCGTTCCTGGCCGAGGCCACAAAATTCGAAATCCGCTGCGTGCGAGTCACCCATGGCAAGGCGGTACGCCTGGACGGCAAGCGGCCGATGATCAAAAGCCACGTCAACACCTGGCTGCGCCAGCATCCACAGGTGCTCGGCTTCACCTCGTGCCAGGCGAAACATGGTGGTGCCGGCGCGGTTTATGTGATGCTCAAACGCACCATGATGGAAGGTCGCGACGAGTAAAGCCGACGCGCCACGCTTGCAGCGTCGTGTCCGCCACCGTACCCTTGCCCTTTGCGTAAAATCCCACAGGTAGTTTCATGTCCCTGGAACAGAATTACACCGCGATCCTTGGCCAACTGGGCGAGGACGTCTCCCGCGAGGGCCTGCTCGACACGCCCAAGCGTGCCGCCAAAGCCATGCAGTACCTCTGCCGCGGCTATGAACAAACACTGGAAGAGGTCACCAACGGTGCCCTGTTCAGCTCCGACAACAGCGAAATGGTGCTGGTCAAGGACATCGAGTTGTACTCGTTGTGCGAACACCACCTGCTGCCGTTCATCGGCAAGGCTCACGTCGCCTACATCCCGAGCGGCAAGGTCCTGGGCCTGTCGAAGGTGGCGCGGATCGTCGACATGTACGCCCGTCGCCTGCAGATCCAGGAAAACCTCAGCCGCCAGATCGCCGACGCGGTCCAGCAGGTCACTGGCGCCCTGGGCGTTGCGGTGGTGATCGAGGCCAAGCACATGTGCATGATGATGCGCGGCGTGGAAAAGCAGAATTCGACGATGATCACCTCGGTGATGCTCGGTGAGTTCCGCGAGAACGCCGCCACCCGCAGCGAGTTCCTCAGCCTCATCAAGTAATTCGCGGCACGAAGAAAACCGGCATTCATCGCCGGTTTTTTTTCGCCTGCAAAAAATCAGGTAAGCTGCGCGCCCTTATTCATTTGCACCGTGAGGCTTTCAACGTGTTCGTAAAAGCGCTTCGTGTCGGCCTTGGCCAACTGATCATCTTCATCGACTTCATTACTCGTCCGAGCAAGAAAAAGCGCCCTGCCGCCGCTCAGGCCCAGGTCGAATCCGCCGCCAAGGGTCTGACTCTGTATCAATTCCACGCCTGTCCGTTCTGCGTGAAGACCCGCCGGACCCTGCGCCGCCTGAATGTGCCTGTGGCACTGCGTGATGCGAAGAACAACGATCAGGATCGCCAGACCTTGCTGGAGCAAGGCGGCAAGATCAAGGTGCCGTGCCTGCGCATCGAAGAAAATGGCCAGACCACTTGGATGTATGAGTCCAAGGTGATCATTGATTATCTGGATAAGCGATTTGCGGCTGCCTGATTTGCTTGTGGTGTTCTGACTGACGCCTTCGCGAGCAAGCCCGCTCCCACAGTTGACCGCATTTCCCTGTGGGAGCGGGCTTGCTCGCGAAGAGGCCGGCACAGGCACCGCAAACTTCAGACAAAAATAAACCGGCCCATTGGCCGGTTTATTTGTTTCTAGGCTGCTTTTCCGGCCAGGGCTGCACGCACCACCGCCGCCAACCGCTTGAGCCCCTCATCCAGCCGCGCCGGATCAATGTGGCTGAAGTTCAACCGCAAATACCCCGGATGATTATCCGGCTCGGGGAAGAAGGGTTCGCCCGGCATGAACGCCACGTCGTTGGCCAGCGCGGCGTCGAGCAAGGTGCGGGTGTCTTGCGGCTGCTTGAGTTTCAACCAGAAAAACAGCCCGCCCTGCGGCACGTTCCAGTCCGCCAGATCGGAGAAATGAGTTTCCAGCGCCGATTGGAACGCATCCCGACGCCCACGGTAAAAGTCACGCAATTCACTGCGGTGTTGCTGATATTTCTCGCTGCCGATCCATTGCAGCGCCTGCCACTGGCCAACCCGATTGGTGTGTAAATCCGCCGACTGCTTGAGTTTCAACAGATGTGGAAACAGGTCCGGGCTGGCGATCAGGTAGCCAACGCGCAAACCCGGCAACAGGGTTTTCGACACGGTCCCGGTATAGATCCAGCTGGCCTTCTTCAAGCGGCTGACAATCGGCGTGGCGCTGCCACCGTCAAAGGTCAGCTCGCGGTAAGGCTCGTCTTCAATCAGCGTCACGCCAAATTCATCGAGCAACACCGCCACCGCATCGCGCTTGGCTTCGCTGTAACGCACCGCCGATGGATTCTGGAAGGTCGGGATCAGGTAGATCAAGGCCGGACGGTGTTGCTCCAGGCGAGCGCGCAGCTCCGTCAGGTTCGGGCCGTCGGCCTCCAGCGGCACGGTCAGGCAATCGGCGCCGAACAGCTGGAAAATCTGCAACGCCGCCAGATAAGTCGGCGCTTCGAGCAGGACTTCGGTGCCCTTGTCGATGTACAGCTTGGCCGTCAGGTCGAGGGTCTGCTGTGAGCCGCTGACCACCAGAACCTGGCTCGCCTCGCAGGCCACTCCCAACGCTCGCGCCTCGTCGGCCAGTGCTTCACGCAGCGCCGGTTCGCCTTCGCTCATGCCGTATTGGCCCATGGAAACTGGCATCTCGGCCCAATCGACTTTTGGCAGCATCGCTTCGGCCGGCAGACCTCCGGCAAACGACATCACCTGCGGACGCTGGGCCGCGGCGAGGATTTCACGGATCAAAGAACTTTTAAGGCGTGAGACACGTTCGGAAAAAGCCATGGGGATCACCGGTAGCGAGGCATGTGAAAAATGAGTCAAACTTGTTGACCGAAATTACGCCTCCCCGAACGGATACGTCAATATGCTTGACCTTAAAAACCCGCTTTCCCAGCAGCAGGCCATGGAAGCGTTTTTCTTCGGCTACCAGGCCTTCACCGCCAAGGCCGATGAAATGCTCGAACGTCGCGGCCTGAGTCGGGTGCATCAGCGCATCGTGTTTTTCATCGCCCGCTATCCGAACCTGAGCGTGAAGGAGCTGTTGGCGTTGCTCGGCGTGAGCAAGCAGGCGTTGAACATGCCGTTGCGGCAATTGTTGGAGATGCATCTGGTCGAGAGCGTCGCGTCCGAAACCGACAAGCGTAAGCGCCTGCTGGAGTTGACTGCCGAAGGCGTTCGCTTTGAGCAAGCATTGCGCCGCGAGCAGGTGAAATTGCTGGAGCGGGTGTTTGCCGAGGCCGGGGAGACTGCGGTGAATGGATGGCTGGCGGTGAATCTGGCGCTGGGGAAAAGTCATTCGCAGGCTGAATGAGAGTTCGCCTGATGAATGTGCATTGGCTGATCAGCCCCTTCGCGAGCAGGCGATATATCTCTAAAGCCAAACTTTTCGTCTACAAAATCAAAAACATTATTTGCTTTCTTTGTATACAAAAGCATAATCCACCTCGTGCGAGTTCCTGACCAAGCGGTCAACAAATTCGCAAGTGCCTCAAAGGGCCGCTGCCACCCTCATGGGTCCGGCCCCGGAAATAACAATAAAACTCTTGAGGAGTATTCGCTGTGGAAAGCCGCAAATCCGAAGCATCGACGCTGGATCTCTCGCCGCCATTACGCAATGGCTTGCTGGAACGTCTGTTCAAACTCAGCTTGCACGGCACCACGGTGAAGACCGAGCTGATTGCCGGTCTGACAACCTTCATCACCATGGCTTACATCATTTTCGTCAACCCCAACATCATGGCCGACGCCGGGATCGATCACGGTGCGGCGTTCGTCGCCACCTGCATCGCCGCGGCACTCGGTTGCCTGTTGATGGGCCTGTACGCCAACTGGCCAGTCGGCCTGGCACCGGGCATGGGGCTGAACGCCTTCTTCACCTACACCGTGGTCGGCACCATGGGCTACAACTGGGAAACCGCCCTCGGCGCGGTGTTTGTGTCCGGTGTGTTGTTCATGATCCTGACCTTCTCGCGGATCCGCGAATGGCTGCTCAACAGCATCCCGGTCAGTCTGCGCTTCGCCATGGGCGCCGGCGTGGGTCTGTTCCTGGGGCTGATCGGCCTGAAAACCGCGGGTATCGTCGTCGATAGCCCGGCGACCCTGATCAAGCTCGGCTCCCTGCGCGAACCCGGCCCGCTGCTCGCCGCCGTGTGCTTCCTGATGATCTCCATTCTCAGCTATCACAAGGTGTTCGGCGCGATCCTCATCAGCATCATCACCGTGACCCTCGCCGGTTGGGGCCTTGGGCTGGTGCACTACGAGGGCATCATGTCGGCTCCACCGAGCCTCGCCCCTACCTTCATGGCCATGAACGTCGCCGGCGTGTTCAACGTCAGCATGATCAGCGTGGTCCTGGCATTCCTCTTCGTACACATGTTCGACACCGCCGGTACCTTGATGGGTGTTGCCCAGCGCGCCAACCTGGTGGGTGCTGACGGCAAGATCGAAAACCTCTCCCGTGCCATGAAAGCCGACAGTGCGTCCAGCGTATTCGGTGCGGTAGTCGGCGTTCCGCCGGTCACCAGCTACGTGGAAAGTGCTGCTGGTGTCGCGGCAGGTGGTCGGACTGGTCTTACCGCAGTGACCGTAGGTGTGCTATTTATTGCAGCCATGTTCTTCGCACCGCTGGCCGGGATGATTCCTGCCTATGCAACCGCAGGTGCACTGATTTATGTAGCGATGCTGATGATGGGCGGCATGGCCCACATCGAATGGGACGAAGCGACCGACAGCATTCCGGCGATCGTTACCGCAATCATGATGCCGCTGACCTTCTCGGTCGCCGACGGTATCGCGCTGGGCTTCATCACCTACGTGGCGCTGAAGGCCGGCACCGGCAAGTACAAGGAAATTTCCGTAAGCCTGTGGGTGCTCTGCGCGATCTTCATCGCCAAGTTCATCTTCTTGTAAGCCACACGCGGTACACGCTTGAAAACAGCCTCACCCCGTCGGGTGGGGCTTTTGTGCAAATGGAGGAAAGTGATGAGTCTGGAAACCTGGCTGCTGTTCAGCGGCGCTGCGCTGATAGTGATCCTGATCCCGGGGCCCCTGTCTTTGTTGATGATCAGCAACAGTCTGAATTACGGCCTGCGCCGCTCTTACCCGGCCTTTCTTGGCGGCGTATCGGCCTCGATCTGCCTGCTGAGTGCTTCGGCGCTGGGCTTGGGTGCGTTGTTGCTGGCGTCGGAACAGCTGTTCAGCGCCCTGAAGATTCTTGGCGCCCTTTACCTGTTCTACCTCGCCTGGCAGAGCTGGCAGCAATCGCGCCTGCCTTCCCATGGCGCTGAAGTGCCACAGGCCGCGCCGGCGCCACGCTTTCGTGCACTGTTCGGGCGTGCGTTCATGCTGGGCGCGAGCAACCCGAAGGACATCCTGTTCTTCGCCGCTTTCCTGCCGCAGTTCTTGAGTGCCGAACAGCCGTTCCTGCCACAACTGCTGGTGATGATTGCGACCTGGACCGTGCTCGACCTGCTGTGCAAATTGGCCTACGGCCTCGGCGCCCATGGTGCGGCGCGGTATCTGCGCAGTGGCAAGGGCCAGAGCTGGTTCAACCGGATCAGTGCGGGGTTGTTTGGTGGTGCGGGTGCGGCTTCCCTGTTGAGCCGCTAAGGGCAAAAGCTTCGCGAGCAAGCCCGCTCCCACATTGGAATGAGCTCTCCTGTGGGAGCGGGCTTGCTCCGGGCGGCGTTCCGACGAAAGCGGCCACACAGACACCACTTTTCTCCAGACGAAAAAAAGCCCGCAGTGTGAGCGGGCGAAAAACCAAAGAAGCTATATGCGCAGTCGCTTCCAGGGTGCAGCTGCTGCCTGGGGGATCAGCTGCCGCGATAGGTGGAGTAGCTGTAAGGCGAAATCAACAACGGCACATGGTAGTGATCCTGCTCGGCAGAGATGCCAAAACGCAGCACCACGACATCCAGGAAGGCAGGTTCCGGCAGCTTGACGCCACGGGCGCGGTAGTAGTCGCCGGCATGAAACTGAACCTGATAGACCCCGGTACGGTAGTCATCACCTTGCAGCAGCGGTGCATCGACACGGCCATCGCTGTTGGTAACTGCAGTGGCGACCAATTCCAGCTGCGAACCTTCAACTCGGTACAACTCGACCTTGATCGAGCTGCCCGGGCAACCGTGTGCTGCGTCCAAAACGTGTGTAGTCAAACGTCCCATTGATTCTGCGCGCCTGCCTGCGTGGAGCAGTCAGACTTCGCGCCTCCCGAAGTCAGTTGAAAAGGAGACCGCACCGATTCGGAGCACGAAAAGCTGCGGCGAGCGACTGATTAAGACACTTTTCAAAAAAATTGTACACAATAAAAACGACATTTTTCCCATGACCCCCGCCATCTGCATATTTACCGTCGATTTACCGCTAAACCGCACAGCCTATGAACCTTTCAAACAATAACTGACCAGTCAGGCAGATTTCTTGCAGGCTCACGCCAATAGCAGTAAAAGATGACAGTCGGTGAAAAATGCGAAAATTCAGGCTTACAAAGTGAATATAAAGTTGTATACAATCAGCCCATCGCTGTGACGCCAGCCTGCCATCCAATCTTCAGCTGCGTCACACCAACCGTCATCATCGAATAAGAAGGAAGCCTGCAGTGAGCGCTGACTACCCACGCGACCTGGTCGGTTACGGCAGTAACCCTCCGCACCCACACTGGCCGGGCAATGCCCGTATTGCCCTGTCGTTCGTACTCAATTACGAAGAAGGCGGCGAGCGCAACATCCTGCACGGCGACAAAGAATCCGAAGCGTTCCTCTCGGAAATGGTTTCTGCCCAGCCGCTGCAAGGCGCGCGCAACATGAGCATGGAATCCCTTTACGAGTATGGCAGCCGTGCCGGCGTGTGGCGGGTCCTGAAGTTGTTCAAGGAATTCGACATTCCGCTGACCATCTTCGCCGTGGCCATGGCCGCCCAGCGTCACCCGGACGTGATCCGCGCCATGGTCGATGCCGGCCACGAGATCTGCAGCCACGGCTATCGCTGGATTGACTACCAGTACATGGACGAAGCCCAGGAGCGCGAGCACATGCTCGAAGCGATCCGCATCCTCACCGAAATCACAGGCATTCGCCCACTGGGCTGGTACACCGGCCGCACCGGCCCGAACACCCGTCGCCTGGTGATGGAAGAAGGTGGTTTCCTCTACGACTGCGACACCTACGACGACGACCTGCCCTACTGGGAACCGAACAACCCCACCGGCAAGCCGCACCTGGTGATCCCGTACACCCTGGACACCAACGACATGCGCTTCACCCAGGTCCAGGGCTTCAACAAGGGCGACGATTTCTTCGAATACCTCAAGGATGCGTTCGATGTGCTCTACGCCGAAGGCGCCGAGGCACCGAAAATGCTCTCGATCGGCCTGCACTGCCGCCTGATCGGCCGTCCGGCGCGTCTGGCTTCGCTCAAGCGCTTTATCGAATACGCTAAAAGTCATGAACAGGTGTGGTTCAGCCGTCGCGTCGACATCGCGCGTCACTGGCAAGAAACCCACCCGTACACAGGGGCTGGCAAATGAGCACCTTTCAAACCGTCAAACCTTCGAGCCTGAGCCGCGATGCCTTCGTCGCAGCTTTCGCCGACATCTACGAACATTCGCCATGGGTGGCCGAGAAGGCCTACGACCTGGGCCAGGAAGCCTCGATCGACCAGATCGAAACCCTGCACCAGCGCATGAGCGACATCCTGTTGAGTGCTGATCACCAAAGCCAGCTGGCCCTGATCAACGCTCACCCGGACCTGGCCGGCAAAGCCGCCGTCCAGGGCCAACTAACCGAAGCCAGCACCCATGAACAGGCTGGCGCCGGTATTCACCAATGCACGGCCGAAGAGTTCCAGCGCTTCACCGAGCTGAACGACGCCTACAAAGCCAAGTTCAAGTTTCCCTTCATCATGGCGGTAAAAGGCAGCAACCGGCATCAGATCCTCGCAGCGTTCGAAACGCGCATTCACAACCCGGTAGACACCGAGTTCAGATGCGCGCTGGCGGAGATCAACAAGATCGCCCTGTTCCGATTACTGACCCTATAGCAAGCCTGGCCCATGTGAATTCATGAACGCCGAATTCACTCCGGGCCTTGCAAGCATCCCAAGCCACTTATTTAAAGGCAGACAAGAAGAATGAAAGCTTACGCCGTACCTTTCGAGAAGTTCGTCAACCTGGCCGATGCCCGCCTGGGCACCAAAATCATCTCGGTCACCGATGACTGGTTTGCAGACGCCAACCGTCTGTTCCAACCGACCCCGGCCGTATGGAAGGAGGGCGTGTTCGATGACAACGGCAAGTGGATGGACGGCTGGGAATCGCGCCGCAAGCGCTTCGAAGGCTTCGACAGCGCCGTGATCCGCCTGGGCGTAGCGGGTTCGATCAAGGGCGTCGACATCGACACTTCATTCTTCACCGGCAACTTCCCGCCGTCGGCGTCCCTGGAGGCCTGCTTCCTGGCTGAAGGCGAGCCGACCGAAAACACCCAGTGGGTTGAAGTGCTGTCCGCCGTCGAGCTGCAAGGCAACAGCCACCACTACCACGAAATCAGCAACGACCAGGCCTTCAGCCACCTGCGCTTCAACATCTACCCGGATGGCGGCGTGGCCCGTCTGCGCGTGTACGGCGTGCCGTTCCGTGACTGGTCGGCTACCGGCGACAACGAGCAAGTCGACCTGGCCGCTGCCCTCAACGGTGGTCGCGCCCTCGCCTGCTCCGATGAACACTTCGGTCGCATGAGCAACATCCTCAACCCGGGCCGTGGCATCAACATGGGCGACGGCTGGGAAACCGCGCGTCGTCGTACCCCGGGCAATGACTGGGTCATCGTCGCGCTGGGCCATGCCGGCGAAGTCGAGAAAGTCATCGTCGACACCCTGCACTTCAAAGGCAACTACCCGGACACCTGCTCTATCCAGGGCGCGTTCGTGAAGGGCGGTACCGACAGCCAGATCGAAACCCAGTCGCTGTTCTGGCGTGAACTGCTGCCAAGCCAGAAGCTGGAAATGCACGCCGAACACACCTTCGCCGAGCAGATCAAGGCACTGGGCCCGATCACCCACATCCGCCTGAACGTGTTCCCGGATGGTGGTGTGAGCCGCCTGCGTGTACTGGGCAAAGTCGCGAAGTAATGCTGAGCCTGTAGGAGCGAGCTTGCTCGCGATGGACGTGAACGATAACGCGCGCAACCAGGATGAACGCGGTGTCCTTGAGTTCTTCGCGAGCAATCGAACGTCGACCGGCTGCTCCTACAAAGAATCATCCACACCTGAACAAATTAAGAAGAACAGCATGCGCACACTGACGATTGAACCGCTGACCAAAGAAGCCTTCGCCCCTTTCGGTGACGTGATCGAAACCGACGGCAGCGATCACTTCATGATCAACAACGGTTCGACCATGCGCTTCCATAAACTGGCGACGGTCGAAACCGCTACGCCTGAGGACAACGCGATCATCAGCATCTTCCGCGCCGACGCGCAGGACATGCCGCTGACCGTCAGCATGCTGGAGCGCCATCCGCTGGGCAGCCAGGCCTTCATTCCGCTGCTCGGCAACCCCTTTCTGATCGTGGTCGCGCCACTTGGCGATGAACCTGTATCAGGCTTGGTCCGCGCCTTCGTCACCAACGGCAGGCAGGGCATTAATTACCATCGCGGCGTCTGGCACCACCCGGTGCTGACGATCGAAAAGCGGGATGACTTCCTGGTGGTTGATCGCAGTGGCACAGGCAATAACTGCGATGAGCATTTTTTCAAAGAGGATGAGCGTTTGATCCTCGCCCCCCACCAATAAGAGAAGGTCTGATCACTCGACAACAGAGTGACAGGCGAGAGGTAAAGACTGTGGAAGCACATCTGTTGGAATGGCTGAACCTGAGCGTGCGCTGGGTTCACATGATTACTGGCGTGGCCTGGATCGGTGCGTCGTTCTATTTCGTATGGCTGGAAAACAACCTCAATCGGGTCAACCCGAAAAGCGGTCTGGCTGGCGATTTGTGGGCAATCCACGGTGGCGGTATCTACCACCTGGAAAAATACAAACTGGCTCCACCGACCATGCCGGACAACCTGCACTGGTTCAAATGGGAAGCCTACTTCACCTGGATGTCGGGTATCGCGCTGCTGTGCGTGGTGTTCTACTCCAACCCGACGCTCTACCTGCTGGCTCCGGGCAGCTCCCTGAGCGGTCCTGAAGGCGTGGCCATCGGTCTCGGTTCGCTGTTCATCGGCTGGTTCATCTACTCCTTCCTGTGCGACTCGGCCCTGGGCAAACGCCCTGCCCTGTTAGGCTTCATCCTGTTCGTACTGATCATCGGCGCGGCCTACGGCTTCAGCAAAGTGTTCAGCGGTCGGGGTGCGTACCTGCACGTCGGCGCGATCATCGGCACCATCATGGTCGGCAACGTGTTCCGCATCATCATGCCGGCGCAACGCGCTCTGGTAGCGGCGATCGCCGAGAACCGTACGCCCGATCCGGCGTTGCCGGCCAAAGGCCTGCTGCGTTCGCGTCACAACAACTACTTCACCTTGCCGGTGCTGTTCATCATGATCAGCAACCACTTCCCGAGCACCTACGGCAGCCAGTACAACTGGTTGATCCTGGCCGGGATCGCGGTACTGGCGGTGTTGGTGCGTCACTACTTCAACACCCGCCACGACAGCCACAAGTTTGCCTGGACCCTGCCTGTGGCAGCCGTCGGCATGATCAGCCTGGCTTACGTCACCGGCCCCGCGCCGCTGAACAGCCCGGAAGTGGCCAAGGCACCCGCCAGGATCGAATACCAGCCGCTGCCGGAAACAGCAGTGGGCGGTGGTTTGAAACCGGCTGAAGCCAAACCTGAAGAAACGCCAGCCGCCGCACCGGCGCAAGCGTCCAACGCCGGCCCTGGCTTTGACAAAGTGCACAGCGTGATTCAGGAACGTTGCGCGGTTTGCCATTCGGCCAAGCCGACCAGCCCGCTGTTCAGTGCGGCCCCTGCCGGTGTGATGTTCGACACCCCCGAGCAGATCCGCCAGAACGCACCGCGGATTCAGGCGCAAGCCGTCACCAGCCAGATCATGCCACTGGGCAACATCACGCAGATGACCCAGCAGGAACGTGACCTGATCGGTGCCTGGATTGTGCAGGGAGCCCAGACCAATTAATCGTTAAAAGCTTCGCGAGCAGGCTCGCTCCCACAGGTTTTGCATGGCCTGTGTGGGAGCGGGCTTGCCTGCGATTGGCCGCAAAGCGGCCCACCTGATTCGAATACAGCTGCCAGCAGCACGCAGCTGTAAATCACAAGAATAAAAAAGATCCGAGGTGTTGCATGTCCGAGCTATCCACAGCGCGCATCCCCGACGCACCCGCCATTCAGCGTTTGCCCCTCCTGCAACTGATCCTGGTCGGTTTGCAACATGTTCTGCTGATGTACGGTGGTGCCATCGCGGTACCGCTGATCATCGGACAGGCCGCTGGCCTGAGTCGTGAAGAAATCGCCTTCCTGATCAACGCCGACCTGCTGGTGGCGGGTATCGCCACCATCGTCCAGTCCCTCGGCATCGGCCCCATGGGCATTCGCATGCCGGTGATGATGGGCGCCAGTTTCGCCGCCGTCGGCAGCATGGTCGCCATGGCCGGCATGCCCGGTATCGGCCTGCAAGGGATCTTCGGCGCGACCATCGCCGCCGGGTTCTTCGGCATGCTCATCGCCCCGTTCATGTCCAAGGTCGTGCGCTTCTTCCCACCGCTGGTGACCGGAACGGTCATCACCTCGATCGGTTTGTCGCTGTTCCCCGTGGCCGTGAACTGGGCTGGCGGCGGTGCCAGCGCCGCTCAATTCGGTTCACCGATTTACCTGACCATCGCCGCACTGGTACTGGGCACCATCTTGCTGGTGCACCGTTTCATGCGCGGCTTCTGGGTCAACATTTCCGTGCTGATCGGCATGTGCCTGGGCTACGTGCTCTGCGGCCTGCTCGGCATGGTCGACCTCAGCGATATGGCTCAGGCGCCATGGCTGCAATTCGTCACTCCGCTGCACTTCGGCATGCCGAAATTCGAACTCGCGCCGATCCTGTCGATGTGCCTGGTGGTGGTGATCATTTTCGTCGAGTCCACCGGGATGTTTCTGGCGCTGGGCAAGATCACCGGCCAGGAAGTCTGCCCTCGGATGCTGCGTCGCGGCTTGCTGTGCGATGCCGGCGCCTCGTTCTTTGCCGGCTTCTTCAACACCTTCACTCACTCCTCCTTCGCACAGAACATCGGCCTGGTGCAGATGACCGGCGTGCGCTGCCGTTCGGTGACCATCGTCGCTGGCGGTTTGCTGATCGTGCTGAGCCTGCTGCCAAAGGCCGCATTCCTGGTAGCGTCGATTCCTCCGGCAGTACTGGGCGGCGCAGCGATTGCGATGTTCGGCATGGTCGCCGCCACCGGGATCAAGATCCTGCAGGAAGCCGACATCGGTGACCGTCGCAACCAGTTGCTGGTGGCGGTGAGCATCGGCATGGGTCTGATCCCGGTTGTACGCCCGGAGTTTTTCGCCCACCTGCCCGTGTGGATGAGCCCGATCACCCACAGCGGCATCGCCATGGCCACCCTCAGCGCGCTTACGCTGAACCTGCTGTTCAACATCCTTGGTGGCGCCGAACGCGCGGCCATCAACGACTGCCACGCTCACACCCTTTGATCTGACGGATAACCAAGGGGGCCTGCCTGTGGCCAGCCCCCTGGCCACAACCTGCGCCTCAAAAATAAAAACAAGAGGGAGCAACAGATGATTCGGACACAAACCAACCTGCTGTTGGGTGCTGGCCTGCTGGCCGCGAGTCAGGCCATGGCCGGCGATTTGCTGCTGTGGCAGACCAACAGCCTGAGCTACCTGTACGGCAAGGATTTCGTGGTCAACCCGTCGATCCAGCAGACGATAACCTTCGAGCACGCCGACCGCTGGAAGTACGGCGACAACTTCCTGTTCGTCGACAGCACCTGGTACAACGGCGAGCAAGACCGCAACAAAGGCGCTCACGCCTACTACGGCGAGTTCAGCCCGCGCCTCTCCTTCGGCAAGATCCTCGACCGCCGTTTCGAATTCGGCCCGATCAAGGACGTGCTGTTGGCCATGACCTACGAGAACGGCGAAGACGACACTGAGGCCTACCTGATCGGCCCCGGTTTCGACCTCGCGGTACCGGGCTTCAATTTTTTCACTTTGAACTTCTATTACCGCCAGACCGAAGGCTCGCGCCCCGGCGACGATGTCTGGCAGATCACCCCGGCCTGGTCCTACACCCTTCCATTGGGCAACTCGAACCTGTTGATCGACGGCTACATGGACTGGGTGGTGGAGAACGACCAGAACTCACACGGCACTTATCACGCCAACCTGCATTTCAACCCACAGATCAAGTACGACCTGGGCAAGGCCCTGAGCTGGCGGGAGAAACAGGTGTACGTCGGCGTCGAATACAGCTACTGGAAAGACAAGTACGGCATCGAAAACAGTTCCAGCTTCGACACCAATGAAAACACCACCAGCCTGCTGGTGAAGGTGCATTTCTGATGCAGCCCCGCAACCGTGCCCCAAACCTGTCGTCGGTGCGCCGTTGCGGAGCACTTGAGACCTGGCCGAGGAGTCAGTATTCTCCGCGGCCGCCCGAATCCGGTTTAAAAAAAAGCCCGGATGTAAAACCTGACCAGCAGGCCAACTTATCCCGGCTCTGGCAGGCACCAAGGCACTCCAAAACCCCTCTCAATCGACCGCTCTTGAGCCGCCGAACGGGAGTTTTTTTGCTTTTTGAAAGCCTTGGCTCAGCTCTTGCTAACAGCACCAAAGCTGACCGAATGGATGATTTTTTGCCGCTACGGAAACAGGCGCCACACCAGAGCGCCGACTTTAAAAAAATAACGTGGAACCACCTACTTTTTGGGAGCAACCGAATGAAACGTACGTGCACTAGCCTGATGCTGGCGGGATCATTGCTGGCGGGGGGTCAGGCCATGGCCGGCGACTTGCTGCAATGGCAAAACAACAGCCTGTCCTACCTTTACGGAAAGGACTTCCAGGTCAACCCGCGCATTCAGCAGACGGTGACCTTTGAACACGCCGATGGTTGGAAATACGGCGACAACTTCTTCTTCATCGACAAGATCTTCTACAACGGCAAGGAAGACGCCTTCGCGGGCAAGAACAGCCACTACGGCGAGCTCAGCCCGCGCCTGTCGTTCAACAAGATCTTCGACCAGAAGTTCGAGTTCGGCCCGATCAAGGACGTGCTGCTGGCCATGACCTACGAGTTCGGTGAAGACGATACCGAGTCCTACCTGATCGGCCCTGGTTTCGACCTGGCCATCCCGGGCTTCGACTACTTCCAGTTGAACTTCTACAACCGCCACACCGAAGGCGATCGCCCGGGCGACAACATCTGGCAGGTCACGCCGGTCTGGTCCTACACCATCCCGGTGGGTGGCTCGGATGTGCTGATCGACGGCTTCATGGATTGGGTCGTCGACAACGACGTCAACAACAAAGGCGAATACCACGCCAACCTGCACTTCAATCCGCAGGTCAAATACGACCTGGGCAAGGCGTTGAATCTGGGTGCCAAGCAGTTGTACGTCGGTGTCGAGTATGACTACTGGAAAAACAAGTACGGGATTGAAGACAGCCAGGGCTTCAAGACTGATCAGAGCGTGACCAGTTTCCTGGTTAAGGTTCACTTCTGATGATTCTTTGATCGTTCCGCGCCTCACTAACGAGGCGCAGTTCGATTTTATCGCAAAGCGATATTCAGTACTTCTCCCGGAAACCGCGTGTACGATCTTCTTTTGCTGACAGCCGAAGGAGGTTCAACTGACTTCAACCCTCTATCCACCATCGGTATAGGTCTCACGCTAACAAAACGCTTAGATACAGACTTTTCTGGAGTAATTTCCACGCTCAAATACTGATTAATTGCAGCTTTTGTTTTCACACCACTCAAACCAACCTGTATCTCGAGCAGTCTCTCTTTATGGGTATTTTCTCGTGTAATAATTGACGGCACGTCATGAACTTCAATAGCTAGCACCCCTCCGTTCTTGGAAAGATAGTCCCGCACGGCTTTAGACTTTTCTTCATTTCCTGAGACTTCTCCTCCCAAACCGGCAAGACTCACATTATTCCCCTGCAAATCACGCAAGACTACTGCGCCTCTGACCAGACTGGGCTGACCGGCCGCCGAATTAAATGCCTCAATGTACCTTCTAGGCCAAACCTCCATTGTTCGGCTTGACGGGTTATGCTGAAACATATCCGCCTTAAATCTCCAAGACTGTTTTTTTGAAAAATCATTAAGCGTTATTTTTTCCTTCCATTTTAAGTTTGGCATTTCCTGAAATACGCCAAGCACACTATCTTTCCAATCCGGTTTGTAGGAAAGCTCAATGTTGGCGACAACATTATTCCCGACAGCGTCATCTGAATTCAGATCAGAATAAGAAAACTGCAATTTTTTAAGCTGCCATTTGCCAATTTTCTCAGGCAACTTCGAATTCACATCATCCCCAATCAGCCCTTGCTCATCCTTCAACGACACAGGGCGATTATTCACCATTGAAAACAGGTTCAAACCGTCTACGCTGCCAACAGGATCCGCACTCACCCACCGCTGCAACCACGGTGCGTAATAGCGATAGCCATAATAATAAAGCCCCGTCGCATCCCGCTCCTTGCCCGAGTAACGAATCGTCTTGTATTTGGCCTCAATTTCACTGGTACCCGCCCACACCGCCGTCCCACCAAACGGGTAATAAACCTCCCGACTCAGCAGCGCGCCCTGCTCATCCAGTTCCAGCGTGCACGAGTTCAGGTGGTCATTCAGGCAAAAACGCAGTTGGTCATTGCGCACGCCCTTGGGCAATTTCTCAACCCAGTGCAAGGCCCGCACACGGCTAAGCCCCGCCTCGACATTGACCACATGCCGCTCTTCGCCGGTAGCCGTATCCCGATGGATTTCCAGCCCCGGCAAGTAACGCACTTCAGCACGCAGCGTGCGACGAGCCGTCTCGGTGAGTTGGACTTTTCTTAGCCGATGCCCGGGACTGTCGTAGAAATAACACTCGGTATCGTCAGGCCCATCCTCACGCCGGACCATCGTCACGCGACTCAACTGATTGCGGATGTCCCAACTCATATTCTGGCCGCGTAACAGTTCCAGCTGATTACCGTTGGCATCAAAGCCATCCGCCAGATTGCCTTCATCCGCAACGCTGCGATTGCTGTAGTTCGAGGTAAACATCTCAAACGTTTCCACGCCGCTGTGGTGGCGGGTTTGCAGATTCCCGGCGGCGTCGTAATTGAAGGATTGGGTGTAATTGCGCAGCTGGTTAGGGTCCAGCGGCGTAGTTTGCCAAGCAGGTAATGCGGGACCGTAACCGGGCTGGCTGACTTCCCGGCCAGAGGCTTCGACCAGTTGATACAGGCTGTCATAGCGATAGCGGTTGATCGGCTCGATCCGTTGATGATTGAAATAGCGCCTCAACGCTACCTTGTCCTCGACGCTCGAGATATTGCCGACTGGATCGTAGGCATATTCGAACTGCTGGAGCGGCGTGCCTCGGGCATCGCAAGACAGCAATCCGGCCAGTCGCCCATCTTCAGCCACGTACCGGGCAGTGGTTACGACGCCATTAGCGGCTCGTTCACGCTCAACCTTGCCAACGGCGTCGTAACGGATGTCACCCACCAGCACTTGAGGAGGGCCAGATGCGCCAGCCAACCTCAGTCGGGTTTCCTGCAACTCACCGGCCTGGTTGTAAGCGAATGCCCTG
This sequence comes from Pseudomonas sp. GL-B-12, assembly GCF_019955895.1. NCBI lineage: Bacteria > Pseudomonadati > Pseudomonadota > Gammaproteobacteria > Pseudomonadales > Pseudomonadaceae > Pseudomonas > Pseudomonas sp. GL-B-12. The sequence goes on from NZ_JAHBCX010000016.1 coordinate 69,234, forward strand.
AGGTTATCCTTGGCGTCGGTCTGGTAGAGCATTTCCCCTAAAGGTCCATACTGCTGAGCCGTCCTGAAAACCTCGTCTTCCAGGCGGGCATCGGCAAATTCGGACGACCAGTCCGGCGGGGCCAGCTCGAGCATGAAGCGGGTATCTTCGGCCAGAAGCAAACCACCCACGCCATATTCGCAAAGGCTGCGCCTGCCAGCCGGGTGGTCATGACGAATCAGTTGGCCACACTGGTTATGCGCCGCAAACTCATCACTCGCCCCTGCATAAGCAAAACGCTCGGCGACGCGCGGCGAGTCACCCTTCATCTGCTCTGTCACAGTCGTGGGCCGCTGAAGCTCATCGTACTCAGTATGCAGCTGGCTCCCGCGACCGTCCCAGAACGAACGCATCACGCCAGCCTGATCCAGCAAGCTCAGTTGCCAACCGGCATCGACGCTGTCCACCAGCAGAGGCTGATTCTGTAGATCGTGCGTCGTGGCGAGGTTCGGTTTTGGCGCGGTGCCCCACAATCGTGGATCCCAGGAAGCCACCAGCCGTCCGGCAGCGTCAAAGTGATTGCGGGTGATGCGAGTCTCAATGGACGGGTTCAGCGGATGACGGCAATAGGCGATACTGCGCACAGCCAAACCGCGCGGATCCGCCACCGCTATCGTCGGCGTGTAAGCATCAATCCATCGCGCAACCACCATATTCCAACCCTCTGACCGAGGGTTTCAATCTGATCGAAAAGCTAATCGATATCTACTGTCAGAACTAACAGTTCAAACGCTTTCAGTCACCGAAAGCCCAGGAAACTGGCACAACTCATCGCGCTTGGCCAACGCAGCAGCCGCTTGGTGACAATATCTGATAGATCCTCTTGACCTGGTCCTACACCATTCAAAATCGTAAAACTTGAAATTGGTTGATATCCAATTGCCTCATAATCTCTTTGACACCGCTAAAAATTACGAGACCACGCACACAGTAATTAGTACTTATAGCGAAATGAAATATTATTCTTATGAAGAAAATCGTATATCTTTCCATTTTCAGGCACTTGACTCATGTATTCCCCACTTGGAAAAACAACTTCTTTAAAATCAGACCACTGCGTTCTAGCATGCGCTTGAATTTCCATATAGTCGTCATCATACTCAACACCCCCCCCTCTACAATCACTTGAAATCTTGAAAATAGCCTTTGACTCATGCCGGAAATCAATGGATAGACATTTCCGAATACTGCCAAGTCTTCGATCGTAGACTCGGAATCCAAGCTATCCCCCCCTGTCATAGTCATATACTTTTTTGCATCATCTGAAAAATAAAATGCTGAATCTCCATACTTTGGAGCACCTCCGACTTTATCTTCATCTTCATCTTCAAAATCAAAAAAACTGCAATGCTCCATAAACCGGCCGAATATTGAAATTAAACTGCGAACCACTCGGTGCATAATGTAATTTAACCGTAGAACTAGGTGACTTCTCATATTCAAACATCTTATTTTCTGCCGACTCCCTTAGCGCTTCATATCCCTCTCCACTTAAGCCGCCATAAAAATTACCAGATTTCCAGCCATTAACCATCCCAACCCCACTAAATTTTGCAAGAACAGACGTATCCACATTTATTGTTGGACTTCCATTTCCCAATGCGATCGAAAACGCCTCAAGCAACTCCCCAGCTCCCTGAGCGGTAGAAGCCGAAACGCGCCCCATAATATTAGTTAGCGCCTTGCTTTTATCAAACTCTCGACGCGCCATTATGATTGGAAAAATATACTCCTTAAAATGAAGTTCACGAGCCAGCATGGCTTCAGCATCCCCCGTTTTTCCAGACATAATCCCGGCATTGTCAGATATCCCGGGAGCCAACCCTTGAAAATCCACAAGCGAAACAGGATTATTTTCAACCATACCAAATAGATTCAGCCCGACAATACTTCCCACGGGATCCGGACTAAGCCACCGCTGCAACCACGGCGCGTAATACCGAAATCCATAAAAGTAAAGCCCCGTTGCATCCCGTTCTTTTCCCGAATAACGAATCGTCTTGTACTTGCCTTCAATCTCGCTGGAACCGGCCCACAACGCCGTACCACCAAACGCGTAATATACTTCCCGACTCAAAAGCCCCCCCACCTCATCCAGCTCCAAGGTGCAGGAATTCAGATGGTCGCTCAGGCAATAACGCAGTTGATCGTTGCGCGCACCTACAGGTGGTTTCGTGGCCCAGTGCAAAGCCCGTACATGGCTGCGCCCCGCCTCGACACTGACGACATACCGCTCTTCACCGGTGGCCGTATCACAATGGATTTCCAGACCCGGCAAGTAGCGAACTTCAGTACGCAGCGTGCGACTCGCAGACTCAGCAAGTCGAACCTTCCGCAATCGATGGCCTGGTCTGTCGTAGAAATAACATTCGGTATCGTGATGCCCGTCTTCACGCCTGACCATCGTCACACGGCTCGACTGATTGCGAATGTCCCAACTCATCCGCTGACCGCGCAGTAACTCCAACTGATTGCCGTTGGCGTCAAAACCATCGCCCAAATTTTCCTTGTCCGCGACGCTGCGATTGCTGTCCGGCGAAGTGAACATCTCGAAGGATTCGACACCACTATGGTGGCGCGTTTGCAAGTTTCCGGCAGCGTCGTAGTTGAAGGTTTGGGTGTAATTGCGTAACTGGTTGGGGTCAAGTGGCGTGGTTTGCCAGAGGGGTAACGCAAGACCATAACGTGGCTGGCTGACTTCGCGGCCCGTAGCTTCGATCAGTTGATAAAGACTGTCGTAGCAGTAGCGATTGACCGGATCGATACGTTGACCATTGAAGTGACGCGTTTGTTGGGCCTTGTCCTCAATATTGGTGATATTGCCTGTCGGATCATAACCATAATTCAAATCCTGAAACGGTTGACCTTCGGCATCGCAAGACAGTAATTGCAGCAAGCGTCCATCTTCACCGGCATAGCGAGCAGTAGTGACGACAGCATTCCCCGCCCGTTCGCTGATGCCTCTGCCGAAGGCGTCGTAGTGTAGCTCACTAACCAACAACCGAGGTTCTTCTAAAGAACCCGCCAGCATCAGCCGAGCTTCACGTAACTGACCGACCCGGTCGTAAGCGAAGAATCTAACGTTATCCATAGCGTCAGTTTGACTGCGCATATCCCCCGAAGGACCGTACTGCTGCGTCGTCTGGAAAATTTCGTCTTCCAATCTGGCATCGGCAACGTCGGACGACCAATCCGGCAGTTCCAAATCGACCATGAACCGGGTCCGCTCCAACAGCAGCAAACCACTCACACCATATTGGCAGAGACTGCGACTACCGGCCGGGTGGTCATGACGAATCAGTTGGCCACACTGGTTATGCGCCGCAAACTCATCACTCGCCCCTGCATAAGCAAAACGCTCGGCGACGCGCGGCGAGTCACCCTTCATCTGCTCTGTCACAGTCGTGGGCCGCTGAAGCTCATCGTACTCAGTATGCAGCTGGCTCCCGCGACCGTCCCAGAACGAACGCATCACGCCAGCCTGATCCAGCAAGCTCAGTTGCCAACCGGCATCGACGCTGTCCACCAGCAGAGGCTGATTCTGTAGATCGTGCGTCGTGGCGAGGTTCGGTTTTGGCGCGGTGCCCCACAATCGTGGATCCCAGGAAGCCACCAGCCGTCCGGCAGCGTCAAAGTGATTGCGGGTGATGCGAGTCTCAATGGACGGGTTCAGCGGATGACGGCAATAGGCGATACTGCGCACAGCCAAACCGCGCGGATCCGCCACCGACACAGTTGGTGTGTGAGCATCAATCCATTGCGCAGCCGCCATCTTCGAACCCTCTGCCTGAGGGGTTCAATTTGATGGAAAAACCTGAGCACATCTACTGTCAGATCTGACAGTTCAAACGGTTTCAGCCACCGAAATCCCGAGAAACCGGCACAACTCCCCGCGCTTGGCCAACGCATCCCGCCGCCCCAGCTCAATCAATTCGCTGCAATACCCCGCCTCGAACAACAGATAGCTCAGCACCCCTGCCCCGCTGGTCTTAGTCGCGCCCGGCCCGCGCAGAAACAGGCGCAGTGCCGCCGGCAATTCCTGACGATGGCGCGCGGCAATCTCGTCGATTGGCTGGCTCGGTGAAATCACCAATACGTCCACCGGCGCCACGCCCAATGCGCGGGTTGGCGTGCCGTCGGGCATGAGGTGACTGAACTGGTTCAGGCGCTGCAACAACTCGATGTCGCTTTCCAGGCTATCAATGAACGTACTGTTGAGCATGTGCCCGCCGATCTGCGCCAGGGTCGGCTGCTGACCGGTGTAGCTGCGCAGCAAGGGTTGTTGCGGGTCGACCCCGCGGGGGTTGCCACTGACGCCCACCACCAGCACCCGACTGGCGCCCAGATGCAGCGCCGGACTGATCGGCGCCGACTGACGCACCGCGCCATCACCGAAATACTCTTCGCCGATTTTCACCGGGGCGAACAGCAGCGGAATCGCCGAACTGGCGAGTAGATGTTCAACCGACAGTTGGGTGGGAACGCCGATGCGTCGATGGCGCAACCAGGCATCGATCTTGCCGCCGCCCTGATAGAAGGTGACTGCCTGGCCGGACTCATAGCCGAACGCGGTGACCGCCACTGCATGCAATTGTTGCTGTGCGATCGCTTCGGCGATGCCGCCCATATGCAGCTTGTCGTTGAGCAAGTCCCGCAGCGGAGAACTGTTGAGCAGCGCCACCGGCATGTGCCTACCGATGCCGAGCAAACTGTGGCTGACAAAGCGGCTGGCCTGGCGGATCACCCCGGGCCAGTCGCTGCGCAATACCAGGTGACTGCGAAAGCCCTGCCAGAAGGCCGTCAGGCGTTCGATGGCGTTACGAAAATCCATCGCCCCGCTGGCGAGGCTGACGGCGTTGATCGCGCCCGCCGATGTGCCGACGATCACCGGAAACGGGTTGCGTGCCCCCGGCGGCAGCAATTCGGCAATCGCCGCCAGCACCCCGACCTGATAGGCCGCCCGAGCCCCGCCGCCGGAAAGAATCAACCCTGTAACCGGTTCAGCTGGACTCATCGCAACACTCCATGGTGCTCAAAGGGATCGATTACTCAACGACGTTTGGCGTACAGCTTGGGCTCGCCCGGTGGACGGCTCTTGAAGCGGCGGTGAGCCCACAGATATTGCTCGGGATGCTCGCGCAGAACGCTTTCGATCCATTGGTTGATGCGCAGGCAGTCCTCTTCTTCGGTTTCGCCGGGGAAGCCTTTGAGCGGCGCATGGATCACCAGGCGATAACCGCTACCGTCCGCCAGACGCTCCTGGGTAAACGGCACCACCAGCGCCTTGCCCAGCCGCGCAAACTTGCTCGTGGCGGTGACGGTCGCAGCCTGAATGCCGAACAGCGGCACGAAGATGCTTTGCTTGGCGCCGTAGTCCTGATCCGGTGCGTACCAGATTGCGCGGCCCGAGCGCAGCAATTTGAGCATGCCGCGCACGTCTTCGCGTTCCACCGCCAATGAGTCGAGGTTGTGCCGCTCGCGGCCCTGGCGCTGGATGTAGTCGAACAGCGGATTCTTGTGCTCGCGGTACATGCCATCGATGGTGTGCTGCTGACCGAGCAACGCCGCGCCGATTTCCAGCGTCGTGAAGTGCAGCGCCATCAGGATCACGCCCTTGCCTTCACGCTGGGCCTGCTGCAGATACTCCAGCCCTTCGATATGAGCGAGATTCGCCAGGCGCTTGCGCGACCACCACCAGCTCATCGCCATCTCAAAAAAAGCGATGCCGGTAGAGGCGAAGTTTTCCTTGAGCAGGCGCTTGCGCTCGACGGCGGTTTTTTCAGGAAAACACAGTTCCAGATTGCGCTGGGCGATGCGCCGTCTGTCGCCAGCCACCCGATACATCAATGCACCCAGAACACGACCGATCCACAGCAGTGCCGGATACGGCAACTGGACGATCAGCCACAACAGCCCCAGGCCACACCACAGCGGCCAGAAACGTGGAGATAGAAATGCTTTTCGAAAACGCGGGCGGTCCATTAATGCTTCCGGAATGACAATGGCCGCGCATTCTACATCGTTCGACCCGGCTTGCGGCCCGCGGGCGTTCTCGTTATAAGTCTCGGCACTTTTAGTGACAAGTCGTTGTATGCCGACCATGAGCCAAACCGAACCGCTAGACCAAGATCCCGTGTTCCAGTTGAAGGGCAGCATGCTGGCCATTACGGTGCTGGAACTGGCCCGTAACGACCTCGAAAGCCTTGATCGGCAACTGGCCGCCAAGGTCGCCCTGGCGCCCAACTTCTTCAGCAACGCGCCGCTGGTACTGGCCCTGGACAAACTCCCGGCCAACGAAGGTGCGGTCGATCTGCCAGGGCTGATGCGCGTTTGCCGCCAGCATGGCCTGCGTACCCTGGCGATCCGCGCCAGCCGCATCGAAGACATTGCCGCCGCCATCGCGGTCGACCTGCCGGTGCTGCCACCGTCCGGCGCCCGGGAGCGTCCACTGGACCTGACCGAAGGCGAACCGAAGAAAAAACCGGAAAAACCGCCCGAGCCGACCATCAAGCCGACGAAAATCATCACCTCGCCGGTACGCGGTGGCCAGCAGATTTATGCCCAGGGCAGCGATCTGGTGGTGATCTCCTCGGTCAGCCCGGGGGCGGAACTTCTCGCCGATGGCAACATCCATGTATACGGCCCGATGCGTGGTCGTGTGTTGGCCGGCGTCAAGGGCGACACCAAGGCGCGGATTTTCTGTCAGCAAATGAGTGCTGAACTGATTTCCATCGCCGGGCATTACAAGGTTTCCGAAGATCTGCGCCGCGACCCGCTATGGGGTTCGGGTGTGCAGGTCAGCCTGTCCGGCGACGTGTTGAACATCATTCGGCTTTAACGGATACTGCCGCATTTTCCAAGCATCTCTAAAACGTAGCGAAAACGGCTCAAACGAAGTAGGAAAAAGGCCGAAAGCAGTGTTTACCGGGGGTAAACGCCGCTCTAAACCGGATTCCAGCCAAGGCTGTCCGACTGCAGTAGTTTTTCAGGAGATGTTTTTCAGGGACTGAAAAGTCCTTCTTCCTTAGGGGTGAAACACCTTGGCCAAGATTCTCGTGGTTACATCCGGCAAGGGTGGTGTGGGTAAGACCACCACCAGCGCCGCTATCGGTACCGGCCTCGCTCTGCGCGGCCACAAAACAGTGATCGTCGACTTCGACGTGGGCTTGCGTAACCTCGACCTGATCATGGGTTGCGAGCGCCGCGTGGTGTATGACTTCGTCAACGTGGTCAATGGCGAAGCCAACCTGCAACAGGCCCTGATCAAAGACAAGCGCCTGGAAAACCTCTACGTGCTGGCTGCCAGCCAGACCCGCGACAAAGACGCGCTGACCGTCGAAGGCGTGGAAAAAGTCCTGATGCAACTCAAGGAAGACTTTGAGTTCGTGGTCTGCGACTCCCCGGCGGGCATCGAGAAAGGCGCCCACCTGGCCATGTACTTCGCCGATGAAGCGATCGTCGTGACCAACCCGGAAGTCTCCTCGGTACGTGACTCCGATCGCATGCTCGGCCTGCTGGCCAGCAAGTCCCGTCGCGCCGAACGCGGCGAAGACCCGATCAAGGAACACCTGCTGATTACCCGCTATCACCCGGAACGTGTGAGCAAAGGCGAAATGCTCGGCGTAGAAGACGTCAAGGAAATCCTTTCGGTGACCCTGCTCGGCGTGATCCCTGAATCCCAGGCGGTGCTCAAGGCATCCAACCAGGGTGTTCCGGTGATTCTCGACGACCAGAGCGATGCCGGCCAGGCCTACAGCGATACCGTAGACCGCCTGCTGGGCAAGACCGTGGATCATCGATTCCTCGATGTACAGAAGAAGGGATTCTTCGAGCGCCTGTTTGGAGGCAACTAAGCAATGAACCTTTTTGACTTCTTTCGTGCCAACAAAAAGCAAAGCACCGCGTCGGTAGCGAAAGAGCGTCTACAGATCATCGTGGCGCACGAACGCGGCCAACGCAGTACCCCGGACTACCTGCCGGCCTTGCAAAAGGAACTGGTCGAGGTGATCCGCAAGTACGTCAATATCGGGTCCGATGACGTGCATGTCGCACTGGAAAGCCAGGGCAGCTGCTCGATTCTGGAACTCAATATCACCCTGCCTGATCGCTGAGTCGATCCGGCTGGAGCCACGGCGGCTCAGGTCCCTTCTGCAACCGGAAGGGACCTGAGCCGCCGTTGGCGTTTGTTACGAGGCTGTTTTAATGCCGTTGTCCAACATCCACATCATCCATCAGGACGCCGCCGTACTGGTGGTGAACAAACCGACCCTGTTGCTCTCTGTCCCTGGCCGGGCCGATGACAACAAGGACTGCCTGATTACCCGCCTGCAGGAAAACGGCTACCCGGAAGCGCGAATCGTCCACCGGCTGGACTGGGAGACTTCCGGCATCATCCTGCTGGCCCGCGACCCGGACACCCATCGCGAGCTGTCCCGGCAATTTCACGACCGCGAAACCGAAAAGGCCTACACCGCCCTGTGCTGGGGCCAGCCGGAACTGGACAGCGGCAGCATCGACCTGCCCTTGCGCTACGACCCGCCGACCAAGCCACGCCACGTGGTCGACCATGAGTTCGGCAAACATGCGCTGACCTTCTGGCGCGTGCTCGAACGTTGCGGCGACTGGTGCCGCGTTGAGCTGACTCCGATCACCGGCCGTTCCCACCAGTTGCGCGTGCACATGCTCTCGATTGGCCATCCGCTGCTGGGTGATGGGCTTTATGCCCATGAACAGGCTTTGGCGGCCTGGCCGCGATTGTGCCTGCACGCGAGCATGCTCAGCTTCACCCACCCGCAAAGTGGCGAGCGCCTGCGCTTCGAGTGTCCTGCACCGTTCTGACCTCCTCGATATCTGAGGGTTCTTGCTCCCGTCGGGCTGCACAGCAGCCCCAAAATCGGCTATCGCGCCCGTTCAGGCGGACCGCACTCACCGGATTTGCGACTGCTGCGCAGCCGAGCGGGACGGTGCGGCGATCCGACAAGCTCCCTCGCCACAGTCGATCCAGGTCACCACAAAAACTGCGCAACCCCAATTGCGCAACCAATACGTTAAACTGGCGCCACTGCTGTCTGGAGCTACTTTATGCGCGAAGAGTTGAACCAAGGCCTGATCGATTTTCTCAAGGCCTCCCCTACCCCGTTCCATGCCACCGCCAGCCTTGTTCAGCGTCTGGAAGCGGCGGGCTATCAACGCCTCGACGAGCGCGAGCCGTGGAATACCGAAGCCAACGGTCGTTACTACGTCACCCGCAACGACTCTTCGATTGTCGCGATCAAGATGGGCCGCCATTCACCGTTGCACGGCGGCATTCGCCTGGTCGGCGCCCACACCGACAGCCCGTGCCTGCGCGTCAAGCCGCAGCCGGAGCTGCAACGCCAGGGCTTCTGGCAACTGGGCGTCGAAGTCTATGGCGGCGCGCTGCTGGCGCCATGGTTCGACCGTGACCTGTCCCTGGCGGGCCGCGTAACTTTCCGGCGTGATGGCAAGGTCGAAAGCCAGTTGATCGACTTCAAGGCTCCGGTCGCGATCATTCCTAACCTGGCGATTCACCTCAACCGTGAAGCCAACATGGGCTGGGCCATCAACGCCCAGACCGAACTGCCGCCGATCCTCGCGCAATTTGCCGGTGACGAACGCGTGGACTTCCGCGCAGTGCTCACCGACCAGCTCGCCCGCGAACACGGCCTGAATGCTGACGTGGTGCTCGATTACGAGCTGAGTTTCTACGACACCCAAAGCGCTGCGGTCATTGGCCTGCATGGCGACTTCATCGCCGGCGCGCGCCTGGACAACCTGCTGTCGTGCTACGCCGGCCTGCAAGCGCTGCTCACGGCCGACACCGACGAAACCTGCGTGCTGGTCTGCAACGACCACGAAGAAGTCGGTTCCTGCTCGGCCTGCGGTGCCGACGGCCCGATGCTTGAGCAAACCTTGCGGCGCCTGCTGCCTGAAGGTGATGAATTCGTACGCACCATTCAGAAATCCCTGCTGGTTTCGGCTGACAACGCCCACGGCGTGCATCCGAACTACGCCGACAAACACGATGCCAACCACGGCCCGAAACTCAACGCTGGCCCGGTGATCAAGGTCAACAGCAACCAGCGCTACGCCACCAACAGCGAAACCGCCGGGTTCTTCCGTCACCTGTGCATGGCTGAAGAAGTGCCGGTGCAAAGCTTCGTGGTGCGCAGCGACATGGGCTGTGGTTCGACCATCGGCCCGATCACCGCCAGCCACCTGGGTGTGCGCACCGTGGACATCGGCCTGCCGACGTTCGCCATGCACTCGATCCGCGAACTGTGCGGCAGCCATGACCTGGCGCATCTGGTCAAGGTACTGAGCGCGTTCTACGCCTGCCGCGAGTTGCCGTAACAAAACCCTGTAGGAGCGAGCTTGCTCGCGATGAACGTCAAGGCACCGCGATCATCCCGGTAGGCTCCGTCAACGTTCAAGTCCATCGTCGGATCGCCGCCCGGAGCAAGCTCGCTCCTACACACATCACACCGGCCGCGTCAAAAGCGGCCTAGACTTCAAGTATCCCTTTGACAAGGCTGTCTCCATGATTTCGATGTCTACTTTTCACGCCATGCTGGTCCCGATTCTAGCCGGGATGATCATGCTGGCCGTCGGCTTCAACTTTCGCGACAAAAATGCCGGTGTGTTTGTCATGTGGATCGGCATGCTGAGCATCCTCGCGACCGTGGTGATCAAGATCCTCGCCAAGCTCAACGAATAATTCATCGCCCTTGGCTCGCTTTGATTTTGACGGGCTCGTACACTCGGTCGATCCGCTCCCTGCGAGGTTGACCGCCTAGTGTTCGCTCGTCTTTTTGCCCTCCCGTGTATTGTCCTTGTCTGTCTGATGACGCTGCTGTCAGTGGCACCTGCCCAGGCGGCCGGCCTGCCAGGCCTGCTCAACACCCAGGCCAAGGCGCAGCCCGAAGCACAGAAGCCGCTGGGGCAATCCCTGGACGAAGTGATCAAGTCGCTGGAGAACGACCAGCAACGCAGCAAGCTGCTGGCCGATCTGAAAAAGCTCCGTGACACCACCAAACAGGCCCAGCCGATTACCGAAGAAGGCGTGCTGGGCCTGATTGGCGGAACCCTGGCCACTATCGAGAAGAAGTTTACCGGCGACGACAGTCCACTCACGCGCTGGTCCAGTGAGTTCGATCAAGCCAAGGAAGAACTGGTGGCGCTGGCGCTGCCGGCCAATGAATGGCTGCCCATGCTTTTCGCTTTCGCCATGATCCTGATGGTCTGGAGCCTGCTGGCCGCTGCCCTGATCTGGATCAGCCACCGCGTGCGGATGCGTTTCGGCCTGACCGAAGAACTGCCGCAGCATCCCCGTGCCCTGGACATGTTGCGTTTTGCGCTGCGCAAACTCGGGCCATGGCTGATCGCCCTGGTGATCACGGTCTACATGAGCTACGCCCTGCCCTCGTCCCTGGGCAAAAGCCTGGCGATGGTGCTGGCCTATGCACTGGTGGTCGGCACCTGCTTCTCGGCCATCTGCGTGATTGCCTTTTCCCTGCTCGACGGCCCGCACCGCCACCGCGCCTTGTACATCCTGCGGCACCAGGCGTTTCGACCGCTGTGGCTGATCGGCAGCTTCGCCGCGTTTGGCGAAGCGCTGAGCGATCCGCAACTGGTCAACAGCCTCGGTAGCCATCTGGCCCATACCGCCGCGACTGTGGCCAATGTCCTCGCTGCGCTCTCCACGGGGCGCTTCATCCTGCGTTTCCGCCGGCCAATCGCCCACCTGATCCGCAACCAGCCGCTGTCCCGGCGCCTGACCCGCCGCGCCCTCAACGACACCCTGTCGATTCTCGGCACCTTCTGGTACGTGCCAGCACTGGTGCTGGTGGCCATCTCGCTGTTCGCGACGTTCATTTCCGCTGGCGACACCAGCACCGCCCTGCGCCAGTCGCTGATCTGTACCGTTTTGCTGGTGTTGTGCATGGTCATCAACGGCCTGGTACGCCGCCATGGCCTCAAACCCCAACGCGGTATCCGGCGATACGCCGTGTATTCGGAACGGCTGAAAAATTTCTTCTACACCATCGTCCACCTGTTGGTGTGGCTGGCCTTTATCGAACTCGGCCTGCGGGTCTGGGGCATGTCGTTGATCCGCTTTACCGAAGGCGATGGCCATGAAGTCAGCGTCAAACTGTTCAGCCTCGCCGGCACGCTGCTGTTCGCCTGGCTGATCTGGATTCTCAGCGACACCGCCGTGCACCACGCTCTGACCCGTTCGCGCAAAGGCCTGGCCAATGCCCGCGCGCAGACGATGATGCCGCTGATCCGCAATGTGCTGTTCATAGCGATTTTTATCGTCGCGCTGATTGTCGCCCTGGCGAACATGGGCATGAACGTGACGCCACTGCTGGCCGGTGCCGGTGTGATCGGCCTGGCCATCGGTTTTGGTGCACAGTCGCTGGTAGCCGACCTGATTACCGGGTTGTTCATCATCATCGAAGACTCCCTGGCCATCGACGACTACGTGGATGTCGGCGGTCACCTCGGCACGGTCGAAGGCCTGACCATCCGCACCGTGCGCCTGCGGGACATCGACGGCATCGTCCACACCATTCCGTTCAGCGAAATCAAAAGCATCAAGAACTACTCCCGGGAATTCGGCTACGCGATCTTCCGGGTAGCAGTGCCCGCCAGCATGGACATCGACAACGCAATCAAACTGATGCGCGAAGTCGCACAGAAAATGCGCACCGATCCGTTGCAGCGGCGCAATATCTGGTCGCCGCTGGAGTTCCAGGGGGTGGAAAGTTTCGAGTCGGGCAACGCAATCCTGCGCGCCCGCTTCAAGACCGCGCCAATCAAGCAGTGGGAAGTGTCGCGAGCGTTCAACCTGTCGCTCAAGCGGCACATGGATGAAGCCGGACTGGATCTGGCGACACCGCGGATGAGTATCCAGGTGATTACCGCCGGAGGTGGGGAGCAGAAGGAATGACGTCGCAACCCGACGACCTGCCGCTTGAAGCTTGAAGCTTGAAGCTGCCTTTAAGCCACATCCACCCCGACATGAATCGCATCATGCCGCCAGAACTCCAGGTCGCAGTCGATCAGGCGTTCGTGCTGGTCATAGTTGACCCGGGCAATCCGCAGGCCCGGGCTGCCCACCGACACCTTCAACGCCGCCGCCGCATCCACCGACAACGCCGTGGGCACAATCTCGAAGCGCACCCGCCCGTAGTGCAAATCGTAATGCCGCGCATACAACTCGGTGATCGACTGATTCAAATCGAAATCGAGGATCCCGGGAAAGTACTGCGGGTTCAGATAGTGCTCCACATACAGCACCAGCCGCCCGTCGATCCGCCGTGAGCGGCAGATCTGAATCACGCTCGACAACGCCGGCAATTGCAGCCAGGCACACACCGCCGCCGATGCCGGTTGCAATCGCGCCGAAATCACCTCGGTGGACGGCACTCGCCCCTGGGCGCTGACCATCGCGTGAAAGTGGCTGCGCTGCATCAGGTTGTACGCCAGGCGCGGCGGCGAGACGAACCAGCCGCGACGCTCCTCGCGATAAATCTGCCCCTGCGACTCCAACTGCAACAACGCTTCACGCAAAGTGATCCGCGTGGTGCCGAACAATTCACTGAGTTTGCGCTCGGCCGGCAATTTGCTGCCGGGAATCAACAGTCCATGGTCGATCTGTTCCTGAAGCACCTGGCCGATGGCTGTTACCGCTTTGGTTGCCTCTTCACGCATTAATGTTTCCTATCTGGACTAGGCCAGAACCAATTCAGGGCAGAACCGCAGCAAAAACCGGCTCATTCAATAGTCTGCAAGCGTAGGCAGCGCAGATGACCGAGATGTGACAAAACGGCCCAACGGTCGCCATTCGCGACTTCAAGAACCTGCAATACATCGGCAAATCCCCTTGCCCGCTGGGGCTTTGACCATGGTCTACGCTTAGCAGGCCACCCGCGATACCGCTCAACAAAAAGTCATCCCGGGCGACGAACGACATCAAAGTGTCATCCAGCCCCCTTAAATTGGCTCAGGTATTGCTGACCTAGACCAACACAACCGCAATCGCAGCGTTGAACACGACCCAAGGAGCTTCGGAATGAAAAAGCTTTTCCTGGCATCACTGTTAGGCTCGACCATCGCAATGTGCACCGCTGCCATGGCGGCCGATGATCTGAAAACCCTGGAAGCCGCTGCGAAAGCGGAAGGCGCCGTCAACAGCGTCGGCATGCCCGATGACTGGGCCAACTGGGCCGGCACCTGGAAAGACCTGAGCGATAAATACGGCCTCAAGCACATCGACACCGACATGAGCTCGGCCCAAGAGATCGCCAAGTTCGCCGCGGAAAAAGACAACGCCAGCGCCGACATCGGCGACGTCGGTGCAGCGTTTGGCCCGATCGCGGTCAAGCAAGGCGTGGTCCAGCCTTACAAGCCTTCGACCTGGGATCAGGTTCCAGCCTGGGCCAAGGACAAGGACGGCAACTGGGCACTGGCCTACACCGGCACCATCGCTTTCATCGTCAACAAGAAGTTGCTGCACGGTTCCGACGCCCCAACCAAGTGGGCTGACCTCAAGGGCGGTAAATACAAGGTCTCCATTGGCGACGTGAGTACCGCGGCCCAGGCGGCCAACGGCGTACTGGCCGCGGCACTGGCCAACGGTGGCGACGAGAAAAACCTCAAGCCTGCCCTGGATCTGTTCGCCGACATCGCCAAGCAAGGTCGCCTGTCGATGTCCAACCCGACGATTGCCACCATGGAAAAAGGCGAAATCGAAGTCGGCGTGGTCTGGGACTTCAACGGCTTGAGCTACAAGGCCAAGATGGCCAACCCGGATGACTACGTGGTGCTGATCCCGTCCGACGGTTCGGTGATCTCCGGCTACACCACCATCATCAACAAGTACGCGAAAAACCCGAATGCCGCCAAGCTGGCCCGCGAATACATCTTCAGCGACGCCGGCCAGATCAACCTGGCCAAGGGCAATGCCCGTCCGATCCGTGCCGAGCACCTGACCCTGCCAGCCGAAGTGCAGGCCAAGCTGCTGCCTAACGAGCAGTACAAAAAGGTCACGCCGATCAAGGACGCGGACGCCTGGGAAAAGACTTCCAAGGGGCTTCCTCAGAAGTGGCAGGAAGAAGTCATCATCAATATGCAGTAAGCGGGTAGGCCACCAACGGGAGGTCTGATGGAGATCCCTGTGGGAGCGAGCCTGCTCGCGATAGCGTCGTTTCAGTCAGCATCAATGTTGAATGGTCGGCCACCATCGTGAGCAGGCTCGCTCACACAAGGGATTGGTTGCGTACTTGAATCATCTGTTTCACGGAGTCATCGCCCCTATGAAACACAACGTCATCCTTGTCGTGCTCGACGGCCTCAACTACGAGGTCGCCCGCCACGCCATGGGGCACCTGCAGGCGTACGTCGGCGCCGGACGCGCCGCACTCTACAAACTGGAGTGCGAGTTGCCAGCCCTGTCCCGTCCGCTGTACGAATGCATCCTGACCGGCGTGGCGCCGATCGACAGCGGCATCGTCCACAACAACGTTTCGCGCCTGTCCAACCAACGCAGCATCTATCACTACGCCACCGACGCCGGGCTGACGACCGCTGCAGCGGCCTATCACTGGGTCAGCGAGCTGTACAACCGTTCGCCCTTCGTGGCGGCCCGGGACCGTCACACCGATGACCCGCAACTGCCGATCCAGCACGGGCATTTCTACTGGAACGATCACTACCCGGATTCGCACCTGTTCGCCGACGCCGAAAACCTGCGCCTGCGCCATGCACCGAACTTTTTGCTGATCCACCCGATGAACATCGACGACGCCGGGCACAAGCACGGACTCGACACCCCGCAGTACCGCAACAGCGCCCGCTCGGCCGACATCATCCTGGCCGACTACCTGCAAGGCTGGCTCGATGCCGGCTATCAGGTGCTGGTCACCGCCGACCACGGCATGAACAACGACCGCTCCCACAACGGCCTGCTGCCGGAAGAACGGGAAGTACCGCTGTTCGTGCTCGGTGACGCATTCAGCTTCGACGCCGGCGCCGCGCCGAAACAGACCGAGATCTGCGGCACCGTCTGCGAGTTGCTTGGCGTGCCCCACGACAAACCGGTCTGCCGGGAGTTGCTCAAGTGAAGGCCATGACTCGCAGCAAATGGCTCGCTGCCCTGTGCGTGATGCCCTTCGCACTGTTCTTTATCGTGTTCGAAATTGCCCCGTTGACCTGGGTAATGATCAACAGCCTGGAGTCGGAAGAGTTCGGCTGGGGCCTGGCCAACTTCAGCAAGATCTTCAGCTCGAAGTTTTACCTGCAGGCGATCCAGTACAGCCTTGAGATCAGCTTCTGGTCCAGCGCGTTCGGGATCATCATCGCCATACTGGGCGCCTACTCCCTGCGCCGGGTCGATTCGAAACTGCGCAACTTCGTCAACGCCTTCGCCAACATGACCAGCAATTTCGCCGGTGTGCCCCTGGCCTTCGCGTTCATCATTTTGCTCGGCTTCAACGGCAGCTTCACCATCATGCTCAAGCAGGCCGGAATCATTCAGGACTTCAACCTGTACTCGAAAACCGGGCTGATCATTCTCTACACCTACTTCCAGATTCCCCTCGGCGTGCTGCTGCTGTACCCGGCCTTCGATGCCTTGCGCGAAGACTGGCGTGAGTCCGCCGCGCTGCTCGGCGCGAGCGGCTGGCAATTCTGGCGGCACATCGGTTTGCCGGTGCTGACCCCGGCGCTGCTCGGCACGTTCGTGATCCTGCTGGCCAACGCCCTCGGCGCCTATGCCACGGTGTACGCCTTGACCACCGGCAACTTCAACGTGCTGCCGATCCGTATCGCGGCGATGGTGTCCGGTGACATTTCCCTGGACCCGAACCTGGCCAGCGCCCTGGCCGTGGTGCTGGTGGCCTTGATGACCCTGGTGACCATCGTGCATCAGTTGCTGTTGAAGAGGAGCTACCATGTCTCGCGCTGAACTGGGGCCCGTCGGTGTCTACCACCGCGTCGTGGTGTACTTGCTGTTTGCCATCCTGCTGTTGCCGCTGGCCGGCACGCTGATCTACTCGATCGCCAGCAGTTGGTCGGCGACCATCCTGCCCAGCGGTTTCACCCTCAAGTGGTACATCCAATTGTGGAGCGATCCGCGCTTCCTGCATGCGTTCGGGCAATCGCTGCTAGTCTGCGTCGGCTCGTTGATTCTTTCGGTAGTGCTGATTCTGCCGCTGCTGTTCGTGGTGCATTACCACTTCCCGAAACTCGACGCGCTGATGAACATCCTGATCCTGCTGCCCTTCGCCGTGCCGCCGGTGGTGTCGTCGGTGGGGCTGTTGCAGCTCTACGGTTCAGGGCCTTTCGCCATGGTCGGGACGCCCTGGATCCTGATCGGTTGCTACTTCACCGTAGCGCTGCCGTTCATGTACCGGGCGATCACCAACAACCTGCAAGCAATCAACCTGCGCGACCTGATGGACGCCGCCCAGTTGCTCGGTGCCAGCACCTGGCAAGCCGCCTTCCTGGTGGTGCTGCCGAACCTGCGCAAGGGCTTGATGGTGGCACTGCTGCTGTCGTTCTCGTTCCTGTTCGGTGAGTTCGTGTTTGCCAACATCCTTGTCGGTACCCGCTACGAAACCCTGCAGGTCTATCTCAACAACATGCGCAACAGCAGCGGTCATTTCACCAGTGCGCTGGTGATCTCCTACTTCTTCTTTGTGCTGGTTCTGACCTGGATTGCCAATATCTTGAACAGGGACAAAAGCGAATGAGCTATGTCAGCGTCCAACATCTTCAGAAAAGCTTCGCGGGCACCACGGTGTTCAGCGACATCAATTGCGAAATCCAGAAAGGTGAGTTCGTCACCCTGCTCGGCCCGTCCGGTTGCGGCAAATCCACCCTGCTGCGCTGCATCGCCGGCCTGACTTCGGTGGATGGTGGCAAAATCCTGCTCGATGGCGTCGATATCGTGCCGGTGAGCCCGCAGAAACGCGGGATCGGCATGGTGTTCCAGAGCTATGCGCTGTTCCCTAACATGACTGTGGAGCAAAACGTCGCCTTCGGCTTGCGCATGCAAAAGGTCAATGCCGATGACAGCCGTAAACGCGTCGCGGAAGTGCTCAGACTGGTGGAGCTCAATGACTTTGCCGCGCGTTACCCGCATCAGCTGTCGGGGGGC
This sequence comes from Pseudomonas sp. GL-B-12, assembly GCF_019955895.1. Lineage (NCBI taxonomy): Bacteria > Pseudomonadati > Pseudomonadota > Gammaproteobacteria > Pseudomonadales > Pseudomonadaceae > Pseudomonas > Pseudomonas sp. GL-B-12. Next base: position 87,454 of record NZ_JAHBCX010000016.1, read on the forward strand.
CAGTGCCAGCGCGTCGCCCTCGCCCGCTCCCTGGTGACCCGGCCACGCCTGCTGCTGCTCGACGAACCGTTGTCGGCCCTGGACGCGCGGATTCGCAAGCATCTGCGTGAACAGATTCGTCAGATCCAGCGCGAACTGGGCCTGACCACGATTTTCGTCACACACGATCAGGAAGAAGCCCTGACCATGTCTGACCGGATTTTCCTGATGAATCAGGGAAAAATCGTACAAAGCGGCGACGCCGAAACCCTCTATACCGCGCCGGTGGATGTGTTCGCCGCCGGTTTCATCGGCAACTACAACCTGCTGGATGCCGACAGCGCTTCGAAGCTGTTGCAGCGACCGATCAGCAAGCGCATCGCCATTCGCCCGGAAGCCATCGAACTGAGCCTTAACGGCGAACTGGACGCGCAGATTCGCAGCCACAGCCTGCTGGGCAACGTGATTCGCTACCGGGTCGAAGCCCGGGGCGTGGAATTGGTGGTGGATGTGCTGAACCGCTCGGCGGCCGACCTGCATCCCGATGGTCAGCGCCTGGCGCTTTCCATCGATCCGACGGCCCTGTGTGAGGTAGCTTGAAGACAGCTGCAAGCTTCAAGCTTCAAGTTGTAAACTGCTGACCACCTAAATCAACTTCTTGCAGCTTGAAGCTTGAAGCTTGCAGCTGTTCTCAGAGAGAACCCGATGGCCCTGGCAATTTTTGATCTGGACGAAACCCTGATCCACGGCGACTGCGCCACCCTTTGGAGCGAGCAGATGGGCCGCCTGGGCTGGGTCGACCCCGAGTCGTTCATGCGGCAGAACAACGAGCTGATGGATGCCTACAGTCACGGCAAATTGCGCATGGAAGACTACATGACCTTCAGCCTGGAGCCGATGATCGGCCGCACGCCGCAAGAGGTTGAGCATCTGGTTGGTCCGTGGGTGGAAGACTTCATCGAACCAATCATTTTCAGTGACGCCACCAAAGCCATAGCCGCCCATCGCAAGGCCGGCGACCGGATCCTGGTGATCTCGGCCTCGGGCACGCATCTGGTCGGCCCCATCGCTGAGCGCCTTGGCATCGACGAGATTCTGGGCATCGAACTGGAAGTGGCTCACGGCGTTTACACCGGCCACACCGTCGGTACCCTGACCTACCGCGAAGGCAAGATCACCCGTTTGCTGGAGTGGCTGGATGCAGAGGAGGAAAACCTTGAAGGCGCGAGTTTCTATTCCGACTCACGCAACGACCTGCCGTTGTTGCTGAAAGTGGATTTCCCCCACGTGGTCAACCCGGATCCGGTGTTGCGCGAGCAGGCTGAAAAGGCTGGATGGCCAATCCACCACTGGAAATAACACAAGCCCCCTGTGGGAGCGGGCTTGCTCCCACAGTTTTTTGTGTTGTCAGCTCAGGCTTTCATCAATCACCAACACCACCTTCCCCGCCACGGTATTGCTCGCCAGCTCGGCAAACGCCGCCTCGGCATCCTTGATCGGGAACGTCCTGGCCAGCTGCGGGCTCAACCGCCCCTCGGCAAACAACGGCCACACATGCTGACTGAGATCACTGAACAGATCCGCCTTGAACTGATCATCCCGGCTGCGCAGGGTCGAACCCAGCAACTGCACGCGCTTGGCCAGCACCTGGGCCAGGTCGAGTTTGGCCTCGCGGCCGCCCATCAGACCGATCAGCACCCAACGGCCGTCCTGCGCCAGCAGCTTGAGGTTCAACGCCGCGTAATTGCCGCCCACCGGGTCGAGAATCACGTCGAACGGCCCCAGATCCCGCAGGCTCTCCAGATCACCATTACGCACCACGCCGCCCTGGGCACCCAGCGCTTCGCAGTACGCCAACCGCTCGGCGGAGCCGACGCTGACCCAGCACGGGTTGCCGAAGGCCTTGCACAGCTGAATGGCCGCTGAACCAATTCCACTTGCCCCGGCATGCAGCAGAACTTTCTGACCCGGTTTGAGCGCAGCCAGTTGAAACAAATTCAACCAGACTGTTGCATAAACTTCGGGCAATGCAGCCGCTTCGACCAGTGACACTCCGTCGGGAACCGGCAGCACATGCCGTCCGTCGACAACCACCTCTTCGGCCATCCCGCCCCCGGCCAGCAAGGCGCAAACCCGATCGCCAATTTGCCAGGAGGACCCGGCGCCAACCTCGCTGATCACGCCCGAGCACTCTAGACCAAGCACTTGGCTAGCCCCCGGCGGCGGCGGATAAAGGCCTGCCTTCTGCAATAAATCGGCGCGATTGAGACCCGCTGCCGACACTCGGATGCGAACTTGCCCTACATCGCATGTAGGACTCGCCTCATCAACCCACACCACTCGACCGTCAACGCCTTGCAATGCTTTCACAGTGCCTCCATAGTGAGTCTGGACTGAGCCCGAAGCTATAGCGTCGGGCTTTTTGCATTATGCGACCGGTTCCCAAAGAGCCGGCGACTTCAAAGACGGCCTAATATGCGTTATCAATTGTCCCCGCGTCGAATCAGCATGAAGCATCTGTTCCCCAGCACTGCCCTCGCCTTATTCATCGGTATCGGCTTGCTGCCGATGTCGAGCAATACATTCGCAGCCAATAGCTGGGACAAGCTTCAACCCGATCGTGACGAAGTGATCGCAAGCTTGAACGTCGTGGAGTTGCTCAAGCGCCACCACTACAGCAAGCCGCCACTCGATGACGCGCGCTCGGTAATCATCTACGACAGCTACCTCAAGCTGCTGGATCCGTCGCGCAGCTACTTCATGGCCAGCGACATTGCCGAATTCGACAAGTGGAAGACGCAGTTCGACGACTTCCTCAAAAGCGGCGACCTGAACGCCGGGTTCACCATCTACAAGCGCTACCTGGACCGCGTAAAGGCGCGTCTGGACTTCGCCCTTGCCGAGCTGGACAAAGGCGTCGACAAGATCGACTTCACCACCAAGGAAACCTTGCTGATCGACCGCAAGGACGCCCCTTGGCTCAAATCCAGCGCAGAACTCGACGACCTGTGGCGCAAACGCGTCAAGGATGAAGTGCTGCGGATGAAGATCGCCGGCAAAGAGCCCAAGCAGATCCAGGAAACCCTGACCAAGCGCTACAAGAACCAGTTGGCGCGTCTGGACCAGACCCGCGCGGAAGACATCTTCCAGGCGTACATCAACACCTTCGCCATGTCCTACGACCCGCACACCAACTATCTGTCGCCGGATAACGCGGAGAACTTCGACATCAACATGAGCCTGTCCCTCGAGGGCATCGGCGCCGTGTTGCAGAGCGATAACGACCAGGTGAAAGTCGTGCGCCTGGTGCCGGCAGGTCCGGCGGACAAGACCAAGCAGGTTGCACCGGCCGACAAGATCATCGGCGTTGCCCAGGGCAACAAGGAAATGGTCGACGTCGTGGGCTGGCGCCTGGACGAAGTGGTCAAGCTGATCCGTGGTCCGAAGGGCACCGTGGTGCGCCTGGAAGTCATCCCGGCCAGCAATGCGCCGAACGACCAGACCACCAAGATCGTGCCGATCACCCGTGAAGCGGTGAAGCTTGAAGATCAGGCCGTGAAGAAATCGGTCTTGAACCTGAAGCAGGACGGCAAGGACTACAAGCTCGGCATTATCGAAATCCCGGCGTTCTATCTGGACTTCAAGGCCTTCCGTGCCGGCGACCCGGATTACAAGAGCACCACCCGCGACGTCAAGAAACTGCTGACCGAGCTGCAGAAAGAGAAAGTCGACGGCGTCGTCATCGACCTGCGTAACAACGGTGGCGGCTCCTTGCAAGAGGCCACCGAGCTGACCAGCCTGTTCATCGACAAAGGCCCGACCGTACTCGTGCGTAACGCCGATGGCCGCGTCGATGTCCTGGAAGATGAAAACCCGGGCGCGTTCTACAAAGGCCCGATGGCGTTGCTGGTCAACCGCCTGTCCGCCTCGGCTTCGGAGATTTTTGCCGGCGCCATGCAGGACTACCACCGCGCACTGATCATTGGCGGCCAGACCTTCGGCAAAGGCACCGTGCAGACCATTCAGCCGCTCAACCATGGCGAACTGAAACTGACCCTGGCCAAGTTCTACCGGGTTTCCGGGCAGAGCACCCAGCATCAGGGCGTCTTGCCGGACATCGATTACCCGTCGATCATCGACACCAAGGAAATCGGTGAAAGCGCCCTGCCGGAAGCCATGCCGTGGGACACCATCAAGGCGGCGATCAAGCCTGCGGTGGATCCGTTCAAGCCGTACATTTCGCAGCTCAAGTCCGAGCATGACGTGCGTACGGCCAAGGATGCGGAGTTCGTGTTCATCCGCGACAAGCTGGCCCTGGCGCAGAAACTGATGACCGAGAAAACCGTCAGCCTCAATGAAGCCGAGCGTCGTGCCCAGCACGCCGACATCGAAGCCAAACAGCTGACCATGGAAAACATCCGTCGCAAGGCCAAGGGCGAAGAACCGCTCAAAGAGCTGAAGAAAGAAGACGAGGACGCGATTGCAGCCGAGGATGACAAGACCAAACCGGAAGACGACGCCTACCTCAGCGAAACCGGGCGGATTCTGCTGGACTACCTGAAACTCAACACGGCAGTGGCCAAGCACTGAGTTTTCACCAGCAACTGATGGCAATTTAATGCTGACGCTCCCCGGAGCGTCATCAAACAGTCATCACTCTGTCGTGAAATAAAGGACCGGGCGTGCTCTTTCTACCAAGAGCACGCCCGGTCCTTTTTTTATCGCCAGAGATCGCCATGACCACAACCGAACAGCTGAGTGCCTTGAGCTCGATCCTGAGTCAAAGCGGTTTGCACAGCCTGTTCCAACCGATCATCAGCCTCTCTGAACGACGCATCCTCGGCTACGAAGCCCTCAGTCGCGGCCCCTCCAACAGCCCTCTGCACTCCCCTGTCGCCCTGTTCGCCGTCGCCCGCCAGGCCGGACGCCTGAGCGAGCTGGAAATTGCCTGCCGCGAAAGCGCTTGCCGACGCTTCAATGAGCAACAACTGCCAGGCATGTTGTTCCTCAATGTATCCCCGGAGTCCCTGCTCGAAGCGGCCCATCAACCGGGGCGCACCCTGCAATTGCTGCAGGACTTCGGCATTGCGCCGAGCCAGGTGGTCATCGAGCTCACGGAACAGACGCCGACGGATGATTTCCAGCTGTTGCAAACCGCCCTGCATCACTATCGGGCGATGGGGTTTTCGATTGCGCTGGATGATCTGGGGGCGGGCTATTCAAGTTTGCGCTTATGGTCCGAGCTGCGGCCGGATTACGTGAAAATCGACCGGCATTTCATTGATGGCATTCATCAGGACGCGCTCAAGCGCGAGTTCGTCGGCTCGATACTGCAAATCGCCAAGGCCTCACGGGCGCAAGTCATTGCCGAAGGTATCGAGCTGCCCGAAGAGCTCGCGGTGCTGACCGAAATGGGCGTGGACCTGGTGCAGGGGTATCTGCTCTGCCGCCCCCAGGAACACCCACCGCGGGATGCCCGGGCATTGATGCCGCGACAGGACAGCACCGCCGTTGTACTGAGTGAAGACGGCAGCGACCTCAGCGCCCTGCTCAACGAGCTACCCGCGGTGAACCGTGACACCCCGACCGCCACGGTGCTCGAAGCCTTTCGGCGCCAGGCCAACCTGAACTCGCTGGCAGTCCTGGATGAACAGGGTCAGCCCTGCGGCATTGTCCATCGTCATTCGCTCTCCGATGCCCTGCTCAAGCCCTTTGCCACCGACCTGTTCGCCCGCAAGCCCATCAGCCGCCTGATGAACGATGACTTCCTCGCCGTCGAACTGAGCCAGTCCCTGCAACAGGTCAGCCGCCTGATCACCAGCCGTGCCCGCCAGCGTATCGAGGAGGATTTCATCATCACCCTCAACGGCGGTTATCTGGGCCTGGGCCGGGTGATTGACGTACTCAAGCTGATCACGGAACTGAAGATCCAGCAGGCTCGCTACGCCAACCCGCTGACCTTGCTTCCGGGCAACGTGCCGATCCAGCACTGCCTGACGCGGCTGCTGCAACAGCAACGGGAATCGGTGATCTGCTACGTGGACATTGATAGCTTCAAACCCTTCAATGACATCTACGGCTATGGTCGCGGCGACGAAGTCCTGCTGTGCCTGGCGCAATGCCTGAACGACCGCGTCGACCCGTCCCGCGACTTCGTCGGCCACATCGGCGGCGATGATTTTCTGCTGGTGCTCGGCCCGGAAGACTGGCGCAACCGTCTGAACCAGTTGCTCGACGACTTCCAGAGCCAGTGCCGGCGCTTCTACCGCAGCGAACACCTGGAAGCCGGCTGCTTTATCGCACCGAATCGCCAGGGTCAGCGCCAGGAGTTTGCGCTGTTGTCGCTGTCGATCGGCGTGGTGCATTTGCATCCACAGGCCTGTGGACAACTCGATGCGAGTCAGCTGGCGGAAATGGCATCACAGGCCAAGCACCACGCCAAGAATGTGCAGGGCTATAGCGTGCATGTGATTGATAGCCTGGTGGTTTCGACTGTTGATGAGGTGCTCGTTTCCGGGCATCGATAAGGGAGCTTTTCGGCATCACTCCAATCAACGAGGCGCCGAGGAAGACTTCAGTTCTTCGAGCTTGATCGGCGCCAACGGATGCCCGGCCTTCGCCGCGATCTCCCAGAATCGCGCGGCCGCAACCGGGTCCGGAGCCTTGCTCGCCGTCCCTGCCAGACTGATCACGCCCACTTGATACGCCGCCTTGCCATCGCCCGCCAACGCCGCCAGGCGCAACAAACGCACGCCCTCCTCACGAGCACCGAGGCCGACGCCGCGAAACGTCAGGATGTGCCCATAGAAGCTCTGGGCGCCGACATCGCCCAGGTTGGCCATGCGTGCGAACTGGCCTTCGAGCCAGCGCCAGCCGCGTGGCTGACGGACAAACCATGGCCAGTGAAACAATCGGCGCGCGAGCCAGTAACCGGCCCGCGCCTTGAGTTGTAAAAACATTCAGGCCTCGGCCGATTCCGGGTATTCGTACTCGAACACCCGCACCACTTCCGAAGCATGCCAGGACGCGGCGGCAACGCCGTCCGACGGCCCGGAAAAACGCCCGAGACGCTCGACACATTCAAAGAATCCGGTGCGCGGCAAGCGGCTGGCGCCCTGACTGATCACCAGTGAACTGCGCAATGGCTGCTCCGCCCTGGCGTCCAGGGCCGCCAGATGCTCAAGGGCCGCTGTCAGGGTTTGCATGGCCGGAGTCGGTAACTGCAAACGTTCCAGTAATGCCCGATAAGTCAGGAGATGGCGCTGACGACGCGCCTGATCCAGTTCGCCCAGCAATCCGTCCCAATGTTGACGACTGATGCGTACGCTCACGATTCATCCCTCCACCCCGGCACCGTCAATTCCCAGGCCAGGCTGCGACGAATCGCGGCGTCGGGCAGACGCTCGCCACTTTCGATCATGGCCAGGTAAGACGGGCTGATGCCTACCGTGCGGGCCAGCGCCTCGATGGCGATGCCCTTCCCTTCGCGCAAACTGCGTAGTTGATCCAGACCCGGAAGAATCGCGTCTGGTGTTGCCGCCTGAAGCTTCGTGGCTTGAGGCGACGCTTGCTCCTTGACCCCCGCTGCTTTCAGTAACGCCTGATACTGAGCCCATGGCAGAACCGCATATTCGGGTTCGCCTTCGCGTGTAATTATCTGAATATCCATGACTACCCCGTAGGACAACAACACTTAGCGAGTCGGCACTTTTCCCTAGAAGTGTAATCCTAACAGCGGCCAAGGTCGCGGGGGGGAATCAATCTGTGAACAGGTCGAAATCGACTCAGTGTTTTTTCGGGCCTTGAAGTTGCAGTTGCTCGGGGGTATCAGGCAGACGCTCGACCACCGCGAGTTTCTCCGGTACCTGCCGTTTGCGCCAGGCGCGGAAGGCATTGAGCTCGTCATCGAGCACTTTCATCAGCCATGCCAGTACCGCGATGTCATCGAGCATGCCGAACACTGGAATGAAATCCGGGATTGCATCCAATGGACTGAGGAAATACATCAGGCCCGCGACAACCGAAACCAGCGCCTTGGGGCTGATGGCTCGATACTCACCACGCCAGTAGGCCAGGCAGAGTGCCTGCAACAGCTTCAAGTCGTCCTTGATCTTGCCCAGTCGATTGCCCTGGCTCGCGCCTTTGCTGGCAACGGCGAACAACAGCGTCGGCAATCGGCCGCGTGCCAGCAGGCGTCCGGCCAGTGGCAGGAAACGAGCGAAATTCCAGGGTATTTTCATCATTCCTCCCATTGAAATGTTATCCACACAAATTGTGGATAACCTTGTGAACAGAGCTGCTTTTCGTCGCTGTAAGGCCCGTTTTACAAGGCCTGCGTTCAGATCGGGCGTTTTTTACTCATCAAAAAAAACCTATAATTTCATTGACTTGGCGGTCTTGTACGGCTACCGCCAACGCTACTATGCCTAAGACTCCGGCCTAGAGCGTCTGTTCGTTTTGTTTACCCGTGCCGAACGCCAGATGCAACAACGCCCCGCATGAGCGAGGCGTTGTTATCGAAGCAGACGCTGGTTACTGGGCAGCGGCGTCTTCTTTTGCCGGATCCTTGATGGCCAGCAGTTCCAGGTCGAATACCAGCACCGAGTTGGCCGGAATCGCCGGGCTTGGGCTTTGAGCGCCGTAAGCCAGGTCAGCAGGGATGTACAGTTTGTACTTCTCGCCAACGTGCATCAGTTGCAGGCCTTCGACCCAACCCGGGATCACACCGCTGACCGGCAGATCGATCGGGCTGCCGCGCTCGACGGAACTGTCGAATACGGTGCCGTTGGTCAGCTTGCCGGTGTAGTGAACGGTCACTACGTCAGACGGCTTTGGCTGAGGGCCATCGGCTTTCTTCACGACTTCGTACTGCAAGCCCGAAGCGGTGGTGGTCACGCCAGCTTTCTTGGCGTTTTCTTCGAGGAATTTCTTGCCGGCAGCGGCCGACTCTTCGCTCATCTTGGCCATGCGTTCTTCGGCACGCTTTTGCAGTGCGGCGAACGCCTCGACCAATTCTTCGTCTTTGAGCTTCTGCTCTTTCTTGCCGACGGCGTCTTCGATGCCCTGGGCTACAGCCTTGGAATCCAGGTCATCCATGCCTTCCTGAGCCAGGCTCTTGCCCATGTTCAGGCCAATGCCGTAGGAAGCTTTTTGCGCCGGAGTTTTCAGCTCTACGCTGGTCTGCGAATCACAACCCGCGAGTACCAGGCCAACCAGGGCCACCGCCGCCGCCAACCGATGCTGTTTCATGCTATTTCCTTGTTCATGCGCCTAAAGGGCAATCGAGTAAAGCCGCGAGCTTATCAGGCCGCCACGACCAATGGCTACCGGCATGAGAGCCGGAAACAATTGATAAGTTCAGGTGTTTAAACGCTATTCACAATTCGGCTGATGAAGCTTCTTTCATCTTGTTCCGACGCAGGCTCATTCCTGAGCCTACAATATCTGGCGTAATGGCCTCTTGCCGCACCTAGGGTACTCGGGCATAACGGCATGTCAATTCAACAAGGATGTTTATCTTGCGCCTCTTCTTTCGCTTGCTGGCTCTCATCGCAGTACTGCTCGGGCTGGTCATGGCCGTGGTTCTTTACTACGTCGCCAACCCGAAATTGCCGGCCTGGTCGCCTGCACAACAGGTGCATTACCTGGAGCAATGGAGCGCCGCCGATCGCGAGACCTATTACTTCACACCCCAGGGCACTCAGGTCAAAGGCTTGCGCTATGACTGGTTCACAGCCCTCGAACTGCCCTTCTCGCAGCAACGCTTCGCCGCCCCCGAATACCTCGCCCGCTTCGGTTTTCTGGTGGACCCCGGCCAGAAACCGACACCGAACAACCCCGGCAACCTCCCGGCAGGCTTTACCCGGCACCAGAATGCGGGGAGCCCGGATGTGTTTCTGGATATCACCTGCGCGGCCTGCCACACCGGTGAACTGCGTTTCAAGGGGCAAGCCGTGCGTATCGACGGTGGCTCGGCGCAGCATGTCCTGCCTTCCAGTGTTCCTACACTCAAAGGAGGCAGTTTCGGACAAGCTCTGGTGGCCAGCCTCGCCTCCACTTACTACAACCCGTGGAAATTCGAGCGCTTTGCACGCAGCGTTCTGGGTCAGGACTACGAGACGCGCCACCAACAGTTGCGCAAAGATTTCAAATCTTCACTGGACACATTCCTCAAGGTGGCCTGGAACGACACCCATCGCGGGCTCTATCCGACCGAGGAAGGCCCGGGGCGCACAGACGCCTTCGGGCGCATTGCCAACGCCAGCTTCGGTGATGCGATTTCCCCCGATAACTACCGCGTGGCCAATGCCCCGGTCGATTATCCGCAGTTGTGGGACATGTGGACGTTCGAATGGGTGCAGTGGAACGGCTCGGCGAAACAACCGATGGCCCGCAACATCGGCGAGGCGTTAGGCGTCGGTGCCACGCTGAATTTCTTCGACAAGAACGGCCAGCCGCTGATGGGCGATGCCCGCTATCCCTCCAGTGTCCGCGTGCGCGATCTGCACCTGATCGAAGAAACCCTGCAACGACTTTCACCACCGGCCTGGCCGGAAGAACTGTTGGGCGTGGTCGACAAACCTCTGGCAGCCAAGGGCCGCGCCCTGTTCGCCGAAAACTGCGCAGGTTGTCATGTACCGCGCACCAGCCAGGGCGAGGGACGATACGTCCAGCACCTGAAAATGCTCCCGGTGGATTACATCGGCACGGACCCCGGCGCGGCCAACAACATCGCCGACCACCGCTTCGACCTGACAGCGTTGCAATGGAACCAGGCGGAACTGGAAAAGCTCGATGTCGAGCCAAAACCCACCGAGCCTCTGGACCTGAGCAAGCTGTCCGTGGCCAAGGGGCTGGCCTATGTCACGGCATTTGTCCAGGACCGCGCGTATCAAGACGTCAATGTCACCCCTGCCGAGCGTCCTGCAATGGACGGTTTCGGCCTGCCGATCGGTGTGCGCGAATTGCGTTCGTACAAGGCCAGGCCATTGGCGGGTGTATGGGCGACAGCGCCGTTTCTGCACAACGGTTCGGTCCCGAGCCTTTATCAATTGCTGTCGCCTCACGATGAGCGTGCGACCACGTTCTACAAAGGCACTTTCGAGTACGACCCGGGACACCTGGGTTACCGCACCGAAGCCTTTACCAACGGTTTCCTCTTCGACACGCGAATCACCGGCAACCATAACAGCGGCCATGAGTTCCGCGCCGGCAAACTCGGCAATGGCGTGATCGGCCGCTGGTTGCAGCCGCAAGAACGCTGGGCACTGCTGGAATATCTGAAAGTGCTGGGCGGCCCGCTGGAAGCGCAATTGCCATGACCACAGCCGCAGTTCAAAGGACGTTTCCATGCTGATAACGCTCTGGATGCGCCTGGGCGCCTTCCTCGCCAGGCTGTTGCTGTGGCTACTGGGTCTCGGCGTGCTGGGTTGGGCCCTGACCAGCGCCTGGTTTGCCTGGCAGCATCGCGGGCCGGTCTCGGCGCAGGAGTTGATTGCGGACGACGAAGCCGCGATGACCCAGGACATCATCCAGACCGCCGTGCGCATCGTCGATCAGCACCGCGAAAGCACCCGCTACCTGCGCGACGCCCATGCCAAGGCCCACGGCTGTGTGAAGGCCGAAGTTCAGGTGCTGCCGGAACTGCCAGGCGAACTGCGCCAGGGCGTGTTCAGCGAGCCGGGCAAAACCTGGCAAGCGACGATGCGCCTGTCCAACGGCAATGCCTACCCGCAGTTCGACAGCATCCGCGATGCTCGGGGCATGGCGATCAAACTGCTCGATGTGCCGGGCAAGCAACTGTTGAGCGACCGGCAGGGGCGAGGCGAACAGGACTTTGTGATGTTCAGCCACCCGAACTTCTTTGTCAGTAATGTCGCCGAATACCGTCAGAACGTCGCAGCCCAGGCCGATGGTAAAAAGATGATGGCCTTCTTCCCTGGTTGGGATCCACGCACCTGGCAGGTTCGCCACCTGTTCATTGCCCTGGCGACACTGGCCCCTGCCCCGTCGAGCCCGACCCAGACGACGTATTTTTCGGTTTCACCCTACAAATTCGGTGAAGCCAATGCGAAGTTCCGGGTCATGCCCGATCCGGATAGCTGCCCGGCCTACAACCTGCCGGAACAGAATCGCAAGTTGCCGAACTTCCTGCGCAATGCGCTGAACCAACAGCTGTCGACCGACCGGATGCCCGCGTGTTTCGCCTTGCAGATCCAGCGACAGGACGCCAACAAGTACATGCCGATTGAAGACACCAGTATTGAGTGGAGCGAGAGCGATGCGCCCTTCGAGACGGTGGCGCGGATCAAGGTGCCGGCGCAGGACTTCGATACACCGGCGCTGAACCTGCAATGCGACAACCAGTCGTTCAATCCCTGGTTCGGCGTCGAGGCGCACCGCCCCATCGGCGGGATCAATCGCCTGCGCAAGGCCGTGTATGAAGCTGTCAGCGACTACCGTCACGCCCGCAATGCTGGACTGTAGGAGCGAGCTTGCTCGCGAAAAAGCCATGGCCGCCGCTGGGTATCTGAATTTACGCGTTATCGTTCACGACCTTCGCGAGCTAGCTCGCCCCTACAGAGAGCGAGGAAAGCCAAATCCCGGACAGCAAAAAGCCCGCACAAGGCGGGCTTTCTGTGGTGACCTGGCGTTCAGTGTTCCAGGTTACCGAATATGGCGCAGCGGACGGGACTCGAACCCGCGACCCCCGGCGTGACAGGCCGGTATTCTAACCGACTGAACTACCGCTGCGCATAGCGTTGAAAGTAAGTGGTGGGTGATGACGGGATCGAACCGCCGACATTCTGCTTGTAAGGCAGACGCTCTCCCAGCTGAGCTAATCACCCTTTACCTTCGTTGCGGGGCACATTATGCCACAGGTTTTTATAAAGTGTTGATTTATTTGAAGTTTTTTCAAAAAAATCTAAAAACCGGTGAAACGACGCAACCCACAGGAACAACCGTGAAACTTGAGGCAGAAAAAAACCCGCCTAAGCGGGCTTTTCCGTGGTGACCTGGCGTTCAGTGTTCCAGGTTACCGAATATGGCGCAGCGGACGGGACTCGAACCCGCGACCCCCGGCGTGACAGGCCGGTATTCTAACCGACTGAACTACCGCTGCGCGTAACACTTGAAACGAATGGTGGGTGATGACGGGATCGAACCGCCGACATTCTGCTTGTAAGGCAGACGCTCTCCCAGCTGAGCTAATCACCCTTCGCTTCGGTGTGGCGCGCATTCTACGGAGCGACCCAACCTCTGGCAAGCACTTTTTAAAATAATTTTCTCAGGCCTTCCAAAGGCTTAGAGAAAGGTTGGCCTATGGCACGGCGAAGACAATAATGCCCCCCTTTGTATAAAGGAGAGACTCACCCCATGTGGTTCAAAAACCTGCTTATCTATCGCCTGACCCAAGATCTGCCTGTTGATGCCGAGGCGTTGGAAACTGCACTGGCCACCAAACTGGCGCGCCCATGTGCAAGCCAGGAGTTGACCACCTACGGTTTCGTCGCGCCGTTCGGCAAAGGCGAAGATGCGCCACTGGTACACGTCAGCGGTGACTTCCTGCTGGTGTCCGCCCGCAAGGAAGAACGTATTTTGCCGGGCAGCGTCGTGCGTGATGCGGTCAAGGAAAAGGTCGAAGAGATCGAAGCCGAGCAAATGCGCAAGGTCTATAAGAAGGAACGCGATCAGATCAAGGATGAAATCATCCAGGCCTTCCTGCCCCGCGCCTTTATCCGCCGCTCGTCGACCTTCGCCGCCATCGCGCCGAAACAGGGCCTGATCCTGGTCAACTCGGCCAGCCCGAAACGCGCCGAAGACTTGCTGTCGACCCTGCGTGAAGTGATCGGCACCCTGCCGGTGCGCCCACTGACCGTGAAGATGTCCCCGACCGCGACCATGACCGAGTGGGTCACCACCCAGAAAGCCGCGGACGATTTCTTTGTGCTGGACGAGTGCGAGTTGCGCGACACCCACGAAGACGGCGGCATCGTGCGTTGCAAGCGCCAGGACCTGACCAGCGAAGAAATCCAGTTGCACCTGAGCACCGGCAAAGTGGTCACTCAACTGTCCCTGGCCTGGCAGGACAAACTGTCGTTCGTCCTCGACGACAAAATGGTGGTCAAGCGCCTGAAGTTCGAAGACCTGCTGCAAGACCAGGCGGAACAGGATGGCGGCGACGAAGCCCTGGGCCAACTGGACGCCAGCTTCACCCTGATGATGCTGACCTTCGGCGACTTCCTGCCGGCACTGGTGGAAGCGTTGGGTGGCGAAGAGACTCCGCAAGGGATCTAAAAGCTTGTGATCTCAAACTGTGGGAGCGGGCTTGCTCGCGAAAGCGGAGTGTCAGTCGACATAGGTACTGACTGATACTCCGCTTTCGCG